>DKJA01000070.1:48920-49185 GCA_002454505.1 Oxalobacteraceae bacterium UBA6704
GCCGCCGCCCGGCAGCGCGATGGTCACCTCCGAGTTGACGGCGCCGGTCAGCACGCGGGACACCGTGCCCGCCAGCTGATTGCGTGCCGACACCTTCATCTCCCCCGCATCCACCGCAACGATCACCGATGACGCCTTGACGAGCGCGTAGGCCTGCACGCCCGGTACCAGGCCGAGACTGGCGGTACTGTCGCGCGTGGCAATGGCAACGATGCGCTGGCCGCCCACCACGCGCAGCACGACTTTGTCGTTGACGGCACCTTCC
>DKJA01000075.1:0-1193 GCA_002454505.1 Oxalobacteraceae bacterium UBA6704
GGCGATCTGCGGAATGCCCTGCGCCGACAGATTGGCCTGATTGTAGAAGATGCGGCCGAAGTGGTCGCGGTCGGGGAACACGTCGTCCTGGTTGGGCAGGTTGGCGCCGCCCGAATCGACCAGGTAGATGCACGGCAGCTGGTTCTGTTCGGCGATCTCCTGCGCGCGCAGGTGCTTCTTCACCGTGACCGGGTAGTAGGTGCCGCCCTTGACCGTGGCGTCGTTGCAGACGATGACGCACTCCTGGCCCGCCACGCGGCCGATGCCGGTGATGATGCCGGCGGACGGCGCGGCATCGTTGCCATTGGCTTCCTTGTACATCTCGTACGCGGCCAGCTGGGAAAACTCGAGGAAGGGCGTGCCGGGATCGAGCAGCATCCGCACCCGCTCGCGGGGCAGCAGCTTGCCGCGGGCGACGTGCTTCGCGCTGGCCGCTTCACCGCCGCCTTCGGCGATTCTGGCGACGCGCGCGCGCAGGTCGTCCACCACGGCCTGCATGGCGGCCGCATTGGCCTTGAAGTCGGCGCTGCGCGGATTGAGTTTGCTTTCGATGGTCGGCATGTGTCCCCTCTTATGTTTTCGGAAATTCTCCGTCAACGTAGAACCAGCGCGGCGTGCCGCCCAGCGCCGGGTCGGGCTCGCGCAGGAAGCGGCTGACCTCGTGCAGGCGGTGCGCCTTGCCGTGCACGCGGAAGCGGGCGACGAATTCGACGAAATCCTCGTCGATGACCGGTTCGGCTACTTTACGTTGACGTAAACGTAAAGCGGATTTTACCTCAAGTCCCAGCCACTGTAGCGGCTCGTCCGGATCGATGATCTTCTCGACGGGCCTGGTGCGCGGATACCACGTGGCCAGCAGGTAGGGCTCGTTCTTCAGCACGTAAGCGGTGTAGCGCGAACGCATCAGCAGCGCCGCGGTGGCGGGCAACGCCGCGCCATCCAGATAGGGCCCGCAGCACGCCGCCAGCGACGCCCCGCCGCACGGACACCCGATTGGAGTCTTCGATTTGGACATGTGCAGGTCGGACAATGAAAAGGCGACATTATCCGCCATATCCCGAATCCCCGGCCCGCCCCCCGCTTAAAGTTGCCTGAAGGGTAAATGAGGGACAGACCCTGTTTTCTGGGAAAAATTGCTAAGAAGAGAAATTAGGGACAGGCCGCATCGGCGAAATTAGGGACAGACCCTGTTT
>DKJA01000075.1:1396-34741 GCA_002454505.1 Oxalobacteraceae bacterium UBA6704
CCTGTAAAACAGGGTCTGTCCCTATTTTTTGCTATAAGCAAGAAAATCGAGCGCAAATGGGGCGGGGCGGCCGGACATCAGGTCGGCCAGGATCGCGGCGGTGCCGCAGGCGAACGTGAAGCCGAGCGGGCCGTGGCCCACGTTCAGCCACAGGTTGGGGTGCTGGGTGCGGCCCAGGATGGGGGCGCTGTTCGGCGTGGCGGGGCGCAGGCCGGCCCACGCTTCGATGCGGGAATAGTCGGCCGCCGTCGGCATCGTGGCGCGGACGAGGCGCGTCAGGCCGGCCACGCGGGACTCGTCCAGCGACGTGTCTTCGCCCACCATGTCCACCATTGCCGCCACGCGCAGCTGGTCGCCGATGCGGGCATATAAAGTCTTGCGTTCGAAGTCGGTCACGCTGATTTCCGGTGCCGTGTGCTGCGCGCTGATCGGCGCCGTCAGGCTGTAGCCCTTCAGCGGATACAGCGGCAGCCGGATGCCGGCCGTCGCGGCCAGGTCGCGGCTCTGGATGCCGGCCGCCAGCACGAAGTGCTCGCCCGTTACCCAGCCGTCGTCCGTCTGCACGGCGGACACCTTGCCGTTTTCGATGAACAGGCTCTGCGCGCTCGCATGCACGGTACCGGCGAAGCGGGGATGGGCCTTCAGCCGCTTCTCCAGCGCCACGCAGAACGCGTGACAATCGGCCACCGCCTCGCCTTCGTTGAAGATGCCGCCGGCCAGCTGCGGTGCCAGCTGGGCCAGTGCCGGCTCCAGCGCGGCCGTCTCCGCGCCGGACAGCACGCGGCGGTTGCCCTCCGGGGCCGGCTTGGCGACGGCGGCATCGAACTGCTTCTTCGTCCGGTAGACCACCAGCTTGCCCGCATCGCGCCACGCGAAGTCTTCCAGCGGCACCTGTACCTCCAGCTGCGCCATCATGCGGCGGCTCAGCTCTCCCAGCTCCAGCAGCTTGGCCGTGGTGCGGCGGTTGCTGGCGCCGTTGCAGTTGGCGAGGAATTGCGCCAGCCAGCGCCATTGCCGCAGGTCCGCCTCGGGCCGGAAGCGCAGCGGCCCCGCATCCTGGAACAGCCACTGCAAGGCCTTCAGCGGTACGCCCGCATCGGCCAGCGGCGCAACGTAACGGTAGCTGAGCTGCCCGCCGTTGCGGTAGCTGGCGCCGTTGCCCACTTCCGCAGTGCGTTCCAGCAGCGTGACGCGAAAGCCCGCTTCGAGCAGCCACCAGGCCGTGGTGAGGCCGACGACGCCGCCGCCGATGACGACTACCTGCTGTGCTGTGTGCTGCCCGTGCCGCATGCTTCCCCGCCCCGCTCGTGACGGCGCGCCTTTTCAAGTGAATAAAGTGTTTTGCGGAGCTTACGCGGGAGCTTCGCGGCCCTGCCAATGAAAGCTGATGCGGCGGTCATAACCCTGGGTGATGTCACCTTTCCACGGCACCGCGGTACAGGGTGGTGAGGATCGCTTCCTCGGCCCGCGTGTGGGCGGAATAGCGGCCCGGATCGCCGTCCGGATCGGTGCCGAAGCCGCCGATCAGCGACACGATGCCGTTGCGGTGCTCGAGGTCCACCGCGAACGTGGAGATCAATCCATACGCTTCGCCCAGGTGGCCGACGGCAGTGAAGTGCGCGCGGCTCACCAGCTGATTGCCCTTGCCGTCGACATCCGGGAAGCGCTGCGCGCCCAGGCCCCAGCTGCGGTACAGGCCACCCAGCGTGTCGCCGTTCTTGCCATTGAACTGCCACTGTTCGCTGAACATCAGCGCGATGGTCGCCGGTTGCAGGATCTGTTTGCCGTCGTGGCGCCCGCCGTTCAGCAGCATCAGCATCACCTTGCCCAGGTCCGGCGCCGAGATGCGCAGGCCGCCCGTGGGGCTGAATGGCGTGGCATTGGTGCCGGGGACGTAGCGCTCGATGCCGGCCGGCGGCGCGGGTGGGCGGGTGGCGAAATCGTCCACCTGGGCGATCCACGGGCCCTGCGGGTTCCAGACTTCCGTGTCGGTGGTGCGGCGGCGGTACAGCGTCGCGGTGTCGGCTACCTCCGCCGGCGAGAAGGCGGCCGGGTTGTAGCCGCCGCGCAGGTCCAGCGGATTCAGTATGAGGCGCTGCATCAGCCGGTCGAAGCGTTCGCCCGTCACCTTTTCCATCACCGTGCCGATGACGCCCCAGCCCAGGTTACAGTAGGTGAAGTAGCCGCCCGGTGCCGCGTTCGATGCCCACATCGCGCCGCCGCCGGCGAAAATGGATACGAGCGACTTGTCCACAGGCCAGGAATAGCCGGCATCGTCGCGCAGCGAAGATGTGTGGGTGAGCAGGTGGCGCAGCGTGACGGGCCGGTCGGGGAAATGGGGATTGCGCAGCGTAAAACCGAGGTAGCGGCTCACGTCTTCGTCGAGCGAGACGGTGCCCTGTTCGACGAGGCGCAGCAAGCCGAAGGCGGTGACCATCTTCGAGATGGACGCTATGCGGAACATCGTCTGCGGCCGCACCGGCGTGTGCGTGGCAATGCGCGCGAGGCCGAACTGGCCCTCATAGGCCACGTGGCCGTCGCGGATCGCCAGCACGGACAGGCCGGACAGCGGATGCGCCGGGTCGGCCACGATGGCGGCCAGCTGCTTATCCAACTGTGTATTCGGCGGCGCGGCATGCGCTGCCATCAGTAAAGTTCCCAGCATAGTCGCCAGCATCGTGCGTTTCATCGTCACCTCGTGCGTTGTTGGCCAGCATAGCGGCAGCGCCACGCCAAAGGCCAATGAAAACCGGGTATCCGGCCATAACCGTCCGGAATGGTAAGCTGGCCGGCTGCCTGCGGACCGCGCGGCATGAGCTCACGTTATGCGAGGTCCGCATTTTTTCATGCCGGGCCCGGGAAGCGCTCCTTCTCCTTCGCCGTTACACTAAGCGCCTCAGGAGATTGGTAATGACCGGCCACACCCAGGAACTCACCGACAATTCGCCGCTGTACATGCAGGTTGCCCGCAAACTGATCGACGACGTGCGGGCCGGCCGCTACCAGGTCGACCAGGCGCTGCCGTCGGAGCGGACGCTGTCCGAGCTGCTGAACGTGTCGCGCGTGACGGCCCGCAAGGCCATCGACCAGCTCGTCGAGCAGGGCCTGGTGGTGCGCAAGCGCGGCTCCGGCAACTATATCGCGCCGCGCATCGAGCAGCCGCTGTCGAACCTGTCCAGCTTTTCCGAGCAGCTGCAGCAGCGCGGCTACCGGCCCGGCTCGCGCTGGCTGCGGCGCGAGCTCGTCATCGCCAGTGCGGACGAGCAGATGAGCCTCGGCCTGTCGCCGAATACCAAGGTGGCGCGCCTGGAACGGCTGCGCCTGGCCGACGACGTGGCGATGGCCTACGAAGTGAGCGTGCTGCGCGCCACCGTGGTGCCGCAGCCGGATGCCGTCGGCGACTCGCTGTACAAATACCTGGAAGGCGCCGGCAAGGCGCCCGTCCGCGCGCTGCAGCACATCCGCGCGATGAACGCCTCCGCCGACCTGGCCCGCCAGCTCGACGTGCCGGAAGGCCAGGCCGTGCTGTTCATCACCCGCATCGCCTACCTCGACTCCGGCGAGGCCGTCGAACTGACGCATTCCTACTGCCGCAGCGACCACTACGACTTCGTCGCCGAGATGCGCCGCGGCTGAGCCTGTGTCCAACCGTGGGGTCAACCCTATTTTTGGACACGAACTGAGCCGTAGACCTGGGCCAATACCGCGCCGCGCCAGAGGTTTACAGCCGAGCCCGTGTCCAGAAACAGGGTTGACCCCAGGGTTGGACACGAACTGGGCTGTAGCGCTGGATAACTTTTTGGAATGCCTCCCGCCACACCTTTCATGGGTGGACGGCCGCGGCCATTGCGGCTTTGGTATTACACTGGTCCCATCGAACAGGACGAGATGGCGATGCTGAAAACCGAGACACCGAGCAGTCAACACCAGCAGCTGGACCAGTATCCCGTCACCGAACTGGTGACGGCCTTCGTGGACGACCAGTTCAACGCCGTGCAGGCGGTGCGCAATGCCGCTGCGCGGATCGCCGCTGCCGTCACCGCCGCCGTGCCCCGCATCGAAGCGGGCGGGCGCCTGATCTACGTGGGGGCCGGCACGTCGGGCCGCCTCGGCGTGCTCGACAGCGTCGAGCTGTATCCCACCTTCTCCTGGCCGCACGAGCGGGCCGTCGCGCTGCTGGCCGGCGGGCAGTCGGCGATGTACATGGCGGTCGAAGGCGCGGAAGACGATCGCGAACAGGGCGCGCGCGACCTGCTGGCGCTGGTGCCGACGCCGAATGACGTGATCTTCCTGCTGGCCGCATCGGGCGGCACGCCGTACGTGCTGGGCGCCCTCCACGCGGCACGCGAGCAGGGTGCGCTGACCATCGGCATCGCCAACAATACCGGCTCGCCGGTGGCGGGCGAGGCGGAGATCGGCATCACGCTCGACACGGGTTCCGAAGTCATCTCCGGCAGTACGCGCCTGAAAGCCGGCACGTCGCAGAAGATCGTGCTGAACACGATCTCCAGCGCCATCATGGTCCGCCTGCACAAGGTGTACGGAAACTTGATGGTAGACTTGAAGCCCACCAACGCCAAGCTGTATGCGCGCACGGTGCGCCTGACGGTGCACGCCACCGGCGCTGCCGATACGGCAGCCCGCGAAACGCTGGAGGCATGCGGCTTCCATGTGAAAGTGGCGATCGTCGCGCTGCTGAAGAAGGTGACGGTGCAGCAGGCCGATACCCTGCTGGCACAATCCGGAGGCAGCGTGCGCGGGGCCCTGAACGCCTGACGCGCCGGCTGCATCCCCGCAACGTACAAAGGATGTAATGAAAGCAGCGCCGCGCAACCCCTGGTCCTGGGTCCCCACCCTGTATTTTGGCCAGGGCATTCCCTACTTCGCCGTCCTGTCGCTGTCGCTGGTGATGTACAAGAACACCGGCTTCTCCAATGCCGACATCGCGTTCTATACCTCGTGGCTGTACCTGCCGTGGGTGATCAAGCCTTTATGGTCGCCCGTCGTTGAAATGTTCGGCACCAAGCGGCAGTGGACGGTGGCGCTGCAGGGCGCGATCGGCGTATCGCTGGCGCTGGTGGCGTTCACCACCCACCTGCCCGGCTTCTTCCAGATGAGCCTTGCCGTGCTGTGGCTGATGGCGTTCGCGTCGGCCACGCACGACATCGCGGCCGACGGCTTCTACATGCTCGGCCTGCCGCAGAAGGAGCAGGCCGCGTACGTGGGCGTGCGCAGCACCTTCTACCGCCTCGCCAACATCACCGGCCAGGGCGCGCTGGTGGCGCTGGCCGGCCTGCTGATCACGCATTACGGCGATCCGCACGTGGCGTGGGCCATCGTGTTCGGCGTGCTGGGCATCGTGTTCGCCCTATTGTGCGCGTATCACTTCATCATGCTGCCCCGCCCCGCCGAGGACAAGCCCGCGCACCTGGCCGGCAACCCGTTCATGGAATTCATCGGCACGTTCGGCGCCTTCTTCCGCCGCGACGGCATCTGGACCATCCTCGGCTTCCTGCTGCTGTTCCGCCTCGGCGAATCGCAGCTGCTGAAGATGGCGGTGCCGTTCCTGCTCGATCCCCGCGCCGACGGCGGCCTGGGCCTCGACAACACGCAGGTGGGCTTCGTCTACGGCACCACCGGCATCATCGCGCTGACGGTCGGCGGACTGCTGGGCGGCGTCGCCATCGCCCGCTTCGGCCTGAAGCGGTGCCTGTGGCCGATGGCGTTCGTCATCCACCTGCCGGACCTGGTGTTCATCTACCTGTCGCAGGCGCAGCCGGAAAACATCGGCCTCATCGCCGTGGCGATGGCGATCGAGCAGTTCGGCTACGGCTTCGGCTTCGCCTCCTACCTGATGTTCATGATCATGGTGTCGGACGGCGAACACAAGACGGCTCACTACGCGATCTGCACGGGTTTCATGGCGCTGGGGATGATGGTGCCGCAGATGGCCAGCGGCTACCTGCAGCAGATGATGGGCTACCAGCACTTCTTCATCTGGGCGTGCCTGGCGACGATCCCCGCCTTCGCGATGACGGCGCTGGTGAAGATCGATCCGGCGTTCGGGCGCACCTGACCGCCAATAGCGTGCGCGCCGCGCGTGACGTTTGATTACAATAGCCGCGCTTTCTTGAACAACTGGTAAGGGGTGGGGTTTGGCTTTCGATCGTAACAAGCGGCTGTTGCTGTCCGCGGGTGCCGCCGGCGTGCTGGCCGCCATCCTCAGTTCCTGCTCCACGACGCCGACCGCGCCGCGCGGGCCCGTCACGCCGCCCGGCATCGGCAGTGCCGTGCCGCACCCCGAACCGCCCCATTACACGGGCGAACAGCCGCCGCCCGCACCGCGCGAGTTCCGCGCCGCGTGGGTGTCCACGGTGGCCAATATCGACTGGCCGAGCCGCAGCAACCTGCCGCCGGCCAAGCAGCAGGCCGAGGCCATCGCCATCCTGGACCGCGCCAAAGCGATGAACATGAACGCGATCGTGCTGCAGGTGCGTCCGGCCGCCGATGCGATCTACCCGTCGAAGCTGGAGCCGTGGAGCGAATACCTGACGGGCAAGCAGGGCAAGGAACCCGTGCCGGCGTGGGATCCGCTGCAGTTCTGGATCGCCCAGGCGCATGCGCGCGGCATGGAGCTGCACGCGTGGTTCAATCCCTACCGCGCGCGGATGACCGGCGCGCGCACGCCGCTGGCGAAGGAGCACATCGCCAACACCAATCCGCAAGTGGTGAAAAGCTACGGCAAATACCTGTGGATGGACCCGGGCGAGGAATCGGCATCGGCCCACACGCTGGGCGTGATCCTGGACGTGGTGCGCCGCTACGATATCGACGGCGTGCACATCGACGATTATTTCTATCCCTATCCGATCGAGGCGCCGACGGCGACCGGCGGCGAGACGGCGGCTCTGGATGCGCCGGCGTGGCAGAAGCCGGAAGTGGAATTCCCCGACCAGCCGTCGTGGCAGCGCTATGTGCAGGGCGGCGGTACGCTGGACCGCGCCGCGTGGCGCCGGCAGAACGTCGACAAGCTGATCGAACAGATCTACCTGGGCATCCACCGCGAGAAGTCGTGGGTCAAGTTCGGCATCAGCCCGTTCGGCATCGGCCGGCCGGACCGCCGCCCGAAAGGCATCGCCGGCTTCTCGCAGTACGACAAGCTGTATGCGGATGCCGAACTGTGGCTGCAGAAGGGCTGGCTCGATTACCTGGCGCCGCAGCTGTACTGGCCCATCGCGCAGACGCCGCAGGCCTATCCCGTGCTGCTCGACTACTGGCTGGCGCAGAACACGCGCGGCCGCCACGTGTGGCCCGGCCTGTTCACCAGCCGCACCGCGGACGGCAGTGGCAAGTCGTTCACCAACGACGAGATCGTCCAGCAGGTGGACGTCACGCGCAGCCGCCCCGCTGCGCAGGGCCACATCCATTTCAGCATGGTCGCGCTGATGCAGAACCGCGGCGGCCTGGCCGACCGGCTGAAGGCGGACAGCTACCAGAGCGCCGCGCTGGTGCCGGCATCGCCCTGGCTGGGCGAACAGGTGCCGGCCGCGCCGACAGTGTCGCTGCGCCGCGTCGACAAGGGCACCTGCGTGGACTTCGTCATGCCGGCCGGCGCCGTCACGGCCGCCGTCTGGGCCCGCTACGGCAACGAATGGCGCTTCACGGCCACGCCGGCCGCGCGCGGCAAGCTCGTATTGGCCGATCTCGGTGGCGAGTCGGTGCGCGATGTCGTCGTGACGGCAGTGGACCGTGTGGGCAACGAGAGCCTGCGAGTTCAGGCCAAGCTTTGATGACGTCCTTTTGATAACCTGATGGAATAAGGCCAAAGCAAGCTTTCATACGGTCCAGCAATGCTTTCCCCGTACACTAGCGCGATCATGGACATTCCCGACACGCACCTTGGCCTGGGCATCGACGCCGGCGGCACGCAGACCCGCTGGGCGCTGGCCGATGCCGCCGGCAACGTGGTGGCGGAAGGCCATGCGGCCGGTTCGTCGGCGCTGCAGATGGCCAGCCGCGACGGGCGCGAACGCCTGCACGCGGTGTTCGCCGCGCTGGCGCAGGACGTGCGCCTTCACGGCCAGCCGCGCCGCATCTGCGCCGGCCTGACGGGCTTCGGCGGCGATGGCCAGGTGCTGGCCGGCTGGTTGGCCGGGCTGCTCGGCGTGGCGGCGACGGACGTCAGCCTGTGCAACGATATCGAGATCGCCTACCTGGATGCGTTCGCGCCGGGCGAAGGCTACCTGGTGTACGCGGGCACCGGTTCGATCGCCGCCTTCATCGATGCCGACGGCACCTTCCACCGGGCCGGCGGCCGCGGCGTGGTGCTGGACGATGGCGGCGGCGGCTTCTGGATCGCCCGCGAAGCGATGCGCCGCATCTGGCGCCGCGAGGATGAAGCGCCGGGCGCTTGGCAGCAGTCGCCGCTGGCGCACGCCGTGTTCGATCATGTGGGCGGCAGCGACTGGTCGCATTCGCGCCAGTTCATTTACACGCGCGAGCGGGGCGAAGTCGGGCAGCTGGCGCTGGCCGTCGCGCAGTGCGCCGACACCGATCCCGATGCGCGCGAAATCCTGCAGCAGGCCGGCCAGGAACTGGCGCGTCTGGCGCTGGCGCTGGTGGCGCGCTTCGGGCCGCGGCCCGTGGTGCTGTCCGGCCGCGCCGCCGCGCTGCACCCATCGATTGCGCAGGCGATGCGCAAGGAACTGCCCGACAAGCTGGCGCTGGACCAGCGCACTGCCCGGCCCCATGTCGCGGCGGCGCGGCTGGCGGCCCGGCCCAATGTTTAAACTACGACCACGAGACCCCCATGCATAAAATCCTGCTTGCCTCCCTGATCGCCGCCGCGCTGGCCGGCTGCGCCACCACGCTGCCCGCGCCGTACGAACTGGATCACACGCTGACGTCGAAAGGGCAGGCAAGCCGCGTGCGCTTCATCGTCATCCACTACACGGTGGCCGACCTGGACCGCTCGATCATGCTGCTGACGGAGAAGGAAGTCAGCGCGCACTACCTGCTGACCGATACGCCGCAGCCGAAGTTCTACGCGCTGGTGGACGAGAAGAACGCCGCGTGGCATGCCGGGCTGTCCAACTGGAAGAGCTACTCGAACCTGAACAACAGCTCGATCGGCATCGAGATCGTCAACCCGGGCTTCATCGTCGGGCCGGACGGCAAGCGCGTGTATCAGCCGTTCTCGCAGGCGCAGATCGACAAGCTGATCCCGCTGCTGAAGGACCTCGTGGCGCGCCACAAGGTCGCGCCGGAAAACATCCTGGGCCACTCCGACATCGCGCCGCAGCGCAAGCAGGATCCGGGTCCGCTGTTCCCGTGGAAGCAGCTGGCCGATGCGGGCCTGATCCAGTGGCCGGACGCGGCGGCCGTCGCCACCGCCCGCGCGCAGTTCGAAACGGCCGTGCCGGATGCCGTGTGGTTCCAGCAGAAGCTGGCGCAGCATGGCTACGCGGTGCCGCAGACGGGCGTGTTCGACGAAGCGACGCACAATGTGATCGTGGCATTCCAGACCAAGTACCGCCAGGCCAACTGGGACGGCGTGCCGGATGCGGAAAGCGCGGCGATCCTGGAAGTGCTGACGGCGCCGAAGCCTCCTGCACCCGTTGCACCAGTCGCGCCGGCCGTCGCCGCCAAGCCCTGAGCGTTGCGCCATGGGGCGCTTTGTCCTATCCTGAGTCCCTTGCAGGCTGCGCGTCGCGCAGCCGCAGAGTATGAGTACGAATATCGGGCAATCAGGAGAACCCAGCAATGCGGCTGCGTCATATCGAAGTTTTTCACGCCATCATGCAGGTGGGGACCATCAGCGGCGCCGCCCAGGTGCTGCATATTTCGCAGCCGGCCGTGACGAAGGTGCTGCAGCACTGCGAGCTGCAGCTGGGCATGCCGCTGTTCGAACGCGTGCGCGGCAAGCTGTACCCGAAGCCGGAGGCGCACCGGCTGTTCGCCGAAACGGAAAAACTGAACCGCGACCTGCAGGGCATCCGCCGCCTGGCGGCCAGCCTGAAGGGCCGCGCCGTCGAAACCATCCGCCTCGTCGCCACGCCCACGCTGGCGATCTCCGTGCTGCCGCAGGCGATGCACGACTGGCGTCGCGACTTCCCCACCACCCGCTGCGAGCTGGCCACGCACCACACGAGCGAGATCGTCAATATGCTGCGCCTGGGCGAGGCGGACCTGGCGCTGTCGCTGCAGGACCCGCGCCATCCCGGCATCGTCGCCGAATCCATCGCGCACGGCGTGATGACGGTGATCGCACCGCCCGGCACGTGGCGTGAAGACGAAGTAAACACGCCGCTGGCGCCGTGCGGCCTGCAGGGAGAATTGATCGGCTACGCGGACAACGATCCGCTGGGCGAACTGGTGGTGGCCGCCTGCGAAGCGCAGGATTGCCACCCCGTGTTCCGCACCGTCGTGCAAACGTACCAGATCGCCCGCTCGCTGGTGGAAGCGGGCGGCGGCATGGCTGTCGTCGATCCGTTCACCGCGGCGTCCTCGTCGCGCGTGCAGCGGCGGCCGCTGGAGCCGGCCCTCGGCACCCAGCTGTACCTGCTGACAGCCGGCCACTCGCCGCTGTCGCACGGCGCGCGCCAGCTGGCCGACTGCATCGCCCGCGCGGCCCGCGCCTGCCTCGAAAGAACATGACCGCGCTGACCCGCACCATCACGAGCGAACAGGTACCGGCCAGCCCGGACTTCCGCCACCTGACGACGATCGCCGGCATCGGCATCGACCTGCGCTATGCGACGCGCGACAACTTCGTCGGCCGCGACCTGTATTCGCCGCTGGACTGCGCGTGGCTGCACCGCGATGCCGCCGCAGCGATCGAGCGCGCCGTCGCATGGCTGGCGCAGCAGCGCCCCGGCCACCGGCTGCTGATTCTCGACGCATTGCGGCCGCACCGCGTGCAGGAACAGTTGTGGGATGCGCTGGCCGGCACCGAATTGCGCATGTACCTGGCCGACCCGATACGGGGCTCGATCCACTCCTACGGCATGGCGGTGGATGTGACGATACTCGACGATGATGGCCACGAGCTCGATATGGGCACCGGCTTCGATGACATGACGGAGCTGTCGCATCCGGCGCTGGAAAAGGAGATGCTGGCGGCGGAACGCCTCACACCGCAGCAGGCCGCCAACCGGCAGCTGTTACGCGATGCGATGTTCGGCGCGGGGTTTTTGGGGATTAACAGCGAGTGGTGGCACTTCGATTGCGGGGATCGGGTGCACGTCAGGGCGACTTTTACGCGGGTGCTGTGAAGGGCGGAGCGGCTGTTTCCTCGGTTGTTTTACGTCAAAGACAGAAGAGGGGACAGTCCCCGAACGGCCGGGGACAGTCCCCGGCTTACATGGTGTTCGCGGCGCTGCTGTTGGCCGTCCAGTCGATCAGCGCATCGAGAATGCCGCGCCCGACGCCATTGCCGGCATGCTCGTGATTGACGAACGCGACGACGATGCACTGCTCGCCGTTCGCATCCGGCACGAAGCCGGCCACCGCCACCACGTTCTTCATCGTGCCCGTCTTGATGCGGGAGCGCTGCGCCGCGGACGACGCGGTCAGGCGGCGGCGCATCGTGCCGTCCACGCCGACGATCGGCAGCGCCGACTCGAACTCCGGCGACCATAACGATTCCTGTGCGGCGCGCAGCACGGCGGCCAGCTGCACGGCGCTGATCCGCTCGATGCGCGACAGGCCCGAGCCATTCTCCAGCACCAGGCCCGTGTCGTCGATGCCGTGCTGCTTCATCCAGCGGCGCACCACCTGCTCTGAACGTGCCTGCGTCGATGCCGGTGCCGTGGCTGCCTGTTCCGCGCCCGCTTGTGCTCCCGCTTGTGCTGCATTGTGCGCCAGCAGCATCGCCAGCCGTTCGCCGGCCGGCAGCGGACGGCTGCCCAGCACGGGATCCGGCTGCAGGCTGCCCAGCGACAGGAAGATCGTGCGGGCAAACGTGTTGTCGGAGACCTTCAGCGTGTCGCGCACCAGTTCCGGCAAGGCGCGCGACACGTGCTGCGCCAGCAGGCGCGTGCCATCGTAATCCGTGCCGGCCGTTTTTACCTGCACGGCCGAGCCTTCCACTGCGCCCTGCGCGACGGCGGCGGCCGTGATGGCTGACGTGTGGGCGGCCAGATCGAGCTCGCGCGTCGTGCCGGCGATCGAACCGCCCAGCCGCTTCCACGTGGCGCGCACCAGCCGGCCCGCGTAGTCGTCGCGATCGAGCACGTTGATGCCGTAGCTCTGCTTGCAGTTGCGGGGGAAGGTGCCGTGCAGGACCACCGTCAGCCGGCCGCCCGTGCGGGTATAGGTCGGGAGCTTCCAGCCTTCTTCCCATTTCGAGCAGTCGCCGTCCGCCAGCGTCTGTTCGGAGCGGATCGTCACGTCGTCCAGCTCCGGCAGCATGGCCAGCCTGACGCCCTTGCCGGTTGAATCCATGTCCACGTGCAGCATGTTCATGTTCAGCAGCAGCGCGTCGGGGATCACGTTGTAGTAGGCCTCCGGTGCTTCGTCAAACGGCGCCACACCGGTGTCCGTGCGGGCGGGCTGGAACAGCTGGCGGTCCAGCACCACGTCGCCGGCAATCCGGTGCACGCCCTGCGCGCGCAGCTTCTCCAGCAGGTGCACCAGCGCGTCCTCGTTGAAGTCCAGGTCCGCGCCGCCGCGCAGCACCAGGTCGCCCTGCAGCACGCCGCCGACGATGGGGGCCTTGCTGCGCAATTCGGTGCGGCCGCGGAACACGGGGCCCAGCTCCTCGAGGCCGACGACGGCCGTGACGACCTTCATCGCCGAGGCGGGCGTCATCGGCGTATCCGCTTCGTTCGACACGAGCACCGTGTCGTCGCGCAGCACGATGGCGCCGATGGCTTCTTCCGGAATGCCGGCGGCGGCGGCCAGCTTGGCCACCGGTTCGGGCAGCGCGGCGTGGGCCGAACCGAAGGCCAGCAGGATGACGAGGGGGAGGGAGCGCAGTTTCATGCGAAGTTTCATGACTGTTTAACCAAAGAAGACATAGGCAACGCCGATCGCCGTCAGCACGCCGGCCAGGTCGGCAATCAGGCCGCAGGAAATCGCATAGCGCGTGCGGCGGATGCCGACGGAGCCGAAATACAGCGCCACGATATAGAAGGTGGTGTCGGCGGAGCCCTGGAAGATGCAGGCCAGGCGGCCGACGAAGGAATCGGGCCCGTAGGTCTTCATCGCATCGATCATCATCGCCTTCGAGCCGCTGCCGGACAGGGGTTTCATCAGCGCGGTGGGCAGCGCCGGCACGAAGTCGGTGTTGAAGCCCAGCGAAGAGAACAGCCATTCGAAGCCGTTGACGACGAAGCCGAACACGCCCGCGTTGCGGAACACGCCGATCGCCACCAGCATGCCGACCAGGTAGGGAATCACGGTCAGCGACGTCTGGATGCCGCCTTTCGCCCCTTCGATGAAGGCCTCGTAGACATTGACCTTCTTGCGCAGCGCGCCGACGATGAACACGGTGATCACGCCCATCAGAATGAGGTTGCTGACCACCTTCGAGACGATCTCGATCTCGCCTTTCGACAGGTATTGCGTGAAGTACCAGATCAGGCCCGCAATGGCCGCCGTCATGCCGCCCATCCACGACAGCAGCACGGAGTCGAACAGGTTGATGCGCTGGCGGATCGACACGGCGATGATGCCGGCCACCGTCGCCACATAGGTGGCGATCATGCAGGGGATGAAGATGTCGGACGGGTCGGCCGCGCCGAGGATCGCCCGCTGCGCCATGATGGCCAGCGGGATCAGCGTCAGGCCGGACGTGTGCAGCACGAGGAACATGATCTGCGCGTTGCTGGCTTCGTCCTTGTTCGGGTTCAGCGTCTGCAGGCTTTCCATCGCCTTCAGGCCGAACGGCGTGGCGGCGTTGTCGAGGCCCAGCAGGTTGGCGGAAAAATTCATCACCATGTGGCCCGTGGCCGGGTGGTCCTTCGGCACGTCGGGGAAGATGCGCGAGAAGAACGGCGAAATGATCTTCGCCAGCCAGCCGATCGCGCCGGCCTTCTCGCCGATGTTCATGATGCCCAGCCACAGCGTCATCACGCCGGCCAGCGGCAGCGCGATGTCCATCACGCCGCTGCGCGCCGATTCGAACGTGCCGTCGATGATCTTCTTGAAGATCTCCGTGTCGCCGAGGAAGATCCACTGCGCCAGCGCCGCGGCGAAGCCGACCAGGAAGAAGCCGGCCCAGATGTAATTGAGTGACATGAGCAATCCGAAAAGCGGGTATGAAAGGCAATTTTGCAGGCAAAGTATAGAGCGCGCGATGAAAGTATACCGGTCGGGCATACGAAAAAGTTATAAGGGTCCCACCGCAATTCATCGCCGCCGCATCGACAGCGGTAGCGGGCGTGCTTTATGCTCACGCCGACCATGAACCGATTCCGTCCCCTCGCCGCCGCACTGTTCCTTGTGCTGGCGCACGCCGCTGCCGCCCCGGTCTCCGCCGAACCGAAGGTGCTGCATGCGCTGCTGTCCACCGGCGAAACGGGCCTCGACCCGGCCGTCGCCTCCGACCTGGCCAGCCTGTCGCTGCTGGAAAACCTGTTCGACCCGATGCTGCGCTACGACTATCTGGCGCGGCCCGTCAAGGTGCGCCCCAATGCGCTGGTGGCGATGCCCACCGTCGATGCGGCCGGCACCACGTGGACGTTCCGTCTGAAACCCGGCATGCATTTCGCGCCCGATGCGGCGTTCGACGGCAAGCCGCGCGAAGTGACGGCGGCCGATTACCTGTACACGATCCAGCGCCTGTATGACCCGGCGATCAAGTCGCCATGGCTGTTCCTGTTCGAGGGCAAGCTGCTCGGCGACGAGGTTTACAAGGACAGGTTCAGCTACGCCACTGCGATCCCGGGCCTCAAGGTCGTCGACAAGTACACGCTGCAGATCCGCCTGAAGCAGCCGGATCCCGGCTTCCTGTTTTACCTGGCGCTGCCGGCGACGGGCGTGGTGGCACGCGAAGCGGCCGAAAAATATGGCACGCAACTGGGCAATCATCCGGTCGGCAGCGGCCCGTTCCGCATGGGCGAGTGGAAGCGCAGCGACAGGATCACGCTCGTGGCGAACCCGGATTACCACCAGCGCTTCCATGCCGACGACGTGGCACCGGAAAACCGCGCGCTGGCCGCGGCGCTGGAAGGCAAGCGGCTGCCGCTGGTCGACCAGGTGGAAGTGAAGATCATGGAGGAGTACCAGTCGCGCGTGCTGGGCTACCTGAATGGCGAATTCGACTTCATCGAGCAGGTGCCCGAATCGATGCGCGACCTGGTGCTCGATCCGGCGTCGCCGGCGCCCGTGCTGAAGAAGGAACTGGCGCGGCGGGGCATGGTGCTCGAACCGTTCCCCGTGCTGCAGACGTACTACATGTGGATGAACATGGAGAACCCCGTCATCGGCGGCTACGGCAAGGACAAGGTGGCGCTGCGCCGCGCCATCGCGCTGGCCTACGACGGCGCGGAAGACGTGGCACTGCTGAAGAAGGGCCTGGCGCTGCCGGCGCAGACGCCGCTGCCGCCGAACGTGCTGGGCTACGACCCCGCCTACCGCAGCCCGGTGCAGCACAACCTGCCGCTGGCGCGCGCGCTGCTGGACCGCTACGGCTACAAGCCGGGCCGCGACGGCTACCGCACGCAGCCCGACGGCACGCCGCTGCTGCTGACGATGCACAGCGAACCGTCGATGGTGGGCCGGCTGCGCGACGAACTGTGGCGCAAGACCTTCGAGAACCTGAAGCTGCGCGTGGCGTTCAAGACCGACAAGAAGACGGAAATCATCAAGGCTTCGCGCCTGGGCAACGTGATGATGTTCGAGTCGAACTGGCAGGCCGACTTCCCGGATGGCGATAATTTCTATCAGTTGTTGTATGGTGGCAACGTCGGGCGGGCGAATTATGCGCGCTTCAACCTGCCTGCCTACAACGTCCGCTACGAGGCGGCGCAGAAGATGGCGGACAGTCCGGCCCGCACGAAGTTGTACGACGAGATGGCCGACCTGCTGCACGCCTACAACCCGTGGGTGCTGCTGACGCACCCGATTTCGGCGGATATCCGGCAACCGTGGTTAAAAAACTACAAGCGGCACCCGGTCGAATTCACAAACTGGCGTTATCTGGATATCGATCTTTCCCAGCGGAACAGCCCCGCTAAAATGGCGCGTTGATTGCATTTGCTTATTCATTCCATAAAGTTATGGCTGGGCCTGCAATATTCATTGGCAGGCGCGTTTTTCATCGCGCTAACCTGAGTCGGTAGGGACAACGCGATGCCATGACATTGCAGCCCGACCAGCCACGTGCAAGCCGGAATGACGAGGGCCGTCTTGCACCAGTAAACATTCATCGGGAGAAGGTCGTGAAGGTAAAGAAGCTTGCGCACATGATTGCGCTGATTGGCATCGCGGGCACAGCGATTGCGCAGGACGCGGCGCAGCCGATCCAGCGCGTGGAAATCACCGGCAGCAGCATCAAGCGCGTGGCGAAGGAAGGCGCGTTGCCCGTCCAGACCATCACGTTCGACACGATCCAGAAGTCGGGTGTGACGGATGCGGAATCGCTGCTGCGGCTGATCTCGGCCAACGGCACCGGCGCCGACAACATGACCTCGGGGAACAATGTGTTCGGCGCGGATGCCGACCGCACGTCCGGCGGCGCGTCGTTCGCGTCGCTGCGCGGCCTGGGCCCGAACGCCACGCTGGTGCTGCTGAACGGCCGCCGCATGGGCAATAACGGCGGCAGCGGCAAGGCTGTCGACCTGAACTCGATCCCGCTGGCGGCGATCCAGCGCGTGGAAATCCTCAAGGATGGCGCCTCGGCCATCTACGGCACCGATGCGATCGGCGGCGTGATCAACTTCATCCTCAAGACGGATTACCAGGGCCTGGAAGCATCGACCACGCTGAACGGTACCGAAGAGGGCGGCGGCATGCAGCGCCGCTATTCGCTGCTGGGCGGCGTCGGCGACCTGAACAAGGATGGCTGGAACGTGATGGCCACGGTGACGCGCGACGTCAACGACAAGCTGTCGTCCAGCCAGCGCGACTTCGCCAACGGCTACCAGCCGGGCCGCGGCCTGTCGCCGGACACCACCGGCACGCCGTACGCCAACATCCTTACCGGTGCCGGCACGGCACTGGGCACCGGTTTCCAGATGCCGGGCGACAGCACGACCTATCTGCAGGCCGGCCTGCTGAGCCTGCAAGGCAAGTGCGATTCCGTCGCCGGCCAGTCGCAGTACGCGAGCCAGCTGTGGACCAACGTCACGCCGATCACCCGCACGAAATATTCCTGCGCCTACGACTACGGCGGCGACTACGTGATGAGCTTCCCGGTGGAGCGCACCAGCGCCGTGTCGCGCGGCACGTTCAAGATCAACGACGATCACAAGATCTTCGTCGAGCTGCTGGGCTCGCGCACGGAAACGACGGCCGAGCTGACGCCGATGCAGATCTCCACCAGCCTGGCCAACGGCGGCGCCTACCCCGTCAACGGTCCGTACTACCAGAGCCTGCAGCAGTACATCGGCTCCTACGACCCGACCAAGCCGATCATCTACAAATGGCGCGCCAATCCGTGGGGCAACCGCACGCAGGACGTCACCAGCGACAACTACCGCGCGCTCATCGCCGCCGAAGGCACCATTGCCGGCAAGTGGGACTACAAGGTGGGCCTGTCGAAATCGGGCAGCAAGGCGCAGGTCGACCTGGTCGACGGCTACGGCTACACGAACCAGATCTACTCCGCGCTGGGCAGCGGCGTCATCAATCCATGGTCGGCTGACGGCAGCCAGACGCAGCAGGCGCAGGACCTGATCGAATCGACCAAGTACTACGGCGCCTTCCAGCACGGCCGCACGACGATGACGCAGCTGGACGGCTCGATCTCCGGCGAAGTGTTCAACCTGCCGGCCGGCGCGGTGTCGATGGCGGCGGGCTTCGACCTGCGCAAGGAAACCTACGGCTTCGCGCAGGACGTCGATGCGACGCAGATCCTGCTGGCGCCGGGCAACGCCAACCTGGACCAGGCGACGCGCTACATCCGCGCCGTCTACGCCGAAGCGCTGGTGCCGGTGCTGAAGGACCTGGAAGTGCAGCTGGCGATCCGCCGCGACAACTACAGCCTGATCGGCGCGACGACGAACCCGAAAGTGGCCTTCCGCTACCAGCCCAAGGACTGGCTGCTGTTCCGCGGCTCCGCCAACAAGGGCTTCCTGGCGCCGAGCTTCGCCCAGCTGTACGCGGGCCGGCTGTCGCAGGAACTGCCGAACGGCGTGATCGACCAGGAAGGCTGCGCGGCGCATCCGGGCAACCCCGACTTCTGCGCGATTCCCCGCCTGGACTACAACACCGGCGGCAACCCGAACCTGAAGCCGGAAACGTCGAAGCAGGGCACGCTGGGCGTCGTCATCGAACCGTTCAAGAACTTCTCGGCATCGTTCGACTGGTGGGCCATCAACATCAAGGACCGCATCCTGAACCGCACGCCGCAGATCGTGCTGCAGAACTACCAGTACCTGAACCAGTACATCATCCGCGACCCGGCCACCGGCGCGATCGACCACGTGGAAGCGGGCTGGATCAATGCGGCCGGCCTGAAGACGCGCGGCGTCGACGTGGGCCTGCGCTACGACGGCAACTACAGCGGCTACAAGTACGCGGCCGTGCTGGACGGCACGTACATGGACAGCTTCAAGTTCGCCGAGTTCGAAGGCCAGGAGTACAAGGAACAGGTGAGCCAGTTCAGCACGCGCGACATCTACCTGCGCTGGAAGCACAACGCCAGCTTCACGGTGTCGAAAGGCGACTGGAGCGGCCTGCTGATGCAGCGCTACGCCACCGGCTACAACGACCAGATCCCGAACGGCGGCAAGAGCGGCTTCCCGGAAGGATTCGATCCACGCGTGCACCACTACACCAAGTACGACCTGTCCGGCACGTACACGGGCTTCAAGAACACGACGATCACCGTCGGCATCCAGAACCTGTTCGACGAAGACCCGCCGTTCACCGCGCACAACGTCGACGAAGTGGTGGGCGCCGGCTGGGATCCCCGCGTGGCGGACCCGCGCGGCCGGTCGCTGTCGTTCAACCTGAAGTACAAGTTCTTCTGATTTGAACGTCAGCCGACGCAGCTTTGGCCGCCTGGCGGCGGCCACGCTGGCCCTCCCCACAGCCACCGGCGTGCTCGCAGCGCCGGTGGCTGCTTCACGTTCACGCAAGGCGCAGCCGATGCCACTGATCAAACCGCGCCGGCTGCTGCCCGGCGACACCGTCGGCCTGATCGCGCCGGCCGGGCATGTGTCGCAGGAGTCCATCGACAAGGCGATTGCCAATGTGGAGTCGCTGGGCTTTGTCGCGAAACTGGGCAATCATCTGCTGGAGGTGCGCGGCAATTACGCCGGGCTGTGGCAGCACCGGCTTCAGGATCTGCATGCGATGTTTGCCGACCCGGCCGTCAAGGCGATCTGGGCGATCCGCGGCGGCTCCGGTGCGATGCAGCTGCTGCCGCATATCGATTACGCGCTGATCCGGAAGCACCCGAAAATCCTCGTCGGCTATTCCGACATCACCGCGCTGCACCTGGCGATCCACCGGCACACGGGGCTGGTGACGTTCCACGGGCCGGTGGGGATGTCGACGCTGTCCGATTACGCCGCCACGCACCTGCTGAACGTGCTGACGCGGCCGGAGGCCGAGTACACGATCCCGATGGCGCTGGAAAATTCCCGCCGCGCCGAAACCGAGCCCTGGTATGCGATGCGCACCGTGGTGCCTGGCACCGCGACGGGACGGCTGATCGGCGGCAACCTGTGCCTCGTCGCCGCGCTGGCCGGTACGCCGTATGCAGCCGATACTGCCGGCGCGCTGCTGTTCCTCGAGGAGGTGAACGAGGAGCCGTACCGTGTCGACCGCATGCTGATGCAGCTGGACATGAATCATCCGCTGCGCAATGCCGCCGGCGTCATGCTGGGCATCTTCGAAGGCTGCGGACCGTCCGACGACGGGCCGTCGCTGACGCTGGACGAGACGACGGACCAGCATTTGCAGGCGCTGGCGATCCCGGCGGTGACCGGCTACTCGTTCGGCCATATCCGCAACCAGTTCACGCTGCCGGTCGGCATCCGCGCCCGGCTGGATACGCAGCGGCAGACGGTGACGTTGCTGGAGGCGGCGGTCAGCTGAGGGGCGGGTTGTGTCACCTGGTGCCAGGCACCAAGTGTCGTCACCTGGTGCCTGGCACCAAGTGTCCAAGTGTCGGTATCGAGCTGAAGCCTTATGGATGAGTTCGCATCAGATGTTGCCCGTCAGATGGTGCCAGGCACCATCTGACGACGCATCATATGACGGTATCGGGCTGTGTCACACGGTGCCAGGCACCATCTGACGAGGCACCCGTCACCACGTGCCTGGCACCATCTGACACCGCCCCAACACCCAGCACGGACGCGAAAAAGTTGCGCTCGCCGCGCTGATGCCTGTCAGGCCCGGCATTGGTATCCCTGCTAGCGTGGATACATCATGGGCCGACCTCTACGACTGCAATTTCCTGGCGCCGTCTATCACGTGACGGCGCGGGGCAACCGCCGGACGAATATCTTCGTCGACGAGCGGGATCATGACGTCTGGCTCGGCATGCTCGAAGAGGCCACAAAGCGCTTCCGCATCGTCGTGCATGGCTATTGCCTGATGGGGAACCACTATCACATGATGGTCGAGACGCCGTTGGCGAATCTCTCGGCTGCAATGCATTACCTCAACGGAACGTACGCGAAATACTTCAACCGCCGCTACGGACTCACCGGCCACCTGTTCCAGGGCCGGTTCCATTCCGTGCTGGCCGAGCGCGACGAGCAGGTGCTCGAGCTGGCCCGCTACATCGTGCTGAACCCGGTCCGCGCGGAACTGGTCGCACATCCGGGGGACTGGCGCTGGAGCAGCTACCGCGCCATGAGCGGCGCCAGCGTTCCGCCATTATGGCTCCACACCGCCTGGGTGCTCGAACAGTTCGGAGGCATCCGCGACCGCTCGATTGCTGCCTACATCCGCTTCGTCGATGCCGGCATCGGGCTGCCGCCGCCAGGCAAGCCGCGTCGGCGTCCGCCGCTCGACAGGTCGGCCGTCCCGGCGCTGGGCGAAATCGAACGCAGCCATGCGTCGCGGAATGCCGGCATCGTTGCCGCCCATGCCACCGCGGCGTACAGCCGCGAGCAGATCGCCCGTCATTTCGCCGTGTCGGCAAGGACGGTCACGCGGATAACCAAGGCAGGCAGGCCAGATTGATCGCTCAGGATCGGCCTGCCGGCGCAGGATGCCGCTCAGCCGGGCGGCGTCCCGGCAGCGCCGTCGGTAGAATTGGCCGCATGCCCATTCTTAACCGCCAGGCCGTCGGCATCGTGCTGGGCCACCCGCTGCGTTTCGTGCTGCAATGCCTGAAAGGTTTCCGCGCAAACCAGGGCTTGTTGCTGGCGGGCGCAGTTGCTTATTATTCGCTGCTGTCGATCGTGCCGCTGCTGATGCTGGTCGTGGTGGCGCTGTCGCACGTGATCGATCCGGCCGAGCTGCTGGAGACGATCGGACACTATCTCGAATGGCTGGTGCCCGGCCAGTCGAAGGCGATCGTCACCGAGGTGGCGCATTTCCTCGAACACCGCGATCTGGTCGGCTGGCTGCTCGTGCTGACGATGCTGTTTTTCAGCTCGCTCGCGTTTTCCGTGCTGGAAAGCGCGATGTGCGTCATTTTTTTGCACCGCGCAGCCGTACGGCGGCGCCATTACCTGATCTCGGCGATGCTGCCGTACTGCTACATCCTGTGTCTCGGCGTCGGTGCGCTCGTCGTCACGCTGGTGGCCGGCAGCCTGCAGGTGATCGGCGCGGAAAGCGTGCGGCTGTTCGGCTGGTCGTGGTCGCTGCACGGGCTGTCCGGCGCGCTGCTTTATCTGCTGGGGCTGTCGGGCGAAGTGCTGCTGCTGTCATCCATCTATATGGTGATGCCGGTCGGCAGGCTGAGCTGGCAGCATGCGCTGATCGGCGGCGTCACCGCCACGGTGCTGTGGGAGATCGCGCGGCATGTGCTGGTGTGGTATTTCTCCACATTGTCGCAGGTGAACGTCGTGTACGGGTCGATGACGACGGCCATCGTCGTGATGTTCAGCCTGGAAATCGGCGCCACGCTGCTGCTGTTCGGCGCGCAGGTGATTGCGGAGTACGAGAAAGTGGTGCGCGGCTGTCCGCTGGGTTCACCGCCATCGGTTACGCCCAAGCGGGAGGCAAATCGATCGTGAAGCGGGCGCCGCCCAGCGGCGACGCGTCGATCGTCAGCGTGCCGCCGTGCAGCGTCACCGCCTTGGCGGCGATGGACAGGCCCAGGCCGAAGCCGCCCGTGCCGCGGTCGCGCGAACGGTCCAGCCGGTAGAAGGGTTCGAAGACCTTGTCCCGGTCTTCTTCCGGAATGCCGGGGCCATCGTCGTCGACCATGATCGAGATGCCGTGCGGCTTGCGTGCGGCGGACAGCGCCACGTTGCTGTTCGCATACTTCTGCGCATTGCGCAGCAGGTTGCCGGTGGCGCGCATCAGCAGGCGGCAGTCGCCGTAGTAGCTGCCCATGCCGTCCGGCACCGACACGTCCAGCGCCACGTTCGCCGGCGGCAGCGCCTGGGCGCAGCTGCGCAGCGCGTCCGTCAGGTCGAAGGTCTGGTAGCGCAGCGGCTGGTCGCTGTCCAGCCGGGCCATGCCCAGCAGCTCGTTGACGAGCGATTTCAGCTCCGTCAGGTCGTCCTGCATGCTGGCGATACGTTTCTGCAGCATCGCATCGCCCGCGACGTCGTTGGCCATGTCGTGCAGCAGCTCGAAGGCGAATTCGAGGCGGGCGATCGGCGTGCGGATTTCATGCGAGACCGAGTGCAGCAGGCCGCGCTGCGCTTCGAGCAGTGTTTCGATGCGGTCCGCCATGTGGTTGATGCGCTCGGCCAGCGGATAGATGCTGTCGGCCGGCTGCAGCTGCGCACGTGCCTTCAGCTGGCCGGCGCCGAAGCTGTCCGCCACGCGCATCAGCGACTGAAGGCCATGCCAGTGGGCCCGCGACCACAGGCCGATGGGGATCAGCAGCGCCAGTGCCACGATCAGGTAGCGCACCGCCTCCATCTGCACCGCGACGCCCACGTCGATGGGCAGGTTCTGCGCATGGATCGCTTCGTCGTTGCTGCCGATATACCGGTCGCCGCGCAGGTCGACGCGGCGCAGCAGCGATTTGCCGGCGATGTCGATGATTACTTCGCCCCGGTCGAACGCCACGCGCTCGTCGCGGGACAGATTCCTGCGCGCGGCAAACAGGGGGATCAGGTCGAAGCGCACTTCGGACACCTCGCGCACCTTGTTCAGCCGGTCCAGCCACTCGTCGGGCGGGGCCTGGTCGACATATTGTTCCAGCAGGAAGATCTGCGCCGCGGCCTGGCTGCGTGCGATACTGGCCAGTGGACTGCCGAACAGCCAGCCCATCGCGAAATAAACGATGCAGGCCGCCACGCTGATCGACAGCGTCACGAGGATGACGAGGCGGAAGAACAGGCGGTTCATCCACTCATTGTATAAGAACCAACATCGCGCAAACCGCGCCGACAAATTTGTGACAAATACGGGACATGTGGCGGCGGATTGGCGCGCCCCGCATGGCTAGCATGGCCCTTCCCGTTGACCGGAGATGGCGATGCGACACTTCGAATCCACCTGGCGTATGCTCCCATTCATCGGCGTGCTGCTGCTGTCGGCATGCGAAACGCCGTTTGCGGTTCATGTGCGGGGGCGCCCCGTCGTGGTCCAGACGGCGCCCTGAGGCAGCCTCTGCCAGACCGCACTTTCCTTGCGCATATCGGCGAAGATGCGCGGCCCGCGTCCCGAACCATGCTGCCGCCCCGGCTCATTGCCGTCTGCCTGTCATGGGCGCTGTGCCTGGGCATTGTCCAGGCACAGGAAGCCGGCTGGCCGAGTTATCGCGATGCGTACCGGACGATGGTCGCGTTCGCCAAATACGGCAAGCCGAAGCATTTGCTGCAATACCACTACCAGGTGGCGCCGAAAGACGGCAGTCCTGCGCCGGACGGACTGCAGCTGACGCTGTCCGGCAAGACCACGCAGCTGGACCTGCCGCTGGATGCCACGGGCCGCACCAGCCTGCCGCTGCTGAAAGCCGCGTACGATGAGAACGCCCTGCTGCTGCTGAACCGCGACACGGATCGATACACTTTCCGGCCCCGGCTGTCGATTGCCGCCCGGGTCGATGGCGTGTACGACGGTGCCGACCTGCGCGCCGCCTGCGAACAGGCGCTGCAGTTTCTGCGCGATACGGATCCGGCCAACGCCGGTCGCCACTGTGCCGGCGTGCGTTTCGTCTTCCTGCCGCTGAGCGATGCCGCGGTGCGCATCCGCGACCTGCTGAAGGAAACCACGCTGCCTTCCGGCACCGGCGCGGCGTTCGATGGCGATGCGGACACGGGGTTCAGGATCGTCGCCTGCCGGTTCGCCGAGTGGCCGGACAAGGTGCAGATCACCGCGCAGAGCACGCCGGTGGCCATTGTGGCGATGATCGAGTGAACGGCAGGGCGGCCTAGCACCAGGCCGACGGGGAAAACAGATAGCCCTCGCCCCAGACCGTCTTGATTTTTTCCGATTCCGAATCGTCGAACTTGCGGCGTAGTTTCGAGATGCTGTTGTCGATACTTCGGTCGAGACCGTCGAATTCGATGCCGCGCATCTTCTTCAGCAGCGCATCGCGCGACAGCACGGTGCCCGCCGATTCGGCCAGCACCAGCAGCAGCTTGTATTCCGTGTTGCTGAGTACGCAAGGTTCGCCGCGCCACGTCACGGTGCGGTCGCTGGTGGCGATCGACAGTGCACCGAACGTCAGGCCTTCCGTGGCGGGTTTGCCGAGCGCCCGCCGCAGCAGCGCCCGCAGGCGCGCCAGCAGCACCCGCGGCTGCACCGGCTTGTTGATGAAGTCGTCCGCGCCCTGTTCGAGCAGCGACACTTCGTCGTAGGAATCTTCGCGCGCCGTCATGATCAGGATCGGCACCCTGGTGATGTCGCGCAGCTGGCGACACACGAGCATGCCGTCGAGGCCGGGCAGCATCAGGTCCAGCACGACGATGTCCGGCGGGTTCGCCTTGAAGCGGGCCACGGCTTCGTCGCCCCGGCCGACGACTTCCACCTTGAATTCATAGCCCGCCAGATACTCGGTGACGAGGTCGGCCAGGCGGGCATCGTCCTCCACCAGCATCACTCGGTACATGGCCTGTCTCCTTGCCGTCTATTGCACAAGACTAAAACGGGAGCGTTCGGCGCTTTCGGAGGCCAATGCGCCTGTTACGGCGACGATCAGAGTGCGCGGGCGATCAGCAACTTCTGAATGTCGCTGGTGCCTTCGTAGATCTGGCACACCCGGACGTCGCGATAGATCCGCTCCACGGGAAAATCGGACACATAACCATAGCCGCCGTGCACCTGGATCGCATCCGAGCAGACACGCTCGGCCATTTCGGATGCAAACAACTTGGCCATCGCCGCCTCCTTCAGGCACGGCAGGCCGGCATCCTTCATCGACGCGGCATGCAGGATCAGCTGGCGTGCCGCCTCGATCTGCGTCGCCATGTCCGACAACCTGAATTGTATCGACTGATGGTTGAAGATTGGTTGTCCGAATGTCTCACGTTCGCGCGCATAATTCAGCGCCGCCTCGAACGCGGCGCGGGCCATGCCGACGGATTGCGAGGCGATGCCGATGCGTCCGCCCTCCAGGCCGGAGAGCGCGATCTTGTAGCCCGCTCCCTCTGTGCCAATCAGGTTTTCGGCGGGGATACGGCAGTTTTCAAAGACGATCTGCGCCGTATCGGACGAATGCTGGCCCATCTTCTGCTCCAGCCCGGCAACGATATAGCCCGGCGTGTTCGTCGGCACCCAGAAGGCGCTGATGCCTTTTTTTCCGGCGGCCTTGTCGGTTACCGCCAGCACGATCGCCACGTCGGCGTACTTGCCGGACGTGATGAACTGCTTGACGCCGTTGATCACATATTCGTCGCCATCGCGCGTGGCGGTGGTACGCAGCGCAGCCGCGTCACTGCCCGTGTGCGGCTCGGTCAGGCAAAAAGCACCCAGCATGGTGCCGCTGGCCAACAGGCGCAGCCATTGCTCTTTCTGGCGCTCGCTGGCATACATCATCGCGATGCTGCAGACGGGACAGTTGTTGACGGAGATGATCGTCGACGTGCCGCCATCGCCGGCGGCAATCTCTTCCAGCACGAGCGCCAGCGCTACGTAGTCGAGCCCGGCACCGCCATATTCCTCCGGTACCGCCACGCCGAAGGCGCCAAGGCCGGCCAGTTCCCTCAGCTCATCCTGCGGGAAGTGGTGTTCCTTGTCCCACCGCGCCGCGTTCGGCGCCAGCCGCTCTTGGGCATAGCTGCGCAGCGCGTCGCGGATCATTTGATGCTCTTCGTTCAGTACCATGTCTCGCTCTTTTCTTTCTCTATTGTCAGCTCGCTTGGTGGTTTGCCTTCACATGGTGCGTTGCCTTCACTCGGTGCCTGCTTCACATGGTGCCTGGCACCGTGTGACACGAACTCAAGCCTGGCCGCTGGTGCCTGGCCGCTGGTGCCTGGCACCGTGTGACACGGGCTCAAGCAGGACCGCCGCTGACCGCCGGTGCCTGGCACCATGTGACACGGCACCATGTGACACGACCGCAGCTATGCCACTACCACCCGGCCGCTAGTGCCTGGCACCATGTGACACGGGCTCAAGCAGGACCGCTGCTGACCTCCGGTGCCTGACCTCCGGTGCCTGGCACCATGTGACACGAGCTCAAGCATGCCCCCTGGTGCCTGGCACCATGTGACACGGCACCATGTGACACGACCGCAGCCATGCCACTACCACCCGATCTGCTGTCCGTCGTAGGTGCAGTAAGTGGGGACAGCCGAGGCCGGCAGTGCTGCCAGCGTGGCGCGGATGCCGCTGGCGCTGTCTTCCACCGCGATGTCCGCACTGCCGCCACCCATGTCCGTGCGCACCCAGCCCGGATGCAGGGCCACGCATGTCGCGCCTTGCGGGCCGAACATCAGTGCGGTGTCGACCAGTACCGAGTTCAGCGCGGCCTTGCTGGCGCGATACAGCGAGCCGATTGCACTATGGCGCTCACTGAGCGAGCCCATGCGGGACGACATCACGGCCAGCCTGCCCCGCCCATCAGCCACGAGCGGCGCCACGATCGGCAGCAGCCGCATCGCGGACAGCACGTTCGTATGCATCACCATGTCGAAATCCGCCTGTGCGGGGAAGCCATCGTGGCGCGGGCCATACACGCCCGCGTTCAGGATCGCCACGTCCAGCTGTTCGCCGTCCAGCTTCCAGCCCAGGCCGGCGACGGCCTCCACATTGGTGACGTCCAGCTGGTGCGGCTCGGCGCCCATGCCGGCCAGCACTTCGCAGTCGGATGCCTGGCGGGCAGTGGCGATCACGCGCCAGCCGTCGGCCAGGTACTGGCGCACCAGCTCGAGGCCGATGCCGCGCGATGCGCCGATGACGAGTGCGGTCGCCATTACGCCAGCTCGATGCCGACAGCCGTCGCTTCGCCACCGCCAATGCACAGTGCGGCGACGCCGCGCTTGCCGCCGCGATCCTTCAGTGCGCCCAGCAAGGTGACGATGATGCGTGCGCCGGATGCGCCGATCGGGTGGCCCAGCGCGCAGGCACCGCCGTGCACGTTGACTTTCGCATGCGGGATATCCAGCTCGTGCATCGCCGCCATCGGCACTGCCGCGAACGCTTCGTTGATCTCGAACAGGTCGACATCGCCGGTTTTCCAGCCATTTTTATCGAGCAGCTTGCGGATTGCACCGACGGGTGCCGTGGTGAATTCGTTCGGCGCCAGCGCGTTGGTCGCGTGGCCGACCAGTTTGGCGATGACCGTCGCGCCGAGTTTCTTCGCAGTCGATTCACGCATCAGCACCAGCGCGGCGGCGCCATCGTTGATCGACGACGAGGACGCGGCCGTGATCGTCCCGTCCTTCCTGAAAGCCGGCTTCAGTGCAGGAATCTTGTCCAGCTTTGCCTTTGCCGGGCCCTCATCCCTGTCGATGACGGTCTCGCCGGCCCGGCCGCTCACCGTCACGGGTGCGATTTCCCATGCGAACTTGCCGGCCGCAGCGGCAGCCTGGGCACGCTTGACGGATTCGATCGCGAAAGCATCCTGCTGCTCCCGCGTGAAACTGTATTTCGTCGCGCATTCTTCGGCGAACGTACCCATCGAGCGGCCGCCGCCTGTTTTTTCATCCTTGCTGTACGCATCTTCCAGGCCGTCCAGCATCATATGGTCGAACATCATGCCGTGGCCGATGCGGTAGCCGCCGCGCGCCTTGGGAATCAGGTAGGGCGCATTGGTCATCGACTCCATGCCGCCGGCAATGACGACGTCGGCACTGCCGGCCACCAGTTGGTCATGCGCAAAAATCGCCGCCTGCATGGCGGACCCGCACATTTTCGACAGCGTGACAGCACCGGTGGACGTTGGCAGGCCCGCCTTGAGGAGTGCCTGCCGCGCCGGTGCCTGGCCCTGGCCCGCCATCAGGCAGTTGCCGAAATAAACATGTTCAACGAGCTCCGGCGCAATGCCGGCGCGCTCGACGGCAGCCTTGATGGCAACGGCGCCGAGGTCATTGGCGCTCTGGCTGGAAAAGTCGCCTTGGAAGGCGCCCATCGGGGTGCGTGCCGCACCGACGATAACGATAGGATCATTCATTTCAATGTTCTCCGATAGGAATGGCGCCATTGGCCGGACGCCGGTGAGGATGGTGTAAAGCGTAGCAATTACAAAAAAGAAGATGGCCTTTTCTTGACCCGGCGATGTTACTGCCGAACCGGTGCGGACGGCTGGCGCTCACGGCATGGCCGTCACATGGCGTCGATCGTCACATGGTGCCTCGTCACATGGTGCCTGGCACCATGTGACACAAGCTCAGCCATTTAAAACTTCACGTCGTGCCAGGCACCGTATGGCCTTCAGTGTCGGCAGTCAGTGCCTGGCACCGTGTGACAAGCATCCGACACCTGGTGCCTGGCACCAGATGACACGAGCCCAACAGCTATCCACGCCTGCTCATTTGGTCTCGGCGAACAGCTCGCGCCCGATCAGCATGCGGCGGATCTCGCTCGTGCCGGCGCCGATCTCATACAGCTTGGCGTCGCGCCACAGGCGGCCGACCGGGTATTCGTTGATGTAACCGTTGCCGCCCAGCGCCTGGATCGCCTCGCCTGCCATCCACGTGGCCTTCTCCGCGCTGTACAGGATGGCGCCGGCCGCGTCTTTGCGCAGCGCACGGACCTGTTCCGGCGACGTCGCCCGGTCGCAGGCCTGGCCGACGGCATAAACGTAGGCCTTGCACGCCATCATCGTCGAATACATGTCGGCCAGCTTTCCCTGCATCAGCTGAAACTCGCCGATCGGCTGGCCGAACTGCTGGCGGTCATGCACGTAGGGGACAACGGCATCCATGCACGCCTGCATGATGCCCAGCGGTCCCCCGGACAGCACGGTGCGTTCGAAATCCAGGCCGGACATCAGCACGTTGACACCTTTGCCGAGGCCGCCCAGCACGTTTTCCGCCGGCACTTCGCAATCCTGGAACACCAGCTCCCCGGTATGCGAACCGCGCATGCCCAGCTTGTCGAGCTTCTGCGCGATCGAGAAGCCCTTGCAGCCTTTTTCGATCAGGAAAGCGGTCATGCCGCGCGGCCCCGCTGCCAGGTCGTTCTTCGCATACACGACGAGCGTATCCGCGTCCGGCCCGTTGGTGATCCACATCTTGGTGCCGTTCAGTACCCAGCGGTCGCCCTTGAAGTCGGCGCGCAGCTTCATGCTGACGACGTCCGAGCCCGCGTTCGGCTCCGACATCGCCAGCGCGCCGACGTGCTCGCCAGAAATCAGCTTCGGCAGATACTTGCGCTTCTGTTCCTCGGTGCCGTTGCGCTTGATCTGGTTTACGCACAGGTTCGAGTGGGCGCCGTACGACAGTCCGACCGAGGCCGACGCGCGCGAAATTTCTTCCATCGCGACAATGTGGGCCAGGTAGCCCATCCCGGCGCCGCCATATTCCTCGCCGACGGTAATGCCGAGCAAGCCCAGCTCCCCCATCTTGCGCCACAGGTCCATCGGGAACTGGTCGGTGCGGTCGATTTCCGCGGCGCGGGGAGCGATTTCCGCCGCGGCGAATTGCTGCACGGCTTCGCGCAGCGCGGCGATGTCCTCGCCGTGGTCAAAGGTCAGGCCTGGGAGATGGAGCATGTCTTCCTCGTCTTCGTTATTTTAAAATGATGCCGGTTCGCGTGACGTTAACGTAAACGTAAAGAGCCACACGTGCAAGGGCCTTGTGGCCCTGGCCGTCAGCCCTGCAGTGCTGCCATCAGCCGCCGGCACTCGTCTTCATGCGTGGCGATCTCGGACAGCGACATCTCGATGTCCTCGCGCTGCTGTTCCAGCGTTTCCCGGTGTTGCGCAAGCACCGCCAGGAAGCGGTTCATCTGCGCCTCGGTATCTTTCGGCGATTCATACATATCCACCAGGCTCTTGATTTCCGACAGCGACAGGCCGAGCCGCTTGCCGCGCAAGGTCAGTTTCAGGCGGGTGCGGTCGCGCGGCGTGTACACGCGGTTGCGGCCGCCGGCGCCCTCGCGCGACGGACTGAGGATGCCCTGATCCTCATAGAAGCGGATGGCACGGGGCGTGATGTCGAATTCGCGGGCCAGTTCGGTAATGGTATAGGTCGGCATATCTTCTGTAGGGCCTGGAAGGATCGCTTAGAATGGGCTATCTTCCGTTTACGTAACGTTAACCGCATTGTAGCGCAAGGACAGGTCAATGAATCCCCTCGAATCCCAACTCGATTATCCATTCGGCGACGCTGTGCCGGCGCCGGGCGATGCGTTGCCCGTGGTGCCGGGCCTGCGCTGGCTGCGCATGCCGTTGCCGTTCGCGCTGGATCACATCAACCTGTGGCTGCTCGACGACATTCGTGAAGGCAGTGCCGGCTACACGGTCGTCGATTGCGGCGCCGCCACCGACGCCAGCCGCGCCGGCTGGGAGCAGGTGATGGCGCAGCACTTCGACGGCAAACCGCTGTTGCGCGTGCTCGTCACGCACTGCCATCCGGACCACGTGGGCCTGGCGGACTGGCTGTGCACGCGCTGGCAGGTGCCGCTGGCGATGACGGCCGGCGAGTTCGGTTTTGCGCGCATGATGGCCGCTGCGCTGCCCGGGGTCGACGGCACGTCGGCGGTGCCGCACTTCCGCCGTCACGGCCTGGTCGACGAGGCCATGCTGGAGAAGATGCAGAGCCGGAAGAATTACTACCCGTCGCTGGTATCCGCCGTGCCGCAGGCTTACGATCGCCTGCAGGAAGGGCAGGATGTGACGATCGGCGGCCACGCATGGCGGGTGATTGCCGGCTTCGGTCATTCTCCCGAGCACGCATCGCTGTACTGCGCAGCCCTGAACGTGCTGATCTCCGGCGACATGGTGCTGCCGCGCATTTCAACGAATGTGTCCGTGTTTGCCGTTGAACCGGAGGGCAACCCCCTGCAGCAATACCTCGATTCTCTGGACAAGTTTGCCGGCCTGCCGCACGACGTGCTGGTACTGCCGGCGCATGGCAGGCCATTCCGCGGCCTGCACACCCGTATGCGCCAGTTGCAGGAACACCACACTGCCCGGCTGGCGGAGGTCGTGGCTGCCTGCAACGACGCGCCGCGCACTGCGGCGGAAATCGTGCCAGTGATGTTTCGCCGCCCGCTGGATGCCCACCAGCTCAGCTTTGCACTGGGCGAAGCGCTCGCGCATTTGCATAAATTGTGGCGTGACGGTATCGTGCGACGTAACATCGATGCGGACGGCATGATACGTTTTCGTACCACTCGATGACAGACAGGCGGTTTATCCCCAAGTTACATACGGCTGAGTGATCGACGCTGACCGGGCTGACTTTGTGTCGCCCCTATAGTTGATAAAGTAATAACTGTTGTGTCTGGTATTACAATGTCCCGGACAAATCGTTTTCTGCGAGATGCCCGTAAAAAGGCGTAAAGAAGCTGGCGGGAGTGAGCGATTGGAGGTTAAAATGTGAATTTTACCTTCTCCGGTTTTGTCACAATTGGTCTGAGCAGGCTTGAGACTGACATTCATGCCGTGACATGAAATAGTGCAACTATGAATTCTTCTAATGAACGCGAAAGCTTTAGTCAGCGCCTGCAACAGGCGCTGAAGAATGCGCATTACTCGCCTGACAGCCCGACCCGCCTGGCACGGGAATTTAACATCCGTTTCGATGGTCGCCCCATTACGGTGCACGCTGCCCGCAAATGGCTGGTAGGCGAAGCGATTCCTACGCAGGAAAAGCTGCGCATGATTGCGCAATGGCTGGGCGTGCCGGCCGAATGGCTCCGTTTCGGCGGTCCGGAATCGGCGGCCCCTGCCGGGGATGGGGCGAATGGCTTGTCGCGTTTCGAGTCGGCCGATGTGAAATTGATCGCGGACCTGCAGCGTCTGGATGAGCATCATCGCCAGATCGCGCGCGAATTTATTCGCATGCTGGTACGCGTCAACTACCAGAAGTAAGCAAAACGCCGGGCGTTTCCCGGCTGTTTGCGGTGGTGGAGCGGGCCGGCCTGTAATGTTCCCGGCCGGTTTCAGCCGCCGAGTCCGTTCCAGCGGGGGGCGGTGCCGTCGGCCGCTTCGAGTCCCAGCAGATCGATGACGCGTGCCACCGTGTGGTCCACGAGGTCGGCGATCGTCTGCGGCTTGTGATAAAACGCCGGCAATGGCGGGAAGATGATGCCGCCCATCTCCGTGACGGCAGTCATATTGCGCAGGTGGGCAAGGTTGAACGGGGTTTCCCGCACCATCAGCACGAGGCGGCGACGTTCCTTCAACGTCACGTCCGCGGCGCGGGCGATCAGGTTGTCGGCCAGGCCATGCGCCACGGCGGCCAGCGTTTTCATCGAGCACGGCGCAATCACCATCGCATCGATCCGGTACGAGCCGCTGGCGATCGTCGCCCCCACATTGTGGGCCTTGTGCACCACATGGGCGAGCGCTTCCACCTCGCGTCGCGCAAGGCCGGTTTCTTCATGCAGGGTAAGCACCGCGGCGTCGGAAATGACGAGGTGCGTCTCGACGCCAGGTAGTTGTTGCAGGACTTGCAGCAGCCGCACGCCATACACGGCGCCCGTGGCGCCGGTGATGGCAATGACGATCCGCCGCGGGCGGTCAGCCATTATTCA
>DKJA01000075.1:34774-35180 GCA_002454505.1 Oxalobacteraceae bacterium UBA6704
TGCAGCAGCGCCTTCAGTTCGCCCGACTCATACATCTCGTTCATGATGTCCGAACCGCCGATGAATTCGCCGCGGACATATAGTTGCGGGATGGTGGGCCAGTTCGAATATTCCTTGATGCCCTGGCGCACTTCCGGGTCTTCCAGCACGTTCACGGTGGCAATGTTCTCGACGCCGCAGGCTTTCAGCACCTGGATCGCCTTGCCGGAAAAACCGCATTGCGGAAACTGCGCGGTGCCTTTCATGAACAGCACCACCGGGGTGCCGGTCACGGTTTCCTTGATCCACTGTTGTACGTCGCTCATAGCTGCCTCTGAAGGTAAAAATTTAGTGCCGCCATTTTATAAGAAAACGGCGGCATCGGTATGGTTCAGGCTGTGTCTACACCGGTGCCTGGCACCATGTG
>DKJA01000075.1:35396-70414 GCA_002454505.1 Oxalobacteraceae bacterium UBA6704
CCTGGCACCATGTGACACAGTCTCGACAATGACTCGACGTGCCTGGCACCATGTGACACAGTCTCGACAATGACTCGTGGTGCCTGGCACCATGTGACACAGACTCAGCAATAACCCGTCGTGCCTGGCACCATGTGACATTGCCGAGACCGTGTCCACCCGGTGCCTGACACCGAAGGACACGAAGTGGGCACCGAAGTGACAGTCAATCAGCCCCGCAGCTTGGCAAACGCCGCTGCCATCGACCCGCCGATCGCCGGCTCGCGCGCTTGCGATTTTTGCTGTTGGCCCATTGCACGGCGGTCGTTGCGGTCGCCCTTCTGTTCCGGGCGGGAGCCGGCGGTCGGTGCGCTGTCGGTCAGCCGCATCGTCAGCGCGATGCGCTTGCGCTTGGCGTCCACTTCCAGCACCTTCACCTTGACCACCTGGCCGGCCTTCACCACCGAGTGCGGATCTTTCACGAACGTGTTCGACAGCGCGGAAATGTGCACCAGCCCGTCCTGATGCACGCCGATGTCGACAAAGGCGCCGAACGCCGCCACATTGGTGACGACGCCCTCCAGGATCATGTCCGGGCGCAGGTCCGAGATTTCCTCGACGCCTTCCTTGAACGTGGCCGTGGTGAACTCGGGACGCGGGTCGCGGCCCGGCTTTTCCAGTTCCTTCAGGATGTCGGTCACCGTCGGTACGCCGAATTTCTCGTCCGCATACTTGGCCGGCGACAGCGTTTTCAGCACGGCACCCGCGCCGATCACGGCCTTGATGTCCTTCCTGATGTCAGCCAGGATCTTTTCCACCACCGGATACGATTCCGGGTGCACCGCCGACGCATCCAGCGGATTGTCGCCATTCATCACGCGCAGGAAGCCGGCCGCCTGCTCGAACGTCTTGTCGCCCAGCCGCGGCACGGCTTTCAGGCCGGCGCGCGACGTGAACGCACCCTTCAGGTCGCGGTAGCTGACGATGCTCTGCGCCACGCCGGCCGACAGGCCCGACACGCGCGCCAGCAGCGGCGCCGAGGCCGTGTTCACGTCCACGCCGACGGCATTGACGCAATCCTCGACGACGGCATCGAGCGTGCGCGCCAGCTGCGTCTGGCCGACGTCGTGCTGGTACTGGCCCACGCCGATCGATTTCGGGTCGATCTTGACCAGCTCGGCCAGCGGATCCTGCAGCCGGCGCGCGATCGACACGGCGCCGCGCAGCGACACGTCCATGTCCGGCAGCTCGCGGGAAGCGAATTCCGACGCCGAATACACCGACGCACCCGCTTCCGACACCACAATTTTGGTCAGCTTCAGGTCGGCATGGCGTTTGATCAGGTCGGCCGCCAGCTTGTCCGTCTCGCGGGACGCCGTACCGTTGCCGATCGAAATCAGCGACACATTGTGCTTCGCCGCCAGCAGGCCCAGCGTGTGCAGCGTGCCTTCCCAGTCGTTGCGCGGCTGGTGTGGATAAACCGTCGCGGTATCCACCACCTTGCCGGTCGCGTCGACCACCGCCACCTTGACGCCCGTGCGCAGGCCCGGGTCCAGGCCCATCGTCGCGCGCGGGCCGGCCGGGGCGGCCAGCAGCAAAGCCTTCAGGTTGGTGGCGAAGACGCCGATCGCGTCCAGCTCCGCCTTTTCGCGCAGCGCGCCCATCAGCTCGGTTTCCAGGTGCATGAAGCTTTTCACGCGCCACGTCCAGCGCACCGTGTCGGTCAGCCATTTGTCGGCGGGCCGGCCGGCGCTCCTGATGCCGAACTTCGCGGCAATGCGGCTTTCGCACGGGTTGTGCGGCGCATCCCATTTCGGTTTTTCCGCTTCCGTGTCGAGGCGCAGCGTCACGTCCAGCATGCCTTCGCGGCGGCCCCGCATCAGCGCCAGCGCGCGGTGCGACGGCACGGCGGCCAGCGGTTCCGAGTAATCGAAGTAATCGGCGAATTTCTCGCCTTCTTCCTGTTTGCCTTCCACCACCTTCGAATCGACCACGCCGTGGTCCTGCACGTATTCGCGCAGCGCCTGCAGCAGGTTGGCGTCTTCGGCAAAGCGTTCCATCAGGATCTGGCGGGCGCCGTCCAGTGCCGCCTTGGTGTCGGCGACGCCGGCATTGTTACCGTCCGGCGTGGTAAACGCTTCGCGCAGGTAGCCGGCGGCCAGTTCTTCCGGATTCAGCGTCGGGTCGGCCAGCAGGCTTTCGGCCAGCGGCGCCAGGCCCGCCTCGATGGCAATCTGCGCCTTGGTGCGGCGTTTCTGCTTGTATGGCAGGTACAGGTCTTCCAGGCGGGTCTTGTCTTCCGCATGCAGGACGGCATCCAGCAGCTCGGGCGTCATCTTGTTCTGTTCGGTGATCGACGCCACGATCGACGCGCGGCGGTCTTCCAGTTCGCGCAGGTAGCGCAGGCGCTCTTCCAGCAGGCGCAGCTGGATGTCGTCCAGGCCGCCGGTGGCTTCCTTGCGGTAGCGGGCGATGAAGGGGACGGTGGCGCCTTCGTCCAGCAGGGCGATCGCGGCGGCCACCTGGGCCGGCTTGGCGGCCAGTTCGACGGCCAGGCGTTGTTCGATGGAAGGCAGCATGTGACTCAGTTTTAATCAGACAAGCCGAACATCATACTCCGCCCCTGTCGTGGACGACAATCGGGAGCGCGCCGGACTGTCGCCGCGGCGCCAAGTTCGAACTTTCACAAACACAGAAACGCTGTTGGCGGATAATATTGCGTGTTGCTGTTTTTGAACCTCTGGCTACAACAATGCGCCCAATGGATTTGACCCGCGACGAAACCCGCGAAACTCCTGCTGCACCCACCGCTCCGGCCGCGCCGCCGGCGACCCAGTTGCCGTACGCTGTTGCCATCTGGCTACAGCGTGTCGATGCAGCCGCGCATCCGAAAGCAAAGCTGGCACCGGCCGATCCGGACCCGAAACAAACCAGTTACCGGCTGATCTACGTGCTGGCGCCCACTTCGGGCGGCCGGCATGTGGCGCTGGCGCTGTACAAGGCGCGCCTGCGCCCGAACGGCGACGTGGCGGCTGCCAGCCCCGTCAACGAAGTGTTTTCGCTGCTGTCCACGCCGCCCGCGTTCCTGGAGCCGGGCGACGAAGACCTGGTGCGCTTCTTTGTCGCGATGCGGACGGGGCCGAATTCCCCGACCGGCAGCGCCACCGAGCCGCGCGGCAAGATCGGCGCGGCACTGCTGCAGATGCTGTCGGACCAGGATAAATTGCTGTGGGCAAATTCCTGGGCGGACGTCGGCAACGGCCTCGTCTACCCGATGAAGGCTGGCGTGCAGCGTACCGCCAACCTGGGCTGGCGCGAGGAAGGCAAGGGCCTGCGCCTTGGCTGGCAGGTCGAAGCGCCCGAGGATGTGCGCCATGCCGGCGCCGACCAGATCGACTACATGCTGCCGACGGAACCGCCATGGTATATCGACAACCTGTCGTGCGGCGTGCTGCACCTGAACCAGGGCGGCGCCGACATTCCGCTGGCGGAACTGCAGGCGCTGGTCGCCCAGGCGCCGCTGCTGATGCCGAACGACAAGATGCGCGTGTCGCAGCTGCTGCTGGCGCATGGCCTGCAGCAGCTGATGCCGCTGCCGCAGCCGCTGCCCCAGCGCCTGCGCGAAGACGTCACGCCGCGTCCGATTCTGGTGCTCGATTCGGCGCAGTTGGCGGAAGGTTCGGCGCAGAAGTGGAACGATTACGCGGTTTTATCGTATGACTACGATGGCGAACGGGTCTCGTTCGATCCTTCCCAACGGGTGGTGCGCCAGCGTGGCGAGGTCACCGAGATCATCCAGCGCAACGAAGCGGCCGAAACGGCAGCCCTTGCCACGCTGACCGGGCTGGGCTTCCGCAAGCCGACGGCGCTGCCGCTGTCGAGCGTGCGCGGCGGCCTGCTGCTGGCCAGCCAGGCGGACTGGATCCGCTTTGCCGAATCCGGCGTCGACGCGTTGCGCGAGGCAGGCTGGCAGGTGGAAAAGACGTCGAAATACCGCTACGACATGAGCGCGGTGGAAGCGTGGTACGCCGAGGTCGAGGAAGAAGGCCCGGAAACGGGCAATGCGTGGTTCGAGCTGGAGCTGGGCATCGCCGTCAATGGCGAGCGGGTGCCGCTGCTGCCCGTGCTGGTGCAGATGATCCGCAACATGCCGAACGATTTCAGCCCGAAGGCGCTGGCCACCCACGGCGAAGGCGACCAGATGCTGGCCACGCTGCCGGGCGGTACGCGCGTGGCGCTGCCGTGGGCGCGGCTGAAACCGATCCTCGGCACGCTGGGCGAACTGTATTTCAACGACAAGATCCGCCACGCCGTCCGCATGGCCACGCTGGATGCGGCCCGGCTCGACGAGCTGGCCCGTACCGGCGAATTCCAGTGGACCGGCGGCGAAGAGCTGCGCGACATGGGCCGCCGCCTGAACCAGTTCTCGGCAGTGAAGCGAGTGCCCACTCCGGCCGGCTTGCAGGCCACGCTGCGCGATTACCAGTCGGAAGGCCTGGCGTGGATGCAGTTCCTGCGTGAATACGGCCTGGCCGGCATCCTGGCCGATGACATGGGCCTGGGCAAGACGGTGCAGACGCTGGCGCACATCCTGGTGGAAAAGGAATCGGGCCGGATGGTGCATCCGACGCTCGTCATCGCGCCGACCAGCCTGATGGGGAACTGGCAGGACGAGGCGGCCCGCTTCGCGCCCGGCCTGAAGGTGCTGCTGTTGCAGGGCAAGGACCGCGCCGAGCAGTTCGACAGGATTCCCGAGTCCGACCTGGTGCTGACCACCTATGCGCTGCTGCCGCGCGACGAGGAAAAGCTGCGCGAGCACGACTTCCACCTGGTGATCCTGGACGAATCGCACTACATCAAGAACACCCGCTCGAAGGCGGCGCAAAGCGCCGGGCTGCTGCGCGCCAAGCACCGGCTGTGCCTGTCCGGCACGCCGCTGGAAAACCACCTGGGCGAGCTGTGGTCGCAGTTCCACTTCCTGCTGCCGGGCCTGCTGGGCGACGAGAAATCGTTCAACTCGCAGTTCCGCCATCCGATCGAGCGCCAGGACGATCCGCAGCGCCGCATGCTGCTCAACCGTCGCATCAAGCCTTTCCTGCTGCGCCGGACCAAGGATAACGTCGCCAAGGAGCTGCCGCCGAAGACGGAAATGGTGCGCCGCGTGGAACTGTCCGGTGCCCAGCGCGACCTGTACGAGACGGTGCGGCTGGCGATGGACCAGAAAGTGCGCGAGGAAATCGACCGCAAGGGCGTCGCGCGCAGCCAGATCGTCATTCTCGAGGCGCTGCTGAAGCTGCGGCAGGTGTGCTGCGATCCCCGTCTCGTGAAAAGCCTGTCGCCGCGCAAGCAGCAGGCGGCCGGGTCGGCCAAGTTGGCCGACCTGATGCAGATGCTGGAAGACCTGCTGGAAGAGAACCGCAAGATCCTCGTGTTCTCGCAGTTCACGTCGATGCTGGAACTGATCCAGGAAGAACTGGATGCGCGCGACATTCCTTATGCGCTGCTCACCGGCGAAACGCGCGACCGCGGCGCGCAGGTGGCGGCGTTCCAGCAGGGCGCCGTGCCGATCTTCCTGATCAGCCTGAAGGCGGGCGGCGTGGGCCTGAACCTGACGGCGGCCGACACCGTGATCCACTACGATCCGTGGTGGAATCCGGCCGCCGAGCAGCAGGCCACCGACCGGGCGTGGCGCATCGGGCAGGACAAGCCGGTGTTCGTCTACAAGCTGATCGCCAAGGGCACGCTGGAGGAGAAGATCCAGGTGCTGCAGCAGAAGAAGGCCGATCTGGCCCAATCCGTGCTGGCCGAGGGCGAATCGCAGAAGATGGCGCTGACGCAGGAAGACCTGCAGCAGATCTTTGCCCCGCTGATCGACTGACGGCATGAGCGCCATTCTGCAATCTTCGGATTATCAGCTGTTGCTGGAACATGGCAGCGACATCCCGTGGATGCTCGATTGCGCCAGCGGCAAGCTGCTGTACGTCAGCCCGGCGGCCGGCCGCATGCTGGGCTGGCCGCCGGAAGAGGTGCAGGACAAGGCGCAGGCGATCGCCGGCCCCCTCCTCGACGACCTGCCGGCCCGGCTGGCCCGTTTCGCGGGCGGCGACGACAGCCGGCGCACCGTCCTGCGTGAAACCGAGCTGGGCGGTATTCCCGTCGAGATCGAATCGACGCTGGTGCAGGCGGAAGGCGGGCTGCGGCTGGTCGGCGTCGTGCGCGATATCTCGCAGCGGCGCGAGGTCGAACTGCAGCAGAAGAAATTCGCGTCGATGCTGTCGCACGAGTTCCGCACGCCCCTGTCCACCATCGACGGTGCCATCCAGCGGCTGGAAATGACCCATGCGCATGCCGACGATGCCACCAAAAAACGCTATCGCAAGATCCAGACGGCTGTCGACCGGCTGCTGGCGATGCTGGACGAATACCTGTCGCCGGAGCGGCTGGCCAGCATCGGCCGCAAGCGCCAGGAAAACGAGATTTCCCCGCAGGCCCTGCTGGAAACGGCCGCCGAACAGGCACGCGCCCGGCGTGCCGCGATCGCCGTCCGCGCTGAAGGCCTGCCGCAGTGGCTGCGCGCCGATCCGCAGGGCATGCGGTTGTGCCTGGACATCCTGCTCGATAATGCGATCAAGTACAGCCCGCCCGACTCGCCGATCGAGCTCCTTGCCGGCAAGGCAACGGAAGGCGGCGTGGAATTCCTCGTCATCGACCATGGTCCGGCCATTCCGGCCGACGAACTGCCGCGGCTGTTCGACAAGGGTTACCGGGGCAGCGCCAGCACCGGCGTGCCGGGCTCCGGACTCGGTTTGTATATGGCAAAAGCGGTCGTCGATGTGCATGGCGGGACAGTTATGGCCATGAATTTGCCTGAAAGCGGCAAGAAATTCCGTATTTGGTTGCCGATCGCAGCATAATCCTTGCACCGGATGGTTACTCCCGTGATAATCCTTTGAGTAGCGTAACAATTGCAAGAATGGCGCATCGATGACGCAAATATTGATCGTGGAAGACAACCTGGAATACGCCGAAGAAATGGCGGACTATCTGGGCGAGCTGGGCCATGGGGTCAGCACTACCAACAATGCCGGCGACATGTGGTCGGCTTTGAGCCAGGGGAACGTCGGCGTCGTCGTGCTCGACCTGGGACTGCCCGACGAAGACGGCATCAACGTCATCCCCCGCATGCGCCAGCTGTACCCGCAGATCGGCCTGCTCGTGCTGACCGGCCGCGTCAACTTCGACAGCCGCATCATGGGCCTGCGCCTGGGCGCCGACCATTACCTGACCAAACCCATCAAATTCCCTGAACTGGCGGCCCATATCGAGGCGCTGGACCGCCGCGTCGGCCCACAGGAAGCAGTGCCAGTGCCCAGTCGGTGGACGCTGCGGCTGGCCGAGCGCCAGCTGGAATTGCAGGGACAAGCGATTACGTTGACGGAAAAAGAGTGCAATTTCCTGCACCTGCTGACGATCAACACGCGTCCCGTGCCGCGCCAGGTCATCGTGGCCGGCATCGGCGGCGACGATCCGGATGCCGGCCGCCGCGTCGACATGCTGGTCTACCGCCTGCGCAAGAAGGCCCGCACGGGCCTGGGCCAGGACCTGCCGCTGCGCAGTGCGTATGGCGAGGGTTACAGCCTGTCCGCCAGCTTCAACCTGTCGTAGGAACAATCGGGGACAGAGTCGCCGGGGCTGCGGTATCATCGCGGTTTTCCCTCCCAGCTCCCGCCGATGGCCCGCCTGCCCCGCCTCATCGTTCCCTCGCAACCCCATTACGTCATCCAGCGGCGCCTGAACGGCCAGCCTGTCTTCCAGGATGACGCCGACTACACCGCCTTCCTCGGCTGGCTGCGTGCTGCCGCCCGCACATACAAGGTGGCCGTGCACGCCTATGCGCTGCTGCCGGACCAGCTGCACCTGCTGCTGACACCGTCCGACGAGGATGGGCTGGGCGGCATGATGCAGTGGCTGGGCCGCTATTACGTTCCCTACTACAACCAGAAATACGGCCGCGCCGGCACCTTGTGGCATGGGCGCTACAAGACGTCCGTGATCGATGCGGACAATTTCCTGCTGGTTTGCAGCCGCTATATCGAATTCGCCCCCGTCCGCGACGGCCTGGCCCGGTTGCCGGAGCAGTATCCGTGGTCCAGCTACGCCCATCATGCCGGCCTGCGCCCGGATGGCGCCGTCACCGACCACGCCGCCTATTGGTCGCTCGGCAACACGCCATTCCAGCGCGAGGCGGCGTATATCGAGCTGGCGGGGCAGGGGCTGTCCCCCGCGCAGATCGCCACCGTCGAAGCGGCCGTGCTGAAAGGCTGGCCGCTGGGTTCCGACCAGTACAAGCTGCAGCTGGAGCACAAGGCGCGCCGCCAGGTGCTCCCCGCCAAGCGGGGGCGGCCGTTCAAGAAGAACGCCGACGACCAATAACCTCAAGCAAAGCGGTGACACGCCGCTGCGGAGACGGGCCATTTTCATGGAAATATTCCAGAAAAATGGTGCCTGTCACCGACACGAAATAACCCCGCCGCCATGGTGGCTTAACGCAATATTTCTTCAAAAATGGGGACAGACCCCATTTTTTTGGAAACATTCGCCACTCTGTCCCTATTTAAAATTTTGCGCGACAGTCGCTGAATTAATTCGACTCCGACCCTAATTGTTTCTGTTGAGTTTTTTTGTGCGTTGCACTACTCTCGTTTTTCAATGTGTAAAACCGGAGCCTTGAACGACCGCCACGGTAGTTTTCCAGGGCTCCAGCTTCGGAGAACGCCATGAACGCGCAAGGTTTGTACGACCCAGCCAACGAGCACGATGCCTGCGGTGTCGGTTTCGTCGCCCATATCAAGGGGCAGAAAACCCATTCCATCGTCGAGCAGGGCCTGCTGATCCTGAAGAATCTGGATCACCGGGGCGCCGTGGGTGCCGACAAGCTGATGGGCGATGGCGCCGGTATCCTGATCCAGATTCCGGACCAGTTCTACCGCGACGAGATGGGCAAGCAGGGCGTCGAACTGCCGCCGCCGGGCGAATATGGCGTGGGCATGGTGTTCCTGCCGAAGGAAAACGCGTCGCGCATCGCCTGCGAACAGGAAATCGAACGGGCCGTGCGCATCGAGGGCCAGGTCGTGCTGGGCTGGCGCAATGTGCCGATCGACAGCGAGATGCCGATGTCGCCGCTGGTGCGCGCGAAGGAGCCGGTGATCCGCCAGATCTTCATCGGCCGCGGCGCGGACATCATGGTCACCGATGCGCTGGAGCGCAAACTGTATGTGATCCGTAAATCCTCCGGCCACGCGATCCAGGCGCTGCGCCTGCTGCACGGCAAGGAATTCTTCGTGCCGTCGATGTCGGCCCGCACCGTCGTCTATAAAGGCCTGCTGCTGGCCGACCAGGTGGGCGTCTACTATAAAGACCTGCAGGACCCGCGCTGCATCTCGGCGCTGGCGCTGGTCCACCAGCGTTTTTCCACGAACACGTTCCCGGAATGGCCGCTGGCCCACCCGTACCGCCTCATCGCCCACAACGGCGAGATCAACACCGTCAAGGGCAACTTCAACTGGATGCGCGCCCGCGAAGGCGTGATGAAGTCCGCCGTGCTGGGCGACGACCTGCAGAAGCTGTTCCCGCTGATCTACGAAGGCCAGTCGGACACGGCATGCTTCGACAACGCGCTGGAACTGCTGCTGATGGCGGGCTACCCGCTGGCGCAGGCGATGATGATGATGATCCCGGAAGCGTGGGAAAACCACACGCTGATGGATGACAACCGCAAGGCGTTCTACGAATACCACGCGGCGATGATGGAACCGTGGGACGGCCCCGCCGCGATGGCCTTCACCGATGGCCGCTACATCGGCGGCACGCTGGACCGCAATGGCCTGCGCCCCGCCCGCTACATCGTTACCGATGACGACCTCGTCGTTATGGCATCGGAATCGGGCGTGCTGCCGATTCCCGAATCGAAGATCATCCAGAAATGGCGCCTGCAGCCGGGCAAGATGTTCCTGATCGACCTGGAAGCGGGCCGCATCATCGACGACAAGGAACTGAAGGACACCTACGCCAACGCCAAGCCCTATAAAGCGTGGATCAACGCCGTGCGCATCAAGCTGAACAGCCTGAAACTGGCGGAGAGCCAGCTGTCGCACAACATCGCCAAATACGGTGCAGCCCAGGGTGAAAAGCTGCCGGCCTCGCTGCTGGACCGCCAGCAGGCCTTCGGCTACACCCAGGAAGACCTGCGCTTCCTGCTGGCGCCGATGGCCACGGCCGGCGAAGAAGCGATCGGCTCGATGGGCAACGACTCGCCGCTGGCCGTCATGTCCAACAAACTCAAACCGCTGTACCACTACTTCAAGCAGCTGTTCGCGCAGGTGACCAACCCGCCGATCGACCCGATCCGCGAAGCGATGGTGATGTCGCTGGTGTCGTTCATCGGGCCGAAGCCGAACCTGCTGGACACGAACAACGTCAACCCGCCGATGCGCCTGGAAGTGTCGCAGCCGATCCTGTCGTTCGACGACATGGCCCGCCTGCGCCACATCGGCCAGCACACGGGCGGCAAGTTCAAGTCCTACGAATTGTCGACCTGCTACCCGCTGGCCTGGGGCAAGGAAGGCGTCGAGGCGTCGCTGGCGTCGCTGTGCGCCGAAGCGGTCGATGCGATCAAGTCCGGCCACAACATCCTCGTCATTTCCGACCGCGCCGTCTGCGCCGACCGCGTGGCGATCCCGGCTCTGCTGGCCACGTCCGCGATCCACCAGCACCTGGTCAGCAAGGGCCTGCGCGCGTCCACCGGCCTGGTGGTCGAAACGGGTTCGGCGCGGGAAACCCACCACTTCGCGCTGCTGGCAGGCTATGGCGCGGAAGCGGTCCACCCTTACCTGGCGATGGAAACGCTGGCCGACCTGGCGCACGCGCTGCCGGGCGAGCTGACGCCGGACCAGGCCGTGTACAACTTCACCAAGGCCATCGGCAAGGGCCTGATGAAGGTGATGTCGAAGATGGGCATCTCCACCTATATGTCGTACTGCGGCGCGCAGATCTTCGAAGCTGTCGGCCTGAACAAGGCCGTGGTGCAGAAGTACTTCAAGGGCACCGCGTCGAACGTGGAAGGCATCGGCCTGTTCGAGATCGCCGAGGAAGCGCTGCGCCTGCATAACCTGGCGTTCGGCAACGATCCGGTGCTGGCCGAGCAACTGGATGCGGGCGGCGAATACGCCTACCGCGTGCGCGGCGAAGACCACCTGTGGACGCCGGATGCGATCGCCAAGCTGCAGCACTCGACCCGCGCCAACAACTTCAATACGTATAAAGAGTACGCGCAGATCATCAACGACCAGAGCCGCCGCCACCTGACGCTGCGCGGCATGTTCGAGTTCAGGATCGATCCGTCGAAAGCCATTCCGCTGGACGAAGTGGAACCGGCGAAAGAGATCGTCAAGCGTTTCGCCACCGGCGCGATGTCGATGGGCTCGATTTCCACCGAGGCGCACGCCACGCTGGCGATCGCGATGAACCGCATCGGCGGCAAGTCGAACACGGGCGAGGGCGGCGAAGATCCGAACCGCTTCACGCAGGAGCTGAAAGGCATTCCGATCAGGGTCGGTTCGACGATGGCGGACGTCATCGGCAAGGACCAGGTCGTCGTCGACATTCCGCTGCAGGAAGGCGATTCGCTGCGTTCGCGCATCAAGCAGGTCGCTTCCGGCCGCTTCGGCGTCACGGCGGAATACCTGAACTCGGCCGACCAGATCCAGATCAAGATGGCGCAGGGCGCCAAGCCGGGCGAGGGCGGCCAGCTGCCGGGCCACAAGGTGTCCGGCTACATCGCCACGCTGCGTTTCGCCGTGCCGGGCGTCGGCCTGATTTCGCCGCCGCCGCACCACGACATCTATTCGATCGAGGATCTGGCGCAGTTGATCCACGACCTGAAGAACGTCAACCCGCGCGCATCGATCTCGGTGAAACTGGTGTCCGAAGTGGGCATCGGTACGGTCGCAGCCGGCGTGTCGAAAGCCAAGGCGGACCACGTCGTGGTCGCCGGCCATGACGGCGGCACGGGCGCTTCGCCGCTGTCGTCGGTGAAGCATGCCGGCACGCCTTGGGAGCTGGGTCTGGCAGAAACCCAGCAAACGCTGGTGCTCAATGGCCTGCGCAACCGCATCCGCGTGCAGGCCGACGGCCAGATGCGTACGGGCCGCGACGTGGTCATCGCCGCGATGCTGGGCGCCGACGAGATCGGCTTCGCCACGGCGCCGCTGGTCGTGGAAGGCTGCATCATGATGCGCAAATGCCACCTGAACACGTGCCCGGTGGGCGTGGCCACGCAGGATCCCGTGCTGCGCGCGAAGTTCCAGGGCAAGCCGGAACACGTGGTGAACTACTTCTTCTTCGTTGCCGAAGAAGCGCGCCAGCTGATGGCGCAGCTGGGCATCCGCACGTACGACGAACTGATCGGCCGCGCCGACCTGCTGGACAAATCGAAGGCCATCACGCACTGGAAGGCGCAGGGCCTGGACTTCTCGGCCATCTTCTACCAACCGAAAGTGGACGAAGGCCTGTGCATCTATCACAACGAGGAGCAGGAACACGGCCTCGAGAAAGCGCTGGACCACAAGCTGATCGCCCAGGCGAAAGCGGCGCTGGAGAAGGGCGAGCGCGTCTCCTTCATCTCGCCGGTGAAGAACCTGAACCGCACCGTGGGCGCGATGCTGTCCGGCGAAGTGGCGCAGCGCTACGGCCACGCCGGCCTGCCGGACGATACGATCCACATCCAGCTGCAGGGCACGGCCGGCCAGTCCGCCTGCGCCTTCCTGGCGGCGGGCATCACGATCGACCTCGTCGGCGAGGGCAACGACTACGTGGGCAAGGGCCTGTCGGGCGGCCGCATCATCGTGCGGCCGAACACGGAGTTCCGCGGCTGGGCCGTCAACAACATCATCGTCGGCAATACGGTGCTGTATGGCGCGATCTCCGGCGAAGCCTTCTTCAACGGCGTGGCCGGCGAACGTTTCGCGGTGCGCAACTCGGGCGCGACGGCCATCGTCGAAGGCCTGGGCGACCACGGCTGCGAATACATGACGGGCGGTACGGTTGTGGTGCTGGGCGCCACGGGCCGCAACTTCGCGGCGGGCATGTCGGGCGGCATCGCCTATGTGTATGACCCGGACGGCGATTTCGAGAAGCGCTGCAATCTGTCGATGGTGAGCCTGGAAGACGTGGTGTCGGCCGCCGACCAGCATGTGGATAAATCCACGTGGCATGCGCAGCACCGCAACGGCACGGCGGAAGCGGACGAAACCATCCTGAAACGCCTGATCGAACGCCACTTCAAGCACACGGGCAGCACCCGCGCCCGCCTGTTGCTGGACAACTGGCTTGAGAGCCGCGGCAAGTTCGTCAAGGTGTTCCCGAACGAATACAAGCGCGCCCTCGTGGAGCTGGCCGACAACGCCGCGATCGAAGCCGAAACGCAAGCCATCGCGGCGTAATCAAGGATAGAGAAAAAATGGGCAAAATCACCGGTTTCATGGAATTCCAGCGCCAGGACGAAAGCTACCTGGCCCCCGCCACGCGGCTGAAGAACTATAAAGAGTTCGTGCTGAAGCTCACCGACGAGCAGGCGAAGATCCAGGGCGCGCGCTGCATGGACTGCGGCATCCCGTTCTGCAATACGGGCTGCCCCGTCAACAACATCATCCCGGACTGGAACGACCTGGTCTACCGCCAGCATTACCGCGCCGCGCTGGACGTGCTGCACTCGACCAATAACTTCCCCGAGTTCACTGGCCGGATCTGCCCGGCGCCGTGCGAAAGCGCCTGTACGCTGGGGATCGGCGACGATCCGGTGGGCATCAAGTCGATCGAGCACAAGATCATCGACGAAGGCTGGGAACACGGCTGGGTCAAGCCGCAGCCGCCGGAACATAAAACGGGCAAGAAAGTGGCAATCATCGGTTCCGGCCCGGCCGGCCTGGCGGCTGCGCAACAGCTGGCCCGCGCCGGCCACGACGTGACCGTGTTCGAGAAATCGGACCGGGCCGGCGGCCTGCTGCGCTACGGCATCCCCGACTTCAAGCTGGAGAAGCTGCACATCGACCGCCGCATCGAGCAGATGGAAGCGGAAGGGGTCACGTTCAAGTTATCCACACTGGTCGGCAAGGATTTCCCGGCCACCGTCAACAACTGGGCCAAGGAGACGATCTTCCCGGAAGACCTGGAAAAGGACTTCGACGCGGTGGTCATCGCCGGCGGTGCCGAGCAGCCGCGCGACCTGCCGGTGCCGGGCCGCGAGCTGAAAGGCGTGCATTTCGCGATGGACTTCCTGCCGCAGCAGAACAAGATCAATGCCGGCGATAAAGTGAAGGACCAGATCAAGGCCACCGGCAAGCACGTGGTCGTCATCGGTGGCGGCGATACGGGTTCCGACTGCGTGGGCACGTCGAACCGTCATGGCGCGGAGAGCATTACGCAGTTCGAGCTGATGCCGATGCCGCCGGAGCAGGAAAACAAGCCGATGGTGTGGCCGTACTGGCCGACGAAGCTGCGCACGTCGTCGTCGCACGAGGAAGGCTGCGAGCGCGACTGGGCCGTCGCGACCAAACGTCTCGAAGGCAAGAACGGCAAGGTGGAAAAGCTGGTCGCCTGTCGCGTCGAATGGAAGGACGGCAAGATGACCGAAGTGCCGGACTCCGAATTCGAGATGAAGGCCGATCTGGTGCTGCTGGCGATGGGCTTCGTGTCGCCGGTCGCCCAGGTGCTGGACGCGTTCGGCGTGGAAAAGGATGGCCGCGGCAATGCGCGCGCCGCCACCGAAGGCGAGGCGAGCTATAAAACGTCGAAGCCAGGCATCTTTGCCGCCGGCGACATCCGCCGCGGCCAGTCGCTGGTGGTGTGGGCGATCCGCGAAGGCCGCCAGTGCGCCCGTGCCGTCGACGAGTTCCTGATGGGCCACTCCGTGCTGCCCCGTTAATTTCTCATTAAACCCGGCTGCGTAAGGTCCGGGTAACAGTGGCGGACAGACAATCCACCGCAGTCTCGTACGGCGGTGGATTTTTTGTTGCTCGAAAAATGGGGACAGACCCCATTTTTCAGGAAATTGCCCGAAAAATGGGGTCTGTCCCCATTTTCTTGGCAATAGCTGGTGCGCGAGGTTAACAATGTTTTCCAGATGTAAATTGCTGACTTTCGGGTTATTAGTGTTGTATCATTGACCTCTTGACCTCGGCCATACGCGCCCGGGCCGGGGCCTCGTCAGCAGAGTAGAACCTTTCTGCATTACAATATGGCATTAAAAAATAAAGAGCGTCTTTGTGCCGAACTTAGTCGAAATCCGTGACCTGCACTTTTCCTATGGGAAGCGCCCCATCCTGGCGGGCCTTCACATGGACTTCCCGAAAGGTAAAGTCGTGGCCGTCATGGGCGGCTCCGGCAGTGGCAAGACGACCGTGCTGCGGCTTGTCGGCGGGCAGTTGCAGCCGAAAAAAGGCCATGTCAGCGTCGACGGCCAGATCGTCCACCAGCTGAAGACGGCCGATCTGTACCTGCTGCGCCGCAAGATGGGCATGCTGTTCCAGCATGGCGCGCTGTTTACCGACCTGTCCGTGTTCGAGAATGTGGCGTTTCCGCTGCGCGAGCACACGGATCTGCCGGAAGAACTGATCCGCGACCTCGTGCTGATGAAGCTGCACGCCGTCGGCCTGCGCAATGCCGCGCCGCTGAAACCCGGCGAGATTTCCGGCGGCATGGCGCGTCGCGTCGCGCTGGCCCGCTCGATCGCCCTCGACCCCCAGCTGATCATGTACGACGAGCCGTTCGCCGGCCTCGACCCGATCTCGATGGGCGTCACGGCCAACCTGATCCGCAACCTGAACGACGCGCTGGGCTCCACCAGCATTCTCGTGTCGCACGACGTGAAAGAATCGTTCACGATCGCCGACTATGTGTATTTCCTGTCGCAGGGCAAGATCGTTGCCCACGGCACGCCGGCGGAATTGATGGTATCGACCGACCCTTACGTAAAACAGTTCGTCCACGCCGAGGCCGACGGCCCCGTGCCGTTCCACTATCCCGGTAAGTCGCTGGCCGACGACCTGGGCCTGGGAGCGCGCAAATGATCGGCCGCCGCCTGCTTGCCAGTGTCGGCAATACCGTACGCGACTACGTGGACAGCGTCGGCTACGCCACGCGCACCTTCTTCACGATGCTGGGCCTGTCGCCGGGACTGTTGCGCCGCCCGCGCCTGATCATCGAGCAGCTGCACTTCATCGGCAATTATTCTCTGCTGATCATCACTTTTTCCGGCCTGTTCGTCGGCATGGTGCTGGGCCTGCAGGGCTACTACACACTGAACAAGTACGGCGCTTCCGAGTCGCTGGGCCTGCTGGTGGCGCTGGGCCTCACGCGCGAGCTGGGCCCGGTCATCACCGGCCTGCTGTTTGCGGGCCGCGCCGGCACGTCGCTGACGGCCGAGATCGGCCTGATGAAGGCGGGCGAGCAGTTGTCGGCGATGGAAATGATGGCCGTGAACCCGATCCAGCGCGTGCTGGCGCCGCGGTTCTGGGCCGGCGTGCTGGCCGTGCCGCTGCTGGCATCGATCTTCTCCGCCGTCGGCATCCTCGGCGGCTACCTGGTCGGCGTGAAGCTGATCGGCGTCGATGCGGGCGCGTTCTGGTCGCAGATGCAGTCCGGCGTGGACCTGTGGAAGGACGTGTTCAACGGCTTCGTCAAGAGCGTCGTGTTCGGCATCGCCATCACGTTCATTTCGCTGTACCAGGGTTACGAAGCGCGGCCGACGCCGGAAGACGTGGCCGGCGCCACGACCCGCACGGTGGTGGTGTCGTCCCTGATGATCTGGTGGCTGGATTTCATGTTGACCGCACTGATGTTCAGCAAATAAGTTGCAACTGAGCCACGGCTAAGTTACGTAAATAACACAGCGGCAGAAGTGCTCTGCGCGGTGACACAAAAACCTATAGGATTAGTTTTATGCAACGCAAATCTCTGGATATCTGGGTCGGTCTGTTCGTCGTCGTCGGCGTGGCCGCGTTGATGTTCCTGGCCCTGAAGGCCGGCAACAACAGTTCGTTCTCGCTGGCGAAGACGTACGAGATCACCGCCAAGTTCGACAATATCGGCAGCCTGCGTCCGCAGGCGGCAGTGAAGGCGTCGGGTGTCGTGGTGGGCCGCGTCGCGCAGATCGCGTTCGACGACAAGGCCTACAAGGCGGCCGTCACGCTGGAAATGGACGCCGCCTATGTGTTCCCGAAAGACAGCTCGGCCAAGATCCTGACGTCCGGCCTGCTGGGCGAGCAATATATCGGCATCGAAGCGGGTGGCGACGAAAAAAACCTGGTTTCCGGCGACAAGATCGCCCGCACGCAATCGGCGGCGGTGCTGGAAGACCTGATCAACCAATTCATCTATAGCAAAGCCGCTGACGGAAAGGACTCCAACTGATGCGCCGTTATTCCCCTGTTCTGCTGGTGCTGGCCATGACGGCCGCCCTGTCCGGCTGTGCCGTCGGCCCCGATAAACGCGATCCGATGGAAACCTGGAACCGTGGCGTCTTCACGTTCAACGACACCATCGACACGTATGCACTGAAACCGGTGGCCACCGGCTATAAAAACGTCGTGCCGTCGTTCATGCAGACGGGTGTGAACAACTTCTTCGGCAATCTGCGCGATGTGTGGACCGCTGCCAACAACCTGCTGCAAGGCAAAGGCCAGGATGGCCTGAACGACGTGGCGCGCGTCGGCATCAACTCCACGTTCGGCCTGCTGGGCGTGCTGGACATCGCCTCCGAGGCGGGCCTGCCGAAGCACAACGAGGACTTCGGCCAGACGCTGGGCAAATGGGGCGTGCAGTCCGGCCCGTACGTGATGCTGCCGCTGCTGGGCCCGTCCACGCTGCGCGACACGGTCGCCACGCCGCTCGACGTCGTCGCCGATCCGTGGCAGTACAAGGGCCCGGTCAACGTGCGCAACATCGGCACGGCGCTGCGCCTGGTCGACACGCGCGCCAACCTGCTGGATGCCGGTTCGCTGCTGGAAGATGCCGCGCTGGACCGCTACGAATTCATCCGCGACGGCTACCTGCAGCGCCGCCAGAGCCAGGTCTACGACGGCGACGTGCCGGAGCCAAAGAAAGAGGCGCCGGAACCGTCGGTGAATCCGGCCGGCGAGGGCGAAACTGCGCCGACGCCTGCCCCGGCACAGACGGGCGCCTGACCTCAGCCTGACACGGCTATAATCGGGCCACTGGCTGCATGCTAGTCAGCCAGTGCCGGAATAACCCTCATAGGTAGAATAGGTAGACACATATGAAATTCATCAAGCAACTGATCGCCGTCGCCACGATGTCCTTTGCCGCCACCGGTTTCGCCGCGGCCCAGGGCACGAATGAAGCGCCGGACCAGCTCGTCAAGCGCATCAGCAGCGAAGTGCTGGAAACGGCCAAGACCGACAAGGACATCCAGGCCGGCAACACGAAGAAAGTCATCGACCTGGTGGAAACGAAGATCCTGCCGTACGTGGACTTCGAACGGATGACCCAGCTGGCCGCCGGCCGCTACTGGCGCGAAGCGACGCCGGAGCAGAAGCGCGCGCTGTCCACCGAGTTCCGCACGCTGCTGATCTACACGTACTCCGGCGCGCTGTCGCAGGTGCGCAACGAAACCATCGAATTCAAGCCGCTGCGCGCCGACCCGTCGGATACCGAAGTGGAAGTGCGTTCGCAGGTCAACATGTCCCGCGGCGAACCGGTGCTGCTGAACTACCGCGTCGCCAAGTCCGGCAACGGCTGGAAGATCTACGACATCAACGTGCTGGGCGCGTGGCTGGTGGAAACCTACAAGGGCACGTTCAACAGCGAAATCAGCAAGGGCGGCATCGACGGCCTGATCAAGACGCTGGCCGCGAAGAACAAGCAGCTGGCCAGCCGTCCGCTGCAGACGAAGAAGTAATCGCTGAAGTCATTCACACTGGGCCGGCGCAAGCCGGTCCGAACTACCTAGAGCCATGGCCGAATCCGCCAACAACATGCTGTCCCTCACCGCGCTGACCGTCGACAATGCCACGGCCGCGCTGGAACACGGCCTGGCCGCGATCGGCGCCGGCGCCACCGAATTCGACCTGCGCAATGTGCAGGCCGTCGATTCGGCCGCCGTGTCGGTCATGCTGGGCTGGCAGCGCGCCGCCCAGGCGGCCGGCGTCAGGCTGCACCTGACCAATCTGCCGCCGATGCTGAAAAGCCTCACCGCGCTGTATGGCGTGTGCGCCCTGGTCTCGCCTGGCCTGGAAGACAAGGCCTGCGACACCGAACTGCATCATCATTGACCCCCGCTCCACCCCCGCAGCTGTAATCCCCCCGGCCCGGCGTGGCCGGACCGAAATTCCCCTATAATTGACCGCCGTCGTGGCCCTGGTGCCGGGACGTCCGCCCCAACCGGCCACGGAATTCCCGCGGCCGCCCAGAACACGAAAAAATCAAGCATGACAGCAATCGAAATCAGCAATGTCGAGAAGCGCTACAAATCGCTGCAGGCGCTGGGCGGTGTCTCGCTCTCGATCGAGGAAGGCGAATTCTTTGGCCTGCTCGGCCCCAACGGCGCCGGCAAGACGACGCTGATCTCCATCATCGCGGGCCTGATCCGCGCCGATGCGGGCACGGTGAAGATCCATGGCCACGACGTGGTGAGCGACTTCCGCGGCGCCCGCAGGAAGCTGGGCGTGGTGCCGCAGGAACTGGTGTTCGACCCGTTCTTCACGGTGCGCGAGACGCTGCGGCTGCAGTCCGGCTACTTCGGGCTGCCGAACAACGACAAGTGGATCGACGAGGTGATGGACAACCTCGACCTGACCAACAAGGCCGACACCAATATGCGCGCGCTGTCCGGCGGCATGAAGCGCCGCGTGCTGGTGGCGCAGGCGCTGGTGCACAAGCCGCCCGTCATCGTGCTCGACGAGCCGACCGCCGGCGTCGACGTGGAACTGCGCCAGACGCTGTGGAAGTTCATCTCGCGGCTGAACCGCGAAGGCCACACGATCGTGCTGACCACCCACTACCTGGAAGAAGCGCAGGCCATGTGCAAGCGCGTGGCCATGCTCAAGACGGGCCAGGTGGTGGCGCTGGACACGATGTCGTCGCTGATCCGCCGCATCTCCGGTTCGCAGCTGATCGTGCACCTGTCCGCCGGCGACCTGCCGGACGATCTGCGGCACCTGGTCACGCATCCGGAACCGGCGGAATCGGGCCGCAAGTACAGCCTGCGCATCAACGAATACTCGGAAGTCGAGCAGATCCTCGCGCGCCTGCGCGGCGGCGGCGCCGTCATCGACGAGATGCAGCTGCAGCAGGCCGACCTCGAAGACATCTTCCTGCAAATCATGGATAAGGGTTCACTGTGATCTCCACCGGTTTCCGCACCCTCGTCTACAAAGAGACGCTGCGTTTCTACAAGGTCGCGACGCAAACGATCGCCGCGCCCATCCTCACCGCGCTGCTGTACCTGATGATCTTCGGCCACGTGCTGGAAGGCCGCGTGGAGGTCTATCCGGGCGTGTCCTACACGGCCTTCCTGGTGCCCGGCCTGGTGATGATGAGCGTGCTGCAGAATGCGTTCGCCAATGCGTCGTCGTCGCTGATCCAGTCGAAGATCACGGGCAATCTCGTGTTCGTGCTGCTGACGCCCCTGTCGCACTGGGAAATCTTCTCGGCCTACACCATCGCGGCGATGGCGCGCGGCCTGGCCGTCGGCCTGGGCGTGTTCATCGCCACGGCATTCTTTGCGCACATGAGCTTCATGTGGCCGCTGTGGATCGTCGTGTTCGCGCTGCTGGGGGCCGCCATCCTCGGCACGATGGGCCTGATCGCCGGCGTGTGGGCGGAAAAATTCGACCAGCTGGCCGCGTTCCAGAACTTCCTGATCATGCCGCTGACCTTCCTGTCCGGCGTGTTCTACTCGATCCATTCGCTGCCACCGTTCTGGCTGACCGTGTCGCACCTGAATCCGTTCTTCTACATGATCGACGGCTTCCGCTACGGCTTCTTCGGCCAGTCCGACGTCAATCCGTGGACCAGCCTGGCCATCGTCTCCGCCTTCCTGGTGGGCCTGGCGCTGCTGGCCATCCGGCTGCTGCGCAGCGGCTACCGGCTGCGTCACTAGAACGACACTGAGCAGCACAAGTTAAAACATCAAGGACTCATCATGACCACGACCCCAGAAGCAATCCACGGCTACATCGCCGCCGGCCTCGAATGCACGCATCTCGAGGTGGAAGGCGACGGCCAGCACTTCCAGGCAGTCATCGTCTCGCCGGCGTTTGCCGGCAAGCGCCCGATCCAGCGTCACCAGATCGTCTACGCGGCGCTGGGCGACCGCATGCGCGAGGAAATCCACGCGCTGTCGATGAAAACGCTGACCCCCGAAGAATTCCAGAAATAAGGACCCACAGCATGGACAAACTGCTCATCACCGGCGGCAAGCGCCTGGTCGGCGACATCCAGATCTCCGGCGCGAAGAACGCCGCGCTGCCTATCTTGTGCGCGGGCCTGCTGACGGCCGGCGACCTGCAACTGTCGAACGTGCCCAATCTGCACGACGTGGCGACGATGCTGAAACTGCTGCGCCAGACGGGCCTGACGGTGGAGCAGGATGGCGACAAGGTCACGCTGAACGGTTCGAAGATCGACAAGCTGGAAGCGCCGTACGAGCTGGTGAAAACCATGCGCGCCTCGATCCTCGTGCTCGGCCCGCTGCTGGCCCGCTTCGGCGAAGCCAAGGTGTCGCTGCCGGGCGGCTGCGCGATCGGTTCGCGCCCCGTCGACCAGCATATCAAGGGCTTGCAGGCGCTGGGTGCCGACATCTCGATCGATGGCGGCTACATCTACGCCAAGGCGAAAAAACTGAAGGGCGCCCGCATCGTCACCGACATGATCACGGTGACCGGCACGGAAAACCTGCTGATGGCCGCGACGCTGGCCGAAGGCGAAACGATCCTGGAAAACGCCGCGCGCGAGCCGGAAGTGACGGATCTGGCCAACCTGCTGGTGGCGATGGGCGCGAAGATCGACGGCATCGGCACCGACCGCCTGGTGATCCAGGGCGTGCCGGCGCTGAACGGCGCGGCGCATGCGGTGATCTCGGACCGCATCGAGGCGGCCACCTTCCTGTGCGCCGTGGCGGCCACCGGCGGCGACATCACGATCCGCAACACACGCACCGACATCTTCGACGCGGCGCTCGACAAGCTGCGCGAACTGGGCCTGCGCCTGACCGTCGGCGACACGTGGATCCGCGCGCAGATGGACACGCGGCCCAAGCCGGTGAACTTCCGCACCACCGAATACCCCGGCTTCCCGACCGACATGCAGGCGCAGTTCATGGCCGTCAACACGATCGCCGATGGCCAGAGCCGCGTGCAGGAAACCATCTTCGAGAACCGCTTCATGCACGTGCAGGAGATGAACCGCCTGGGCGCGCAGATCGAGACGGACGGGAACACGGCCTTCATCAAGGGCGTGCCGCAGCTGATCGGCGCACCGGTGATGGCCACCGACCTGCGCGCATCGGCCTCGCTGGTGATTGCCGGCCTGGCCGCCAAGGGCGAAACGCTGGTGGACCGCATCTACCACCTGGACCGCGGCTACGACCGCATGGAAGTGAAGCTGTCCGCCGTCGGCGCCAATATCACCCGCATCAAGTAATCATGAACACGAACTCCAGCCTGGCCGGCGACAGCAACCAGCTGATCCTGGCGCTGTCGAAGGGCCGCATCTTCGAGGACACGCTGCCGCTGCTGGCGGCGGCCGGCATCACCGTCACGGAGAATCCGGAAACGTCGCGCAAGCTGATCCTGCCGACCAACGATCCGCACATCCGCGTGCTGATCGTGCGCGCCTCCGACGTGCCGACCTATGTGCAGCATGGCGCGGCGGACTTCGGCGTGGCCGGCAAGGACGTGCTGTACGAGCATGGCGGCGAAGGGCTGTACCAGCCGATCGACCTGAACATCGCCCGCTGCCGCATGTCGGTGGCGGTAAAGGCCGGCTTCGATTACGAAACGGCCGTGCGCCAGGGCGCGCGGCTGCGCGTGGCGACCAAATTCACGCAGATGGCGCGCGAGCACTTCGCCAAGAAGGGCGTGCACGTGGACCTGATCAAGCTGTACGGCTCGATGGAGCTGGCGCCGCTGGTCGGCCTGTCCGACGCGATCGTCGACGTGGTCAGCACGGGCGGCACGCTGCGCGCCAACAACCTGGTGGAAGTCGAAGAGATCATGGATATCTCGTCCCGCCTCGTCGTCAACCAGGCCGCGCTGAAAATCAAGCGGGCCCGCCTGCAACCGATCCTGGAGGCGTTCGAACGCGCTTCCGTTCAATCGTAAGAAACCATCATGATCCAGATCCGCAAGCTCGATTCCACCGCCGACGATTTCCAGGAAACCCTCGACGCGCTGCTCGCCTTCGAAGCGGAAACCGACTTCGCCATCGAAACGGCCGTCACGGAAATCATCGCGCAGGTGCGCGCACGCGGCGACGAAGCCGTCGTCGAGTACACCAACAAGTTCGACCGCATCCCGGACGGCGGCGCGGCGGACCTGCAGGCGTTCGAGATCGGCCAGCCGGAACTGGATGCCGCGCTGGCGGCACTGCCGGACGCGCAGCGCGCCGCGTTGCAGACGGCGGCGGACCGCATCCGCGTGTTCCACGAGCGCCAGAAGCAGGAGCTGCAGGGCTTCACGTACACCGAAGCGGATGGCACCGTGCTGGGCCAGCGCATCACGCCGCTGGACCGCGTGGGCATCTACGTGCCGGGCGGTAAAGCGGCTTATCCATCGTCGGTGCTGATGAATGCCGTGCCGGCGAAAGTGGCCGGCGTGGGCGAGATCGTGATGGTCGTGCCGACGCCGGACGGCGTGAAGAACCGGATGGTGCTGGCCGCCGCGGCGATCGCCGGCGTGGACCGCGTGATCGGCATCGGCGGCGCGCAGGCCGTTGCCGCGCTGGCCTACGGCACCGAGACGATCCGCCCGGTCGACAAGATCGTCGGCCCCGGCAATGCCTACGTGGCGGCCGCCAAGCGCCGCGTGTTCGGTGCGGTGGGCATCGACATGATTGCCGGCCCGTCGGAAATCCTCGTCATCTGCGACGGCACCACGGACCCGGACTGGGTGGCGATGGACCTGTTCTCGCAGGCCGAGCACGACGAGCTGGCGCAGGCGATCCTGCTGTGCCCCGACGCGGACTACATCGCCCGCGTGGAAGCATCGATCCACAAGCTGCTGCCGACGATGCCGCGCCATGAAACGATTACCACGTCGCTGACGGATCGCGGCGCGCTGATCAAGGTGCGCGACATGGACGAAGCGTGCGAGATCGCCAACAGCATCGCCGCCGAACACCTGGAGATCTCCGCCGAGGAACCGCAGCAGTGGGCCGACAAGATCCGTCACGCCGGCGCGATGTTCCTGGGCCGCTTCTCGTCCGAATCGCTGGGCGACTACTGCTGCGGCCCGAACCACGTGCTGCCGACGTCGCGCACGGCGCGCTTCTCGTCGCCGCTGGGCGTGTATGACTTCCAGAAGCGTTCGTCGGTGATCCATGTCAGCGAAGCGGGCGCGCAAACGCTGGGGAAAATCGCCGCCGAGCTGGCGTATGGCGAAGGCTTGCAGGCGCACGCGCGCAGCGCGGAGTTGCGGCTGAAGCCCACGCCATGAGCGACTGGCTCGACCAGGTCTACTGCGAGGATGCGCTGAGCGGTCTCGCCAGGATTCCGGATGGCTCGGTGGACCTGCTGCTGACCGACCCGCCGTACAATCTGGGCAAGGACTACGGCAACGGCTCCGACCAGCAGACGGTCGACGACTACCTGCGCTGGACGGAACAGTGGATCGATGCGGCGCTGCCGAAGCTGAAGGAAAACGGCAGCCTGTATGTGTTCCTCACGTGGCGCTTCTCGCCGGAGATCTTCGTGATGCTGAAACAACGCATGACGATGATGAACGAGATCATCTGGGACCGCCGGGTGCCGTCGATGGGCGGCAGCGTGCGCAGCTTCACCTCCGTGCACGACACGATCGGCTTCTTCGTGCGCCGCAAGGATTATTATTTCGACCTCGACGCCGTGCGCATCCCGTACGACGCCGCAACCAAGAAAGCCCGTTCGCGTTCGATCTTCGTCGGCGCGAAATGGCTGGAAGTGGGCTACAACCCCAAGGATCTGTGGAGCGTATCGCGCCTGCACAGGGAACACTCGGAGCGGGTCGATCACCCGACCCAGAAACCTTTGGAAATCATCGAACGCATGGTCAAGGCCTCGTGCCCGCCGGGCGGCGTGGTGCTCGACCCGTTCATGGGCAGCGGCACCACGGCCGTGGCGGCGCGCCGCATGGGCCGCCGCTTCGTCGGTTTCGAGCTGAACCCCGATTACTGCCGCGTCACTGCCGAACGGCTGGCCGCACTGGACGAGCCGGCGCTGCCGCCGCCGGTGAAACCGAAGCCGCGCCGCAGCAAGGCCGCCAAGGCCGCAGAATAACCTCCTGGAGTAGAACAGCATGTCCCTCGAAAGCCTGATCGCCAACACCATCCGCCCCGACGTGCGCAGCGACAAGAGCTACCACGTGCCCGACGCGAGCGGCTTCGTGAAGCTCGATGCGATGGAAAATCCTTACCAGCTGCCGGCCGAGCTGCGCCGCGAGCTGGGCAGCCGGCTGGCGGACGTGGCGCTGAACCGTTATCCGGCCGCTTCGTACGGCCCGTTGAAGGAGCGCATCCGCGCCAAGCTGGGTATCCCGGCCGGTTACGATGTCCTGCTGGGCAACGGCTCGGACGAACTGATCGCCATCATGGCCGCCACCTGCGCGTGGCAGGACCGCCGCGCCGTGCTGCTGGCGCCCGTGCCAGCCTTCGTGATGTTCCAGCGCTCGGCCCAGGTGGCCGGCATGGACTTCGTCGGCGTGCCGCTGAAGGCGGACCTGACGCTGGACCTGCCGGCCATGCTGGCAGCGATCGCCGAGCACAAGCCGGCGCTGGTGTTCCTGGCTTATCCAAACAACCCCACCGGCAACCTGTTCGACAGCGCCGATATCGAGGCGATCCTGCGCGCCCAGGGCGACCATGGCCTGGTCGTCGTGGATGAAGCGTACGAGCCATTCGCACAGCAGAGCTTCATGCCGCGCCTGCCCGAGTTCGACAACCTGATCGTCATGCGCACGCTGTCGAAGCTGGGCCTGGCCGGCATCCGCCTCGGCTACATGTCGGCGGCGCCGGCGCTGCTGGCCCAGTTCGAGAAAGTGCGGCCGCCGTACAACATCAACGTGATGACGCAGGCCGCCGCCGAGTTCGCGCTCGACCACGTGGACGTGCTCAACGAGCAGGCCCGCCTGCTGCGCGAACAGCGCACGCTGCTGAGCGAGGCACTGGCCGCGCTGCCGGGCGTGCAGGTGTTCCCGTCGGCCGCCAATTTCATCCTGGTCCGCGTGCCGGATGCGGACGCCGTCCATGCCGGCCTGCTGTCCCGTAAAATCCTCATCAAGAATTTGAGTAAAATGCACAGTGTGCTGACCAACTGCCTGCGCATCACCGTCAGCACGCCGGAAGAGAATGCCGCTTTCCTCGCTGCGCTTGAATCGTCCCTGACTGCGTCGCTGGCAGATTGATTCCTAACCCCGAGTCCCCCATGAACCGCACCGCTGAAGTAGTCCGCAACACCAACGAGACGCAGATCCGCGTCGCCCTGAACCTGGACGGTACCGGCGTGCAGACGCTCGATACCGGCGTACCGTTCCTGGACCACATGCTGGACCAGATCGCCCGTCACGGCCTGATCGACCTGGACGTGAAAGCCACCGGCGACATCCACATCGACAACCACCATACGGTCGAGGACGTGGGCATCACGCTGGGCATGGCAGTGGCCAAGGCCATCGGCGACCGCAAGGGCATCCGCCGCTACGGCCACGCCTATGTGCCGCTGGACGAAGCGCTGTCGCGCGTCGTCATCGATTTCTCCGGCCGGCCCGGCATCGAATACCACATCCCGTTCACGCGGGCGATGATCGGCACGTTCGACGTCGACCTGACGCTGGAATTCTTCCGCGGCTTCGTCAACCACGCCGGCATCACGCTGCACATCGACAACCTGCGCGGCACGAATGCCCACCACCAGTGCGAAACCGTGTTCAAGGCCTTCGGCCGCGCGCTGCGCATGGCCGCCGAGTTCGACGACCGCGCGGCCGGCACGATCCCGTCCACCAAAGGCAGCCTGTAATCCGGTTGCAGCTTATGAAAAAAATCGTTGTAGTTGACTACGGCATGGGCAACCTGCGCTCGGTGGCGCAGGCGCTGCGCGCTGTCGCGCCGGAGGCGGACGTGCTCATTTCCGGCAGCGTTGCCGACATCGACAGTGCCGACCGCATCGTGCTGCCCGGCCAGGGCGCCATGCCGGACTGCATGAAGAGCCTGCGCGAATCGGGTGTGCAGGAGGCGCTGCTGCGCGCCGCCGCCAATAAACCGCTGCTGGGCGTGTGCATCGGCGAGCAGATGCTGTTCGAGCGCAGCGAGGAGGGCGATGCGGAAGGCCTGGGTCTGTTGCCGGGCAAAGTGGTGCGCTTCCGGCTCGACGGCCGCGTGCAGGACGACGGCTCGCGCTTCAAGGTGCCGCAGATGGGCTGGAACCAGGTCCGGCAGACGGCGCCGCACGCCATGTGGGCCGGCATTCCCGACGACGCTTACTTCTACTTTGTCCACAGCTATTACGTGCAGCCGGCCGCGCCGCAGCACAGCGTGGGCGAGACCGTGTATGGTGAAGCCTTCTGCTGCGCCGTCGCGCGCGAGAACATTTTCGCCACCCAGTTCCACCCGGAGAAAAGCGCCGCCACCGGCCTGCAGCTGTACCAGAATTTCGTGCACTGGAATCCCTGAATCCGCGTTTAGAGCCCAACCTTCCCACATACTGACCACGACACCATGCTGCTCATTCCCGCCATCGACCTGAAGGACGGTCACTGCGTCCGCCTGAAACAAGGCGATATGGAACTCGCCACCGTATTTTCCGAAGACCCGGGCGCCATGGCGCGCCACTGGCTGGAGCAGGGCGCGCGCCGCCTGCACCTGGTCGACCTGAACGGGGCATTTGCCGGCAAGCCGAAGAACGAAGGCGCCGTCAAGGCGATCCTGAAAACGGTGCAGGAATTCGCGCTGGAACACGATATCGACGAGATTCCCGTCCAGCTGGGCGGCGGCATCCGCGACCTCGACACGATCGAGCGCTACCTGGACGACGGCATCAGCTACATCATCATCGGCACCGCCGCGGTGAAGAGCCCTGGCTTCCTGCACGATGCGTGCGGCGCCTTCCCCGGCCACATCATCGTCGGCCTCGATGCCAAGGACGGCAAGGTGGCCACCGACGGCTGGAGCAAGATGTCCGGCCACGAAGTGATCGACCTGGCGCAGAAATTCGAGCAGTACGGCGTGGAATCGATCGTCTACACGGACATCGGCCGCGACGGCATGATGGGCGGCGTGAACATCGAGGCGACGGTGCGCCTGGCGCAGGCCGTGCGCATCCCGATCATCGCCTCCGGCGGCCTGCACAACCTGGCCGACGTGGAAGCGCTGTGCGCCGTGCAGGACGAAGGCATCGAAGGCGTCATCTGCGGCCGCTCGATCTACGAAGGCACGATCAACCTGAACGAAGCGCAGCTGCGCGCCGACGAACTGTCCGGCATCGTCGACGAAGAAGAATAATCATGCTGGCCAAACGCATCATTCCCTGCCTGGACGTGACCGACGGCCGCGTCGTCAAGGGCGTCAACTTCACCGAGCTGCGCGATGCCGGCGACCCGGTCGAGATCGCCCGCCGCTACGACGAGCAGGGCGCCGACGAACTGACCTTCCTCGACATCACGGCGTCCTCCGACAACCGCGGCCTGATCCTCGACATCATCGAGCAGGTGGCGGCCCAGGTGTTCATTCCGCTGACGGTGGGCGGCGGCGTGCGCAAGGTGGAAGACGTGCGCCGGCTGCTCAACGCCGGCGCCGACAAGGTCAGCCTGAACACGTCCGCCGTCAGCAACCCGCAGCTGGTGTTCGAAGCATCGCAGAAGCACGGTTCGCAGTGCATCGTGGTGGCGATCGACGCCAAGCAGGTCGCCCCCGGCAAGTGGGAAGTGTTCACGCACGGCGGCCGCAACGCCACCGGCCTCGATGCGGTCGAGTGGGCCCGCAAGATGGCGGAGCTGGGCGCCGGCGAGCTGCTGCTGACCAGCATGGACCGCGACGGCACCAAGTCCGGCTTCGACCTGGGCCTGACGCGCGCCGTGTCGGACGCCGTCAACATCCCCGTGATCGCCTCGGGCGGCGTGGGCGGCCTGCAGGATCTGGCCGACGGCGTCAAGGAAGGCCATGCGGACGCGGTGCTGGCAGCCAGCATCTTCCACTACGGCCAGCACACGGTGCAGGAAGCGAAGCAGTTCATGGCGCGGCAGGGCATTCCCATGCGCCTGGTTTGAGAGAAGAGAACATGAGTATCCCGACAACGACGCCCAGCGTGGCCAAGGCCAAATGGCTGAACCGCATCAAGTGGGACGAGCACGGCCTCGTGCCCGTGATCGCCCAGGAAAGCGGCAGCAACGACGTGCTGATGTTCGCGTGGATGAACCGCGATGCGCTGTTCAAGACGGTGGAACTGGGCGAGGCGGTGTACTGGAGCCGTTCGCGCAAGAAGCTGTGGCACAAGGGCGAGGAATCCGGCCACGTGCAGAAGGTGCTGGCCATCCGCCTCGACTGCGACGAGGACGTGGTGCTGCTGACGGTCGAGCAGGCCGGCGGCATCGCCTGCCATACGGGCCGCCATTCGTGCTTCTTCCATAAATTCGACGGCGACGCGAAGGACGGCGACTGGCACGATGCGGCGCCGGTGCTGAAGGATCCGGCCGCCATCTACACGGAAAGCAAGAAATGACCGAAGCCACCCCGACGATCCTGGACCGCGTGGCGGCCACGATCGAAGCGCGCAAGGGCGCCGATCCGGCCACGTCGTACGTGGCCAGGCTGTTCTCGAAAGGCGATGACGCGATCCTGAAGAAGATCGGCGAGGAAGCCACCGAAACGGTGATGGCGGCCAAGGATGCGCGCGTCTCCGGCGATGGATCGAAGGTGCTGTACGAAGTGGCCGATCTGTGGTTCCATTCGCTCGTGCTGCTGGCACAGTTCGACCTGAGCCCGCAGCAGGTACTGGACGAGCTGGCGCGCCGCGAAGGCGTGTCGGGCATCGATGAAAAGGCCGCGCGCCCGGACGCGTGAGCCGGACGCATGCGTCATTTGACGAAAAAGACGAGGAACCGCAGTGGATAACTGTTTATTCTGCAAGATCGCCGCGCAGCAAATCCCCGCCACTGTCGTCTACGAAGACGACGAACTGCTGGCCTTCAAGGACATCAACCCGGCCGCGCCGGTGCACCTGCTGATCATCCCGAAAAGGCATATTTCGACGCTGTCGGACGTGCAGCCGGAAGATACCGTGGTGCTGGGCAAGATGCTGGCGCTGGCGCCGCAACTGGCGGCCGAGCATGGCGTTTCTGTGCAGCACGATGCCGACGGCACGCCGCGCCGCGGCTACAAGACGCTGATCAACAGCGGACCGGACGGCGGGCAGGTGGTCTATCACCTGCACATGCACGTCTACGGCGGACCGCGGCCCTGGAAGGGCATGCACTGACCCGGTGCCACCCAAAAGGGTTATTTCCGGACGTTACCATGACAGGTACATGACAGTCGCTGCATCGCGTATACTGTCCGTTCTTACCGAATTCGGGCGTCATGCCCTGCAAGGAGAAATATATGGGTTCCATGAGCATCTGGCATTGGCTGATCGTCCTGGTTGTCGTCATGCTGGTTTTCGGCACGAAGAAACTGGGCAATATCGGCTCCGACCTGGGCAAGGCCGTCAAGGGCTTCAAGGACGGCGTGAAAACCGACGAAGACAAGGATGCGCCGGCGGCCCCGACGCCACCGCCATCGCAGGTGACCGACAAGGGCACCATCGAAGTGGAAGCCAAGGAAAAGAACAAGCTCTGATCCGCTTGATCCCCTGATTCCATGATCGATCTCGGTCTTTCCAAACTCGCCATCATCGGCGTCGTGGCGCTGGTGGTCATCGGCCCCGAAAAACTGCCGAAGGTGGCCCGCATGGCGGGCACCCTGTACGGCCGTGCCCAGCGCTACCTGCACGAAGTGAAGTCCGAAGTGAGCCGCGAGATCGAACTCGAGGAACTGCGCAACCTGCAGAAGAACGTGCAGGAGCAGGCCGATTCGATCAAGGCGGACGTGGAGAACTCGATCGCGAAGAACATGTCCGACGTCGAGGATTCGTTCCGGATCGACGATGCATCTTCGTCATCGTCGTCCGATGCCGGGCACGTGCCCGACTTCCACGCCGTGTCGACCGAAGACCAGTCGCGCAAGGCCAAGGAATTCCGCCGCAAGCGGCTGGTGCGCACGTCGGCCGTGCCGCAGTGGTACAAGCAGCGCAACGGCGGCCGCATGCACGTGGTTTCCGGCGCCGCCCGGGTGGCCCGCTTCCGTCCCCGTAACGGCAAAACCCCCGCATCCTTCTACTGATGAGCACTGAAAACCCGGCCGAAGAAACCTTCATCAGCCACCTCGTTGAACTGCGTGACCGGCTGGTCAAGGCTTCCATCGGCGTGCTGATCGTCACCGGCCTGCTGATGTTCTGGCCGGGCCCGTCGCACCTGTACGATTTCATCGCCCAGCCGATGATCGCCTCGCTGCCCGTCGGCTCGAAGATCATCGCCACCGGCATCACCGCGCCTTTCCTCGTGCCGATGAAGGTCACGCTGATGCTGGGCCTGATCATCGCGCTGCCGTGGGTGCTGTACCAGCTGTGGGCATTCGTCGCCCCTGGCCTGTATGCGCATGAAAAGCGGCTGATCGCGCCGCTGGTGATCTCGTCGTCGCTGCTGTTCGTGGCCGGCGTGGCATTCTGCTACTTCTTCGTGTTCGGCCGCGTGTTCAAGTTCATCAACGAATTCGCGCCCAGCTCGATCGCCGTCACGCCGGACATCGAGAACTACCTGGACTTCGTGATGTCGATGTGCCTCGCGTTCGGCGCCTCGTTCGAGGTGCCGGTGATCGTCGTGATCCTCGTCCGCATGGGCCTCGTGTCGCTGGCCAAGCTGAAGGAATGGCGGCCGTACGTGATCGTCGGCGCGTTCGTGATCGCCGCGATCGTCACACCGCCGGACGTTGTCAGCCAGTTCTCGCTGGCCATCCCGATGTGGATGCTGTTCGAGCTGGGGCTGATGGTGTCGCCGATGTTCGTCAAGGCGACGCAGGCGCCGGAAGAGAAGGCGGAAAGCTGATTCATCCGCACCATGAACAACGGGCGCCGCGGCGCCCGTTGTTCATGGTGCTTACTGCATCAGTTCCCTGATCACCTTCACCGGCGCACTGCCGTAGCCGAGGAACTCCTCGTTGAATGCCTTCAGCGAGAATTTGCTGCCCAGCGCGTTGCGGCGCTGCTCGCGCAGGTCCATGATCTCGCTGTAACCGCTGAAGTAGGACGTCAGCTGCACCGAGGTCAGCTGCACGCGGCGCCACTTCTCGTTGGCTTCCTGCTGCGTCTGGAAGGCCTGGCGGGTCAGCAGGTCCAGCGCGTCGGCCTGTTTCATGTCCAGCACGTGCACGCTGTAATCGAGGATCGTGTTGGTCACGCTGCGCAGGTTCCACTTCGAATACATCAGCCACATTTCCGGCGAGTTGTCGTAGCCCGACTCCAGCATCATCCGCTCGCTGTACACGGCCCAGCCTTCGACCATCGCGCCGTTGCCGAAGATCGACTTGACGATCGACGGCGACTTGTTCGCATACACCAGCTGCGCGTAGTGGCCCGGAATCGCCTCGTGCATGTTCAGCACCTGCAGGATCCAGTGGTTGTACTCGCGCAGGCTGCTTTCGGCCTGTTCCGGCGTGGCATCCGTCAGCGGCGTCACGTTGTAGTAGGTGCGGTCCTGCGGGCGGTACGGGCCGGGCGCCTCGATGCTGGCGCCGGCCACGCCGCGCTGGTAAGCGGGCGTTTCGCGTACGGTCAGCGGCTTGTTCGGGTCGAGCGTCAGCAGGTCGTGCTTGATGACCCAGTCCTGCAGCTGCGGGATCTGCGCGCGGATTTCGCTGACGAACTGTTCGCGCGGCACGTGGTTGGCCGACAGCTTGTCGATCATCATGCCAATCTTGGCAAAGCGGTCGGCTGGTTTGGCCACGTCGGCCAGGTATTTCGGCCACAGCTCGTCGCTGATGCGGTCCATATTGGCCAGCAGCTGCTCGCGGGCGGCCAGCGCCTTGTCGTACGTCTGCGCGGCCGTGCTGGCGGACTGGATGTCGAATGCGAACTTCTGCTCGTACAGGTCGCGGCCGATGCGGAAGGAGCGGGCGGCCGTGGTGGCCAGCGTCTTGTCCAGTTCGCCGAGCCAGGCCGCGTAGGCTTCGACGGCCACTTTGGCATCCGCAATGCGCTGGGCGAACAGGCCTTTCTCGTTGGCGGCGAGGTTGGAGGCCTGCGCTTCCTTGTCCAGCTCGGCCAGCAGCGCCAGCACACCCGGCGCCTGCGCCACGGCCAGCTGGGTATGCTCGCGGGTGGGATTGCTGATGTTGTTGCGGGCCGCCGTGTAGTAGGCCGGCACGTTGGCGATGCGCTTGAGCAGCGTGCGCAGGCGCTGCGATTTGGCCGCGTATTCCGTGTGCAGGATGTAGTCGATCGGGCTGGCGATATTGTATTGCGCCGGGTTCCATTCGAATTCGCGGAACGTGGTCAGGTACCAGCGGTCGGAACTGAGCTTGTTGAGCAGCAGCGCCATGTCGGTGCGCTGGCGGGGCGACAGCTGGCGCGGTTCGATCTTGGCGAAGCGGCCCTGCCATTCGTCGATGAAGTCCAGCTGCTGCTGGCGGGTGGCGGCATCGGGCACCGTCATGGTGGCGGCCGTATCGTACTTGCCGACGGCGATGGCCGTTTCCGGATCCATCTTCCACAGCGCGGTGAGGAACTGGCCGGACAGCGTGTCGAAGCTGCGGTCGGCCCGCGTGCCGGCCACCACAGGTGCGGCCGCGACCGCTTTTTTCGCCTTGCTGCTGGAGGATTTCTTGCCTTTGGCGGCGGTGGATTTCTTGGCGGGGGCCTTCTTCGTTACCTTGGCTTTTTGCGGCTGGGCCGCTTCGGCCGGCGCGAACGCCAGGCCCATCATCATTGCGACAAGCGCAATTTTGGTCTTGATCATCGTTTCGATTCCATTCCGGGAGGGCGGGCCCTCGTGTCGCGAGCGTGCGAGATTATCACCATTCAGTTTGCCTGAACTGCTGATGTTACACGACGGTACGAACGGTGTGACAAGAATGGCCGCGGCGGCGGGGCCGGCGTTAATGCTGGCTTAAGGCAGTTACCCCAGCCGGTTGTCACGGATGAGCTGCTGGTGGCGCTGGTTGATCAGCGCCACGGCATCGCGGCCGCGCGCCATATTGCTGAGCAGGATCTCGGCATCCTTGGTGAAGCGGTGGCCGATGCGGATCGTCCACGAGCGCAGCAGCCAGCTGCGGAATGACTGCGTGTAGGTGGCCTCGTCCATGTCGCGCCACTTCACGCCGCGCACACCCCGCGACCACGGCAGCACGCCCGAGTAAAGCCAGACGCCCACGTCATCGTGGTACAGCTGCACGCTGCGGATGAGCAATACGCGGTAGCCGATCGCCAGCGTGGATACCGCCAGCACAGCGGCCGCGGCGAGGTCGGAATAATTGAAGGCAAGGCGCAGCACAAAGACCGCGATGACGGCCAGTGCGAGGCAGCCCAGGTAGGCGGTCCACGATTTATGGCACAGCGGCACGCCGCGCGGGGCGCCGGGAGAGTTGTCTTGTTCCATGCCGGGATGATTGCATGGAACGGGGGATTACGGAAGAGCCGGAGCCGGCTGGCAGGTGGTGTCAGGCACCTGGGTAGACACGGGCTCATGCGTGAA
>DKJA01000065.1 GCA_002454505.1 Oxalobacteraceae bacterium UBA6704
CTTCGGCAGCATGATGCTGACCGAACTGATCAAGGGCATGGCGCTGACCGGCAAGTACATGTTCTCGCGCAAGATCACCGTGCAGTACCCGGAAGAGAAGACGCCGATGTCGCCGCGCTTCCGCGGCCTGCACGCGCTGCGCCGCTATCCGAACGGCGAGGAACGCTGCATCGCCTGCAAGCTGTGCGAAGCGGTGTGCCCGGCCATGGCCATCACGATCGAATCCGACCAGCGCGACGACGGCACCCGCCGCACGACGCGCTACGACATCGACCTGACGAAGTGCATCTTCTGCGGCTTCTGCGAGGAATCCTGCCCGGTGGACTCGATCGTCGAGACCCACGTGCTGGAATACCACGGCGAGAAACGCGGTGACCTGTACTACACCAAGGAGATGCTGCTGGCAGTGGGCGACCGCTACGAGCCGGAAATCGCCGCCAACCGCGCCGCCGACGCAGCGTACCGCTGATCGCGCCAATACTGACCGGATTTAAATACATGGACTTCATAACCGTATTGTTCTACGTGTTCGCGACCATCATGGTGGTTGCCGCGGCACGCGTGATCACGGCGCGCAATCCCGTGACGGCGGCACTGTTCCTGGTGCTGGCGTTCTTCCAGGCGGGCGGCATCTGGATGCTGCTCAAAGCCGAGTTCCTGGCCATCGTGCTGGTGCTCGTGTACGTCGGCGCCGTGATGGTGCTGTTCCTGTTCGTCGTCATGATGATCGACATCGACAACACCAAGCTGCGCGAGGGCTTCTGGAATTACCTGCCCGTGGCAGCCACCGTCGGCGGCATCATCGTGCTGGAGATGGCTTCGGTGCTGTGGCGCAGCTTCGGCGTGGCCGACATCCCGGCGCCGGAAGCGGCCAACACGATCGGCGGCACGAAGGAACTGGGCCTGCTGATCTACACCAAGTACATCTACGCGTTCGAGATCGCCGCCGTCGTGCTGCTGCTGGCCATCGTCGCCGCCGTCGCGCTGACGCTGCGCAAGCGCAAGGACATCAAGTACTTCGACCCGGGTGCCGCGGTGCGCGTCAAGCGCAACGACCGCCTGAAGATCGTCAAGATGGCGGCCGTCAAGGAAGCACCGGCCGTTGCCGCAGAAACGAAGGAGGCACCATGACCTTATCGCTGGCCCACTACCTGGTCCTGGGCGCGATCCTGTTCGCGATCTCGATCGTCGGGATTTTCCTGAACCGCAAGAACGTCATCGTCCTGCTGATGGCCATCGAACTGATGCTGCTGGCAGTGAACATGAACTTCATCGCCTTCTCGCATTACCTGGGCGACGCGGCCGGGCAGATCTTCGTCTTCTTCATCCTGACCGTGGCCGCCGCCGAATCGGCGATCGGCCTCGCGATTCTCGTGCTGATGTTCCGTAACCTGGACACCATCAACGTGGAAGACCTGGACAGCCTCAAAGGCTAGTTTTTAACCCTCGAATAATAAACAGATAGGTTCATCATGACGGGGCTTAACCCTAACCTTCTTTTGGCTGTTCCCCTGGCGCCGCTGGCCGGATCCGCAATCGCGGGCCTGCTGGGCACCCGGTTCTTCGGCAACGTGGTCGGCCGCAAAACGGTCACAGTCGCCACGATCCTGGGCGTGCTGGTCGCCTTCCTGATCTCCTTCCAGACCCTGCTGCAGGTGCTGGACGGCGCAACGTACAACGGCACGCTGTACCGCTGGATGACGGTGGCCGGCATCAACCTGGAAGTGGGTTTCCAGATCGATTCGCTGTCGGCGATGATGATGTGCGTGGTGACCTTCGTGTCGCTGATGGTGCACATCTACACCATCGGCTACATGGCGGAAGACAAAGGCTACAACCGCTTCTTCTCGTACATCTCGCTGTTCACCTTCTCGATGCTGATGCTGGTGATGTCGAATAACTTCCTGCAGCTGTTCTTCGGCTGGGAAGCGGTGGGCCTCGTGTCCTACCTCTTGATCGGCTTCTGGTTCGAACGGCCTACGGCGATCTTCGCCAACATGAAGGCCTTCCTCGTCAACCGCGTGGGCGACTTCGGCTTCATCCTCGGCATCGGCCTGATCCTGGCCTACACGGGTTCGATGGATTACCAGGAAGTGTTCGCCAAGAAGGACCTGCTGCTGGCGGGGACGCTGCCGGGCACCGACTGGATGATCATCACCGTCACCTGCATCTGCCTGTTCATCGGCGCGATGGGCAAGTCGGCCCAGTTCCCGCTGCACGTATGGCTGCCGGACTCGATGGAAGGCCCGACCCCGATCTCCGCACTGATCCACGCGGCGACGATGGTCACCGCCGGCATCTTCATGGTGTCGCGCATGTCGCCGCTGTTCGAGCTGTCCGACACGGCGCTGTCCTTCATCCTCGTCATCGGCGCGATCACCGCGCTGTTCATGGGCTTCCTGGGCATCATCCAGAACGACATCAAGCGCGTCGTCGCGTACTCCACGCTGTCGCAGCTGGGCTACATGACGGTGGCACTGGGTTCGTCGGCGTATTCCGTCGCCGTATTCCACCTGATGACGCACGCGTTCTTCAAGGCGCTGCTGTTCCTCGGCGCCGGTTCCGTCATCATCGGCATGCACCACGACCAGGACATCCGCAACATGGGCGGCCTGCGCAAGTACATGCCGATCACGTGGATCACGTCGCTGCTGGGTTCCCTGGCGCTGATCGGTACGCCGTTCTTCTCCGGCTTCTACTCGAAGGACTCGATCATCGAGGCGGTCGCGGAGACGCATATCGCCGGTGCCGGCTTCGCTCACTTCGCCGTGCTGGCGGGCGTGTTCATCACCGCGTTCTACTCGTTCCGCATGTACTTCCTCGTCTTCCATGGCAAGGAACGCTTCGGCCAGCCGCATGCGCACGGTCACGATGACCATCACGCGACTGCCCATGACGACAAGCACGCCGTCGCTCACGGCGCGCACGATTCGGATGCGCACCATGAAGAGGAAGAAGACGACCACGGCCACCACGGCCTCGAGCCTGGCCAGAAACCGCACGAGTCGCCGTTCGTCGTCTGGTTCCCGCTGGTCGCGCTGGCGATTCCTTCGGTGATCATCGGCTTCCTGGCCATCGGCCCGATGCTGTTCGGCGACTTCTTCAAGGGCGTCATTTTCGTCGGCGAGAACCACCATGCGATGAAGGAACTGGAAGAGATCTATCACGGCCCGGTCGCGATGGCGATCCACGGCCTGCAGACGGCACCGTTCTGGCTCGCGCTGGCCGGCGTCGTGTCCGCGTACTACTGCTACATGGTCAACCCGCGCGTACCGGCCTGGTTCTATGACAAGTTCAAGTTCCTGCACACGCTGCTCGACAACAAGTACTACATGGATGCCTTCAACCAGGCCGTCTTCGCCAAGGGCGCGCGCGTCCTCGGCACGGGCCTGTGGCAGGTGGGCGACCGCACGATCATCGACGGCTTCGTCGTCAATGGCAGCGCGAAGGTGGTGGGCTGGTTCTCGTCGCTGACGCGCCTGGCGCAGACGGGTTACATCTATCACTACGCGTTCGTGATGATCATCGGTATCCTGGGCTTCCTGGTGTACTTCCTGCCGTTCTGGCACGCTTAACGCCATACGCAAAAGAGATAAAAGATGCAGTCAACGTTAAATACTCTTCCTCCCTACCTGAGCCTGTCGATCTGGCTGCCGATCCTGTTCGGCGTCATCATCCTGGCCATCGGCCGGGATTCGCGGGCCGGCCTGGTGCGGGTGCTGGCACTGATCGGTTCCATCGTGTCGCTGCTGCCCACGATCCCGCTGTTCACGCAGTTCGACAACGCCGCGCACGGCGTCCAGTTCGTCGAGAAATCGGCATGGATCGAGCGCTTCAACATCTTCTACTCGCTGGGCATCGACGGCCTGTCGCTGTGGTTCGTGCCGCTGACGGCGTTCATCACGATCATCGTGGTGATCTCCGCCTGGCAGGTGATCCAGGAACGCGTGGCCCAGTACATGGGCGCCTTCCTGATCCTGTCCGGCCTGATGATCGGCGTGTTCTCGGCGCTGGATGGCCTGCTGTTCTACTTCTTCTTCGAAGCCACGCTGATCCCGATGTACATCATCATCGGCGTGTGGGGCGGTGCCAACCGCGTGTACGCGGCGTTCAAATTCTTCCTGTACACCTTCCTCGGCTCGCTGCTGACGCTCGTCGCGCTGATCTACCTGTACAACAAGTCCGGTTCGTGGGACATCCTGCAGTGGCACCAGCTGCCGCTGTCGATGAACGAGCAGGTCGCGATCTTCATCGCCTTCTTCATGGCCTTCGCCGTCAAGGTGCCGATGTTCCCGGTGCACACCTGGCTGCCGGACGTCCACGTGGAAGCGCCGACGGGCGGCTCCGCCGTGCTGGCCGCGATCATGCTGAAGCTGGGCGCCTATGGCTTCCTGCGTTTTTCGCTGCCGATCACGCCTGACGCGTCGCACTACCTGGCGCCCGTCGTCATCGTGCTGTCGCTGATCGCCGTGATCTACGTGGGCCTGGTCGCCCTGGTCCAGCAGGACATGAAGAAACTGGTGGCTTACTCGTCGATCGCCCACATGGGCTTCGTCACGCTGGGCTTCTTCATGTTCAACGACATGGGCACGCAGGGCGCGATCATGCAGATGATCTCGCACGGCTTCGTGTCCGGCGCGATGTTCCTGTGCATCGGCGTGCTGTACGACCGCGCGCACTCGCGCCAGATCGCCGACTACGGCGGGGTCGTCCACAAGATGCCGAAATTCGCCGCCTTCTTCATCCTGTTCTCGATGGCCAACTGCGGCCTGCCTGCGACCTCCGGTTTCGTCGGCGAGTTCATGGTGATCCTGGGTGCGGTGCAGTTCAACTTCGTCACCGGCATCCTGGCCGCGACCGCGCTGATCCTGGGCGCCGCGTACTCGCTGTGGATGGCCAAGCGCGTCATCTTCGGCAAGATCACGAACCATCACGTGGCCGAGCTGACCGACGTGAACGGCCGCGAGTTCCTGATGCTGGGCATCCTGGCGATTGCCGTGCTGGTGATGGGCCTGTATCCGGCGCCGTTCACCGACACGATGCAGACGTCGGTGGCCGACCTGCTGCAGCACGTCTCCCAGAGCAAGATCGCCATCGCACAATGAATGCCTATAGGACCCAAGTTTCATGAATCCTTCCGTCACTGACACCAACCTGCTGCCGATCTACGCAGAGGTATTCCTGCTGATCGCCACCTCGGCGATCCTGCTGATCGACATGTTCCTGTCCGAATCGAAGCGGGGCATCACGTACGTGCTGTCGCTGCTGTCGCTGGCAGGCGCTGCGGCGTTCACCTATGCGGACTTCGCGGCCGGTACCACGACCTATGCGTTCAACAACATGGTCGTGTCCGACCCGATGGGCAACCTGCTCAAGCTGTTCACGTATCTGGCCGTCGGCATCACGCTGATCTACTCGCGGCAGTACACCACCGCCCGCGGCATGCTGGGCGGTGCGCTGGGCGGCGAGTTCTACGTGCTCGCGCTGTTCTCCACGCTGGGCCAGATGGTGATGATCTCGGCCAACAGCTTCCTGTCCATCTACCTGGGCCTGGAACTGATGTCGCTGTCGCTGTATGCGCTGGTGGCCCTGCGCCGCGACCACAGCGTGTCGATCGAAGCGTCGATGAAGTACTTCGTGCTGGGCGCGCTGGCTTCCGGCTTCCTGTTGTACGGCATGTCGATGCTGTATGGCGCGACCGGTACGCTGGAACTGCCGGCGATGGCCGCCAAGATCGCCGAAGGCGCGATCAACCCGACCATCCTCGTGTTCGGCATCGTGTTCGTCGTGGCCGGCCTCGCGTTCAAGCTGGGCGCCGTGCCGTTCCACATGTGGGTACCGGACGTCTACCAGGGTGCGCCGACCGGCGTCACGCTGCTGCTGGGCGGCGCACCGAAGCTGGCGACGTTCGCCATCGTCGTCCGCCTGCTGGTGGAAGGCCTGCTGCCGATGGCATTCGACTGGCAGCAGATGCTGATGATCCTGGCCGTGCTGTCGCTGGTGGTGGGTAACCTGGCCGCCATCGCGCAGACGAACCTGAAGCGCATGCTGGCTTACTCGACGATCGCGCAGATGGGCTTCGTGCTGCTGGGGATGATGGCCGGCGTCACGGGCGCCGACCAGACCAATGCGGCCGCCGCCTACAGCTCGGCGATGTACTACTCGATCACCTACGTGCTGACCACGCTGGCCACGTTCGGCCTGATCATGGTGCTGTCGCGCGCCGGTTTCGAAGCGGAAGACCTGGCCGACTTCAAGGGCCTGTCGAAACGCTCCGGCTGGTACGCGCTGCTGATGACGGTGCTGATGTTCTCGCTGGCTGGCGTGCCGCCGCTGATGGGCTTTGCCGCCAAGTTCGCCGTGCTGCAGTCGGTGCTGGCGACGGGCCAGCTGTGGCTGACCGTGTTTGCCGTGATGGCATCGCTGGTGGGTGCGTTCTACTACCTGCGCGTCGTCAAGACGATGTGGTTCGACGAACCGACCGACACGGCGCCGATCAAGGTGGCACTGGACAAGAACATCGTGCTGGGCCTGAACGGCGCGCTGGTGCTGGTGCTGGGCGTGCTGCCCGACCCGCTGCTGAACGCGTGCCTGCACGCGATGCGCGCCACGTTGTCCACGTAAGCCATGGACGTCGGCGCATCGGCATGGTTGGTCATCCTGCTGGCACTCGTGCTGGCCAACCTGCCGTTCTTTAACGACAAGGTGTTCGCCGTGGTTCCCTTGAAGGGCACCGCGGGCGGACGCCGCAAGCACTTCGTCGTGCGGCTGCTGGAGATGACGGTGCTGTTCTTCGTCGTCGGCCTGGTGGGCATCGCGCTGGAAGGGCGTATCGGCACCGTGTTCCCGCAGACGTGGGAGTTCTACGCGATCTCCGCCTGTGCCTTCCTCGTGTTTGCCTTCCCGGGCTTCACGGCGCGCTACCTGCGCAAGCGCCACTGAGACTGCGCCGCGCTCACGCTCACGCTGATACACTGAGGTTTTTACAGTTCAGGAGCGTGCATGAGCGATGCGCATCTGCGGGAAACGAAGGTCGACGGCGGCATCGCCTACGACGGCCACTTCCTCAAGGTTCATAAAGACCGGGTCAGCCTGCCCGACGGCAAGCTGACCGGCCGCGAATACATCCGCCACCCCGGCGCCGTGGTCATCCTGCCCGTCCTCGACGACGGCACCATCCTGCTGGAACGCCAGTTCCGCTATCCCAATTCGCAAGTGTTCATCGAGTTCCCGGCCGGGAAAATCGACGCAGGCGAAGACCATCTCGATTGCGCCAAGCGCGAACTGGTCGAGGAAACCGGCTACACGGCCACCGACTGGCAGTTCGTCGCCACCATCCACAATGCCATCGCCTATTCGGACGAGCACCTGGAGCTGTTCCTGGCGCGCGGCCTGAAGGCGGGCGACGCCAGGCTCGATGATGGCGAATTCGTCGAATGCTTCACCGCCACGCTGGACGAGCTGCTGGAATGGGTCCGCACGGGCCGCATCACGGACGTGAAGACGATCATCGGCACGTTCTGGCTGGACAAGCTGCGCGCCGGGGACTGGAAGCTGGGCTGACATGCTGCGGGCCGCGCTGTTGTGCTGCCTTGTCTTCGCCGCGCAATCCGCGTATGCCGCGGCCCGCACGCCATTCCAGATCCGCTGCGAAGACACGATCAGCAAGACCATCTCGGTGCTGTCCGCCAAGCAGAACGGCTACACGATCAACACGCAGCTGTCGTACAAGATGCTGACGGCGATGAAGGGCGTCGCCAACAACAATTCCTATGTGCTGGGGCTGACGCGCACCGAGTCGCGCGTCCAGATCGGCCTGGCCGGGCCGATGCTGCAGGACCCCGTCAGCGGCTACGAATGCGTGGCGCCGCAGATTTCCGTGCAGCTGACGTACGTGCCGGTGAAGATCTACGTCGGCAACGAGTTCCCGGCCGGGACGTGCGGCTACAAGGAGATCCTGGCGCACGAGATGCGGCACATGCAGGCGTACATGGACAACCTGCCGAAGGTGGAAAAAACCGTGCGCGCCGCGCTGGCCAAACGCTTCGGCGGCCAGCCCCTGTATGGCCCCGCCGGCACCGCGCGCTCCGCGCTGGCGTTCGAGATCGACAGCGGCTGGCTGCCGTATATCAAGGCCGAGATGGCGAAGGTGGAGCTGGTGCAGGCCGCCATCGATTCGCCGGCCGAGTATGCGCGGCTGTCGAAGGTGTGCGACGGCGAGATCCAGAAGGTGCTGATCAGGACGCGTGCCGGCCGGTAGGGCAGGCTCCTGGTTCAGGCTGCATCCCGGGGTGCCATCGTATCGCCATTGCGTCGGCAGCATGTCAGGCGCGGGGAGGGCGGGGAGCCGTAAAACGCCATTTCACTAAGCATTGCTATCTCGTGCTGACTGATACTACGATGTGCTGACGCCTACTAAAATGACCAGGCTGGAAACAAGGGAACCCCGTACCGCCCGGATGCGCCAGTGCTGATTGGAATTTTTAGTAAAGGTTAGCGGCGGTTATCGCAAGCCAGCGGAGGATCGTGGAACTTAGTAAAACCGTCCCGCCGGGCATACGGCACGGTCGATACTCGCCACCGTTCGGCGTGGAGCTGCTGCTTACCGACCGCTGCCCGCTGCCCGCTG
>DKJA01000165.1:0-5071 GCA_002454505.1 Oxalobacteraceae bacterium UBA6704
GGCTTCGAGGTGCCGCTGCATCGCTCGCTGACCGAGCCGCTTCTGCTGGGCGGCGCGCCGCGCACCGTGGCGATCGCCAACGGCACGCTGGCCGCTGCTGTCGGGCTGGGCCTGCAACTGTGGATTCCCGGCGTGGTGCTCTGGATCGTTGGCCATTCGCTGGCGGTGTGGGGCGCGCGCGTCGATCCGCAGTTCATAGCCGTGTTCGCGCGGCACATCAAGCACCGATCGCTGCTGGACGTGTGAGGTGATGCCATGCTAAACCTCGTCGAATACCGCCAGCGGCCCGCGCTGCTCGCCGACTGGCTTCCGTGGGCCGGACTGGTCGCGCCGGGCGTCGTGCTGAACAAGGATGGCTCATTCCAGCGCACGGCATGCTTTCGCGGGCCTGATCTGGACAGCGCGACACAAGGCGAGCTGGTCGCCACGTCGGCGCGGTTGAACAACGCGCTGCGCCGCATGGGATCGGGCTGGGCACTTTTCATCGAAGCCGAGCGCCGTCCCGCCGCCGATTACCCGCGCTCGGAGTTCCCCGAGCCGCTTTCGTGGATGGTGGAGGAAGAGCGCCGGGCCGCCTTTGAGGAATCGGGCCACCACTTCGAGAGCGGTTACCACCTGACGCTGGTGTATCTGCCGCCGGAGGAGTCGCGCGCCCGCGCAGCCAAGATGCTCTACGAGAACACGCCGACGAATGGCGTGGACTGGCGCGAGCGGCTGCAAGCCTTCAGCGCGGAGACGGATCGCGTCTTCGACCTGCTCGATGGCGTGATGCCGGAAATCACCTGGCTCGATGACAGCCAGACGCTGACCTACCTCCATTCGACCGTCTCGACGCGGCGCTATTCGCTGGCGGTACCCGAAGTGCCGTTCCATATCGACGCGCTGCTGACCGATTCTGCACTGGTTGGTGGCCTGGCGCCCATGCTGGGCGACCAGCACCTGCGCGTGGCATCGGTGCGCGGCTTCCCGACCTCGACCTGGCCGGGAATTCTGGACGACCTCAACCGCCTGGGATTTGCATACCGCTGGAGTACGCGCTTTCTGTGCCTGGACAAATCCGAGGCGGAACGGGAGCTGGGGCGCCTGCGCCGTCAGTGGTTTGCGAAAAGAAAGAACGTCATCGCGCTGCTGCGCGAAACGATCTTCCAGCAGGAATCACCGCTGGTCGATACCGACGCCAACAACAAGGCTGCCGATGCGGACGCGGCCTTGCAGGAGTTGGGCAGCGATCAAGTCGCCTTCGGCTACCTGACGGCGACCGTCACCGTCATGGACGAGGACGCCGGCGCAGCCGACGAGAAGCTGCGCATGGTGGAGCGGGTCATCCAGGGACGCGGCTTCGTCACCATCCCCGAAACGCTCAACGCCGTGGATGCGTGGTTGTCGTCTATCCCCGGCAACGCCTATGCGAATGTCCGCCAGCCCATCGTCTCGACGCTGAACCTGGCGCACATGATGCCGGTGTCTGCCGTGTGGGCCGGGCCGGAGAAGAACGACCACCTCGACGGCCCGCCGCTGATCGTCACGCGCACCGATGGCGCCACTCCGTTCCGGCTGGTGACGCACATTGGGGACGTGGGCCACACGCTGGTGGCTGGTCCCACGGGCATGGGCAAGTCGGTGCTGCTCGCCACGCTGGCGATGCAGTTCCGCCGCTATCCCGGCTCGCGCATCTTCGCGTTCGATATGGGCCGCTCGATGCGGGCCACCATCCTCGGGCTGGGCGGCGAGCACTACGACCTGGGCACGGATGGCGAAATCGCCTTCCAGCCGCTCGCCCGCATCGACCGCGAGGGCTACCGCACTTGGGCCGCCGAATGGATCGAAGGCCGCTTGCTGCACGAAGGCGTGACCGTCGGCCCCGACGAGAAAACGGCTATCTGGTCGGCGCTTGGAAGCCTGGCCGGTGCGCCGGTGGAGCAGCGCACGATGACAGGCCTGTCGGTGCTGCTGCAATCGAATGCACTGCGACAGGCGCTCGCGCCGTATGTGCTGGGTGGCGCGCACGGCAAGCTGCTGGATGCCGACCATGACCGGCTGGGCATGGCCGACGTGCAATGCTTCGAGATGGAAGAACTGATGCACAGCAAGGCCGCCGTCATGGCCGTGCTGCATTACCTCTTTGCGCGCTTCGACGAACGCTTTGATGGTGCGCCTACGCTGCTGATCCTCGATGAAGCGTGGCTGTTTCTCGATGACCCGGTGTTTGCGGCACGCATCCGCCAGTGGCTCAAGACGCTGCGCAAGAAGAACGTCTCGGTGATCTTCGCCACGCAGTCGTTGGCGGACATCAAGGATTCGAGCATCGCGCCCGCGATCATCGAAAGCTGCGCCAGCCGCATCTTCCTGCCGAACCCGCAGGCGACCGAGCCGCAGATTCGCACGATCTACGAAGGCTTCGGCCTCAACAGGCGGCAGATCGAGATCGTCGCCATCGCGCAGCCCAAGCGCGACTACTACTACCAATCCCGGCTCGGCAACCGCCTGTTCGACCTCGACCTGGGGCTGGCGGCGCTGGCGTTTGCGGGCGCGTCCACGCCGCAGGACCAGCGCGACATGGACGCGGTGCTCGCCGACGCTGGCACGCCCAGCTTCGCGGGCGCGTGGCTGCGCCATCGCGGCCTCAATTGGGCGGCTGACCTGCTGCCCTCGTTCCCCGGCCTTGCGCCGGGTTCCCTCCGTACCGCTGACCACCCCCAGGAGAACCTGCCATGAAAACCCATGCCTCGAAACTCGCCGCGCTGACCGCTGCCTGCGTGCTCGCCTTCGGTATCGCGCAGCCCGCCCATGCCTTGTTCGGCGTCGGCGACATCGTGCTCGACCCGACCAATCTGATTCAGAACACGCTCACGGCCGTTCGCACGCTGGAGCAGATCAACAACCAGATCCGCCAGCTCCAGAACGAAGCGCAGATGCTCATCAACCAGGCGCGCAACCTGGCCAGCCTGCCGTCCAGCGTGGTGGGCCAGTTGCGCGCCAACCTGGCGACCACCCAGCGCCTCATCGCGCAGGCCAAGGGCTTGGCCTACGACGTGACGAGCATCGACCGGGAGTTCGCACGCCTGTACCCCGAGAAATACGCCGCCACGGTGAGCGGCAATCAGATGTACCTCGATGCGCAGGAGCGTTGGAAGAACACGCTCAACGGCCTGCAAACCACCATGCAGATGCAGGCCCAGGCGTCGCAGAACCTGAGCGATGACGAAAGCGTGCTGGCCGACTTGGTGGGCAAGAGCCAGTCGGCCGAGGGTGCGCTGCAAGCCATGCAGGCCATGAACCAGTTGCTGGCCTTGCAGGCCAAGCAGTCGATCCAGTCACAGCGGCTCCAGATCACGCAAGACCGGGCCGCCTCGCTGGAGCTGGCGCGACAAGCGGCGGCCACGGAGCGTGCCCGCGAGGTGCGACGACGCTTCCTCGGTGAAGGCACGCCGTACACACCGCAGTCCATCAACTTCTACCGCGACTGACGGGAGGTCGCCATGCGATGTGTCCTCGCCCCGTCTGTTGTGATGCTTGTCGTGCTGCTGGCCGCGTGCGGCGAGCAGCCGACCGACAACCTTGCGGATGCCTTGTCCGCCGATCCCGTGCGGCTCAAGGCATTGCGCGCGCAATGCGCGGCCCATCCACAACAGGTTATGCCGACCACGGGCGAGGACGCTTGCCGCGCCGCAGCTGAGGTATTCCGGCGGCGCTTCTTCGCCGGCCAGTCCGGGCCGGACGAATACCGGACGCTGGCGGACCTGCCGCCGATCCCGCCCAGCTTCGATGAACCAGAGGGCACGCCATGAATGACGTGACCATCATCGACCAGTTCCTCAACACCTTCGCCACCTACATCGACTCGGGTTTCGGGCTGCTGCGGGGCGAAGTGGCGTTCCTCACGGCCACGCTGATCGTCATCGACATGACGATCGCCGGACTGTATTGGGCCATGAGCCACGCCACTGGCCAGGGCGAGGACGTGATCGCCAAGTTGCTGCGCAAGGTGCTCTACGTCGGTGCCTTCGCCTACATTCTCAATAACTTCAACTGGCTGGCCAGCATCGTGTTCCGCTCCTTTGCGGGTTTGGGTATCACCGCCACCGGTTCGGCCATCACGATGGAGAACTTCTTGCAGCCGGGCCGCCTAGCGAAGATGGGCATTGACGCGGGTGCGCCGATCCTGAAGCAGATCGGCGACATGGCCGGGTTCCCCGAAGTGTTCGTGAACCTTGACCCCATCGTGGTGATGTTCCTCGCGTGGCTGATCGTGGTGCTGTGTTTTTTCGTGCTGGCGATCCAGCTTTTCATCACGCTGATTGAGTTCAAGCTGACCACGCTCGCGGGCTTCGTGCTGGTGCCGTTCGCGCTTTGGAACAAGACCTCGTTCTTGGCCGAAAAGGTCTTGGGCAACGTGGTGGCCTCCGGCGTCAAGGTGCTGGTGTTGGCCGTGATCGTGGGCATTGGATCGGGCCTGTTCTCTCAGTTTCAGGTTCATCCCGCCGAGCCGTCCATCGACCACGCGCTGGTCATCATGCTGGCCTCACTCACGCTGCTGGCGCTGGGCATCTTCGGCCCTGGCATCGCCACAGGCCTCGTGTCCGGTGCGCCGCAGCTCGGCGCGGGTGCGATGGCGGGTGCCGCTGTCGGTGCAGCCGGCACGGCCGTCGTTATCGGTGCTGCAGCAACCGGCGTCGGTGGTGCGGTGGCGGCTGGCGCGCGCATGGCACCGGCAGCCGCCAAGCTGGCCGGCGCTGGTGCGCGTGCGGCCACATCGGCGGCTGGCAGTACGAAGTCGGCATTCCAGGCCGGCTCCGCCGCCGCAGGAGGTGGTGCGAAAGGCGCAATGGCGGGACTGGGCAGCGTCGTCAAGACGGGTGCGCAGGCAGCTGGGCGAGGCGCTGCGTCCCGAGCCTCCGCTGCCGGGCAACGCATGGCCGCTCCCTTCCGCGCAGGCTGGAATGGGGATGCGGGAGCGTCAGGTGGCCCCGCCCCGGCAAGTGCCACTGCGGCCCAGGCACCGGAACAACCTGCCTGGGCCAAGCGGCTGCACCGCCGCCAACAAATCACCCATGCCGCGACCACCACCGCC
>DKJA01000165.1:5195-5624 GCA_002454505.1 Oxalobacteraceae bacterium UBA6704
ATGCCGCGACCACCACCGCCCACGCGCTGCGCGGTGGCGATGGCGGCGGCTCTGGCCAAGGGCCGAGCCTGCGCGGCTCCGACGACTGAAGCGATTCATAAGGAGAGCTGACCATGCGATTCAAGAAACCGCAGGTGCGCTATGCCGACACGCCGCAGCCTGCCACGCCGTACCAAGCTGCCGGCCAAGTGTGGGACGACCGCATCGGCTCGCCGCGCGTGCAGGCGAAGAACTGGCGGCTGATGGCCTTCGGCTGCCTGACGCTCGCGCTGTTGATGGCCGGCGGCCTGGTGTGGCGTTCGGCGCAGTCCATCGTGACACCCTACGTCGTGGAGGTGGACAACGCCGGCCAGGTGCGCGCGGTCGGCGAAGCCGCCACGCCGTACCGGCCCAGCGATGCACAGACTGCGTACCACCTGGGCCGCTTCA
>DKJA01000165.1:5717-6075 GCA_002454505.1 Oxalobacteraceae bacterium UBA6704
GTACCACCTGGGCCGCTTCATCGGTCTGGTGCGCTCGTTGTCAATCGACCCCATCGTTGTCCGCCAGAACTGGCTCGATGCCTACGACTACACGACCGACAAAGGCGCGGCCGTCCTCAACGACTACGCGCGCGTGAGCGACCCGTTCGCACGCATTGGCAAGGAGTCGGTGACGGTGCAGATCACCAGCGTGACTCGCGCCAGCGACACGTCTTTCAACGTGCGCTGGACGGAGCAGCGCTTCGTCAACGGCGCTGCCGCAGGGACTGAACGCTGGAACGCCGTGATTTCCATCGTGCAGCAGACCCCGCGCACCGAGCAGCGCCTGCGCAAGAACCCCTTGGGCATCTACGTCAAC
>DKJA01000160.1 GCA_002454505.1 Oxalobacteraceae bacterium UBA6704
CCCAGCCGACAGTCCCCAGCGACCTCCCATGACGGCGCCCCGCATTCCCTGATTCTCTATGATGCTGATATCGATGCAGCGGAGAGCGCACCATGATCGAACTCGATGGCTCCACGGGCGAAGGCGGCGGACAGATCCTGCGCTCCGCGCTGACGCTGTCGATGATCACGGGCCAGCCGTTCCGCATCCGTAACATCCGCGCGAACCGGCAGAAGCCAGGACTGATGCGCCAGCACCTGGTCGCGGTTCGTGCCGCTGCTGCGATCTGCTGCGCCGAAGTCACGCATGCGGACGTCGGCTCCACCGAACTCACCTTTACGCCCCGCTGTATCAAGGGCGGTGTGTACGAGTTTTCCATCGGTACCGCGGGCAGCGCCACGCTGGTGCTGCAGACACTGATGCCCGCGCTGCTGTATGCGGACGTGCCGTCCGTTGTACACATCAGCGGCGGCACGCACAATCCCAAGGCGCCGCCGGCTCACTTCATCGAGCGCGCCTATGTGCCGGTGCTGCAGGCGATGGGCGCGCAGATCGAGTTCGAACTGAAGCGCTTCGGCTTTTATCCCGCCGGTGGCGGGGAGCTGTGCGCCGCGATCTGGCCCTCCTCACAACTGACGCAACTAAAGCTGGTCGACCGGGGAGTTCTAAAAGAAGGAAAGGCGGAAGCGTTCGTTGCAGCGATTCCGCTATCGGTGGCGCAGCGCGAGCTCGATTGCATCCGCAAGGGACTGCAATGGCAGGACGATCAGCTGATTTCTCATCCGCTGGCGAATGACAACGGCCCCGGCAACGCGGTGCTGATCACGCTGGCGAGCGACTATGTGACGGAAGTCTTTTCGGCCGTCGGCGAAAGGCACCGCCGCGCCGAAGCGGTTGCCGGCGATGCCGTGCTCGCGGCGCAGCGCTATCTTGCATCCAACGCCGCCGTCGGCGAGCACCTGGGCGACCAGCTGATGCTGCCATTCGCGCTGGCCGGCGGCGGCAGTTACACGCTCGACCACGTGTCGCAGCATGCGATCACGAATGCGGAAGTTATCGCACAATTCCTGCCGGTTCACGTCACGTTCGAGGCGGATGCGCACCGCAGCACCTGCCGTATCGCAGCCGTCGGTCTTTAAAACTGATACTGCGCGCTGACGCCCAGCATCCAGTTCCGTCCCGGCGCTCCCTCGTAATAGCGCTTGTTCGTATCGCCGACGATGACCGAACCCACATACTGCCGGTCCAGCAGATTGTTCACGCGGGCGAACTGGCGCAGCCGCCAGCCACCCAGCTGCTGCGTTGCATTCACCCGCGCGTTGACGATCGCGTAACCGGGCGCGGGAATTTCCGTATTGCTGTCTTCCGGATAGACCTTGGCGCTGGCGATCGATTCAAGCGCCGCGCCGAAGCGTTCGCCCTGGCTCTTCCAGGCCAGTTCCGCGAACAGGTTTGCCGACGGCACGCCGGGCAGCCGGCTGCCTTCCTGAACACTGCCGAATGCCTCATCGTAGATGGCGCGCAATGCCGTCAACGCCACGCGGCTGCTGAAGCCGCTGCCGAATTCGCTGGTCAGCGACAGCTCGCCGCCCTGGCGCAGCGTCTTGCCGGCGTTGCGGTAGCTGGTGCGGCCGCCGCTGGACGCGTCCACCACCAGCTCATCGCGCGTGCGCACCTGGAACAGCGCGGCATCGATGCGCGTCGCGGCACCGACGATCGCCTTGATGCCCACCTCCATATGGGTGCTGCGTGCCGGCTGCAGCCCGAAGTTGAAGCCGGCGCCCGTGCCCGAGTAGAACAGCTCGTTCAGCGTGGGCGCCTCGAAGCCGCGCGCCGCGCTGGCGTACAGGTTCAGCGTGGGCGTCAGTTTGTACAGGATCGCGGCAACAGGCGTCGTGCGGCTGTAGCGCAGGCCGCCGCTGTCGTCGCCGTTGGCCAGAAAACGGTCCTCGACATCCACCTTCATGCGCGTGTGCCGCAGCCCGGCGCTGAACTGCCAGCGCTCGCCCTGCCATTCCGTCTGCACGTAGGGATCCACGTTCGACACCACGTCCTCTTCGTCGCGGCGCAGCCGGCCTTTCAAACCGAAGTCGTTGCCGATGAAATTTTCCGAACCGGTGCGATCGTCGCTGGAGCGGCCATATTCGACGCCCACCGTCGTGCTGAGGCGCCCGCCGGCCACGGGGCGCACGGCCATCCAGCTGACGTCCGTGCCATAGAAGTCGCGGTCGAAATCCACCACGCCGCCGGAGTGGCTGGCCGGCGCCTGGAACGCGCGCGAGAAGGCCTGATACTGGATCACCTGGCGGTTGCCGCCATAGGCCGTCACGCGCAGCCGGTCCTCGCCGAAGCGCTGCTCCCACGTGGCGCCGGCTTGCTGGTGGTCGATGCTCTTGCGCGTGTTGTAGCGCTCGGCCAGGGTGCGCTTCGGCGTCTGCGTGTCCGTGCTGTCGATCTCGCCGGCGCGCGGGTCGCGCTGGAAGGTGGCCCAGGTGGCGCCCAGCGGATCCTGCGTGTCTTTCTGGCGCAGGCCGTTGGCGACGATGGTCAGCTTGCTGTTGGCATCCGGATTGAATGTCAGCTTGGCCTGCGCCTGGTCGCGCCGCGCGGCGCTGTGGTCGCGGTAGCCATCCGTGTCGAAGCGGGATGCGTCCAGCACGTAGCCGATGGCCCCCGATTTGCCTTGCGCATTGAGGTCCAGCTTGCGCGCGCCGTCGCTGCCGGCGGACAGCGCCGTCTCGACGCTCGGCCGGCCTTCGCCATCGCGCGTGAACAACTGGATCACGCCGCCGGAGTGGTTGCCGTACAGCGCGGAGAACGGCCCGCGCAGCACTTCGATGCGTTCGGCCATGTCGAGGTTGAACGTGGCGGCCTGGCCCTGGCCGTCCGGCATGCTGGCGGGGATGCCGTCGGCGATCAGCCGCACGCCGCGCACACCGAAGGCGGAGCGGGCGCCGAAGCCACGCGACGAAATCTGCAAATCCTGCGCGTAGTTCTGGCGGTTCTGCGCCACCAGGCCCGGCACGGCGGACAGCGCTTCCGATGCGTTGACGCGCATCTGGCTGTCGCGGATACGGGCGGCATCGATCACATCGACCGATGCCGGCAAGTCGAAGCTGCCGTGTTCGATCCGGCTGCCGCTGACGACGACGATGTCCGCCAGCGGCGGGCCTTCCGGTTCGGCGGCCAGCGCAGGGTAAGTCATCGCGGCACCGACGAGGGCGGCAATTGTCTTGGGACGAAAACTACGGGGCATGCGCTCTCCTGGAAATGAACCTGCCTGCTGCATGCAGATATACAAAATTGCAAGCAATATACCTGCCAACGCGGCAACGTGACGCACTCCCCCGCAGGCGTGGCAGCAGTGCTCAGATATTGAACACATTTGACAGCGCAGCACGAACAGCGCGAAGCTTGTCCCCAGCGGTTGCCCCGCGCGACGTGGGCTGGCACGCAGCTTGCGGATGCGTGGCGGGGATGACGGCATCAACCAACAAAGGAGACCACATGGACCTCGCGGACATCAGCAAGCTGGGCGTCGCCAATCCGTTCCGGCAGCGCTACGACAATTTCATCGGCGGTAAATTCGTGCCGCCGGTAAAAGGCGAGTACTTCCCCAACGTCACGCCGATCACGGGCCTGCCGTTCTGCGAAGTGGCCCGCTCCACGGCGGAAGACATCGAACTGGCACTGGACGCCGCCCATGCGGCGAAGGATGCGTGGGGCAGCACGTCGCAGGCCGAGCGCGCGAACATCCTGAACAAGATCGCGGACAGGATGGAGCAGAACCTGCAGACGCTCGCCACCGCGGAAACCACCGACAACGGCAAGCCGATCCGCGAAACAACGGCCGCCGACATTCCGCTGGCGATCGATCACTTCCGCTACTTCGCCGGCTGCATCCGCGCACAGGAAGGCTCGGTGGCGCAGATCGATGCGGAAACCTATGCGTATCACATCCATGAACCGCTGGGCGTGGTGGGCCAGATCATTCCATGGAACTTCCCGATCCTGATGGCGGTGTGGAAGCTGGCGCCCGCGCTGGCCGCCGGCAACTGCGTGGTACTGAAGCCGGCCGAGCAGACGCCCGCGTCGATCATGGTGCTGCTGGAACTGATCGGCGACCTGCTGCCGCCGGGCGTGCTCAACGTCGTCAACGGTTTCGGGCTGGAGGCCGGCAAGCCGCTGGCATCGAACAAGCGCATCGCCAAGATCGCCTTCACGGGCGAAACGGCCACCGGCCGCCTGATCATGCAGTACGCCGCGCAGAACCTGATTCCCGTCACGCTGGAACTGGGCGGCAAGTCGCCGAACATCTTCTTTGCCGACGTGATGGATGCGGACGACGCCTTCTTCGACAAATGCCTGGAAGGCTTTGCGATGTTCGCGCTGAACCAGGGCGAGGTGTGCACGTGCCCGTCGCGCGTGCTGATCCAGGAATCCATCTACGACAAGTTCATCGAGCGGGCGCTCGAACGCGTGGGCAAGATCCGGCAGGGCAATCCGCTCGATCCTGCCACGATGCTCGGTGCGCAGGCTTCGCAGGAACAGCTGGAGAAAATCCTGTCGTACCTGGCCATCGGCAAGGAAGAAGGCGCGCAGCTGCTGACGGGCGGCGAGCGCAACCGGCAGAGCGGCGACCTGGCCGAAGGCTATTACGTGCAGCCCACCGTGTTCAAGGGCGAGAACACGATGCGCATCTTCCAGGAAGAGATCTTCGGGCCGGTGGTGTCCGTCACCACCTTCAAGGACGAGGAAGATGCGCTGCGGCTGGCCAACGACACGCTGTACGGCCTCGGCGCCGGCGTGTGGACGCGCGACGGTTCGCGCGCCTTCCGCATGGGCCGCGGCATCAAGGCGGGCCGCGTTTGGACCAACTGCTACCACCTGTATCCGGCGCATGCGGCGTTCGGCGGCTACAAGCAGTCCGGCATCGGCCGCGAAAACCACCGCATGATGCTGGACCACTATCAGCAGACGAAGAACCTGCTGGTCAGCTACAGCCCGAACGCGCTGGGCTTCTTCTGACAGTGCACCACGTGGACGCCGCAATCGAAAGAGTGACGGCAACCGCCGCCGCGCTGGAACTGATCGGCGAGCTGCGGCAGCGGCATGGGCCGGTGATGTTCTTCCAGTCCGGCGGCTGCTGCGACGGCAGCGCGCCGATGTGCTATCCGGCCGGCGAGTTCGCGGTCAGCGACACGGATGTGCTGCTTGGCGAACTGGATGGCGCACCGTTCTACATGGGCAGCGAGCAGTTCGCATACTGGGAGCACACGCAGCTGATTATCGACGTCGTGCCGGGCAATGGCGGCATGTTCTCGCTCGATAACGGCACGGGGCGCCGCTTCCTGCTGCGCTCGCGGTTGTTCACCGACGCGGAGAATGCGTTGCTGCAGCGGGCGACCGGCTGATATTCCTTATCTCCTTTCAAGGCGGCTTCGGCCGCCTCTTTTTTTATCTGCCGCACTGCCGGCGGCGATCAAATAAATGACAGTGGCACAGCGCGCTGATCCGATACAGGACACCCGGCGCACACCCTCCCCATGGCGAGCCCGGGCATGCAAATTGCCCCGCCCTGCATGCATCGCTTCGATGCTGCAATCAATAACAAAGGGAGACTGTCATGAAGAAGATTCTGTTGGGATGTGCGGTGGCGCTGTGCGCGCTGCCGGCCGCGCGGGCTGTCGATATCAAGGCCGGCGACTGGACTGTCAACGTGGGCGGAATCGTCAACGCGTATTACACGCACGTGTCGTGCTCGGGCGATGTGGTCGGCGGCCTGGCACTGGGCAGCCGTGCCATCGGCTGCGGCGGCGAGGATGGCCGCACGACCATCGGCAACGGGCTGCTGCCGAACGGGCTGGTCACATCCGCCACGTCGAGGCAAGGCGACTTCGACATCAAGGCGCACATCGGCATCTATCACGCTACCGCCACCGACAGCGCGATCGACCAGAACAGCGACGTCGACGTGCGGCAGGCGTACTTCTCGTTCGGCAACGAGAGCATGGGCACCATCAAGCTGGGGCGGGACAACGGCATCTTCGGCAATAACGCCATCTTCGGCGACATGACGCTGATCGGCGCGGGCGCGGCCACACAGGCAACGCAGCGTGGCCGTGTCTCGCTGGGCCATATCGGCGCCGGCTATACCTATGTGGGCTATTACGGCCAGATCGCATGGACATCGCCGAAGTTCGCGGGCACCGTGTTCGACGTCGCACTGGTCAGCCCCGTCGACGATTCGCCGATCGTGGCGGCAAAACGCTATAAAACGAAATCGGCACCACAGGTGCAGGCGCAGCTGATGTACGCGGCCGATGGCCTGAAGGGATGGATCGGCGCGAAGACGCAGAAGTTTTACGGCGCCGAGGCGGGTACGGACGACTTCACCATGGCCGTGTACGAGGCGGGCGCGTCGTGGCAGGGCGGGCCGGCCGGGGTGCTGGTCAATTACCAGGGCGGGCGCGGGCTGGGGATACTGTCCGATGCGGACCAGGGCGATGTGCGCTCGAAGAACTGGTTCATTCAGGGGACTTATAAAACCACGGAGAAGCTCAAGCTGGGCCTCAGCTACGGGATGAGCCGCAACGATGACGATGAGCCCGGCACTGCGGGGCTGAAGTCGAATGCGAACGTCACCGTGGGGGCGTACTACTCGCTGAACTCGTATGTCACGCTGGTCGCCGAAGTGGGCCAGACGCGGTCGAAAGCCTTCGCCGGCGGCGAGGCGAAAATGAACGGCGGCGCGGTGGGCGGCATCATTATCTTCTGACGTCATCGAAAAGATGCTGCGAGGGACTTGCAGAGTGAGATCCGCTTTGCTATAGTTCTGTCCCTCGCAGCGAACAACGCAGAAATGCAGAACGTAGCGAGATGTTCGAAGCGCGATGCGCTGAAAACAAAGAAGTAAAAGAGGGGTTGACGAGAATCACGAAACACTAGATAATCTTGCCTCTCTGCTGCTGACGAACACAACGCTTCGTCACCGGGTCTGAATAAGATCCAGCGCGGCACCGCTGAAAAGCGAAGAATTCTTTAACAATCGAC
>DKJA01000159.1 GCA_002454505.1 Oxalobacteraceae bacterium UBA6704
GTCATTTCTGACTTGGTCGCCCACTAAAGATACTGACGAAATCTCCTTGCGAAGATCGCGTTAAATATTTCTTGCGAGCGTTTAATGCTATATTTTGAGCATCGGGACCGAAGTCCCGGGCACATTTCACATCAAACGCCCACACTTATCGATTGTCGATTGTTAAAGAATTCTGCCCTTTCAGGCCTTGCCGCATCAGTGACAAATCGTTGTGTTTGTCAGCAGCAGAGAGATGAGATTATGAAGCATTTCGTAAATCTCGTCAACCTCTTTTTGTTCAGCTCATACTGCAGAGCCTTACAAATCGCTTGGAAGCTTTCGCTTCCTTGCTCTGCCGTTTCGCTCGGTGCGTTGCGGCAGGGACAGAACTATAGCAAACGTCCACCTCGTCCGCAAGCCCTGCCATGCATTTTTCTATCGATCCGTCAGCACGGTTCTTCGATAGTTTTCATCCGCGCGGATCTGCTCTTGCGTGAAGGGCAATGGCACCACCGTTTTCGATGAGTACAGCGGTAATTGATCGGCAAAGTGCGGCGACGCCGGATCGGTCGCCTGGCCATAAGCCAATAAGCCGCGCGCTACCGGGCCGGCATCGTCGAAGCCCACCAGCTGGATATAGCTGGCACCCCATGCCACGCCTTCATACCCGTGCGCTGTCAGCGTCTCTTTCATGTGAACCGCGTTATAGACGCCGTCGATGTCGCCGATACCGCCATGGATGGGCGTCTGGTTTCCTGCGCGGCGGTCGACCTGATAGTCACGCAGCTGCGCATCGAGCGGAATACCCAGGCCCTGCAACTGCGCCGCGGTGTCCAGCAGTGCGGACAGCATCGGCGCCATGGCCGATGCCGCTACCCCGCGTGGCGTGTGAACAGGGTCGGCGGGATCGAAGGGAACCCGCCACATATCCGGCAGCTCGGCAACCTTCATCCAGAATTCGCGGAACAGCATGGCGCCCCTGCTGTCCAGGTCCGCTCTGCCATCCCATGCGTCAAGCACTACGCACGCGGCCAGCAGCGCAGCATCGGTGCGGGCGCGGCATCCCGCAAGCAGATCCGGCATCACCAGCTCGGCCGCATGCACGCGATTCGAAAACAGCAATTGCTCCAGGTCGTCCAACGCCAGCTGCGGCTGTTGCGCGAGCCGCTCGTCCAGCTGCAGGAAGCCGAGCCGCGTGCGCAGATGCTGCGGCACGTTCACCGGCCCATACAAGGGCGAGTAACCGGCAGGCGCGGGACCCGTCATCAACTGGCGGCTGTTCGTCAGCCAGTAGCTGTCGTTCGAATTGGCGACGTAATCATTGCGCGACATTGCCGGCGCACTCCCTGGACCAAAGATGCCGGGCGGTGCATCGGCGTCGCGCCCCCAATGGCACGCACTGCGCGAGCCGTCGAAGGTAAATAATGGCGCGAACAACAGGCAACCGGAGCCGAACTTTTCCGTCGCCATGTGCGGCACAACGCTGTAGTCCGCGAACAGCGTATCGCCATGGCGGTCCGCAGCGAGCGTATTCACCCAGGCCAGCCCCATCACGCGGCCGAGCGATGCCTGCAGCGACTGCACGCTGTCCGCCCTGCCCATCGCGATCCACTGTTCGATCAGACGCGTGTTGTAACGGTTCGGATCGGCCAGCACCAGCACGCCGCCCGGCGCGATCGGCAAGCCGGGAAACGCCATCGGCATGCCCAGTGCCGTTTCGCGGAATACCCTGCGCTTCGTGCGCAGCGAGCCATCGGCCTGCAGTACCTGGACGTCGATCGCACGCTCCGTCATCTTCGCGGGCACACCGTCGACCAGATAGGTGGCGCCGGAGGGATCGGCCTGGTCCAGTTCCAGCCTGAAGGTCGTGAAGTGAAAGGCCTTGGTGACCGTGTGCGTCCATGCGATATCCTTGTTGAAGCCGATGACGATCATCGGTATGCCGCCCAGCGTCGCGCCCATCACGTCGAAGACACCGGGGATCGTCATGTGCGCCTGGTAGAAGCGGTCCGTACTGAACCAGGGGAAGTGGGGATTGGCAAGCAGCAGGCCCCTGCCGTTCGCGCTGGCATCGCGGCCGATTGCGATGGCGTTACTGCCCAGGCCCTCGTTGGACCAGTCGCGCGCCGGCGGATTGGCTGCGGCACTGCCGCCGCCCTCGGCGCTGGCCGCCACGATCTCCTTGGCGAACAGTTCGCCCGATGCATGCAAGGCCTTCTCCGCGACGAGCAGCACCATGTCGTCGAAAGTGATCGGCCTGACCCACGGCGCACCGCGGCAGGCGGCAGGCAGTGCATCGCGCTGCTCGCGAAGATAACGGTTGTACCCGGCGACATAACCCGACAGCAGCGCCCGCACTTCGCCGCTGCCCGCGGCATAGCCTTCGCGCAGGCGGTTCACGTCGAGGTAGGCCTTGAAGAAAAAATCGCTGTCCTCGTTGCGCAGTCCGAACAGGTGCCGGTCGAGGTAGTCGATGGCCACGTTGTAATCGCCATTGGTCGGCATCGCGTCGCCGCCGAAGAAGCGCGAACGCTCGCCGCGCACGGTCAGGAAGGTATCCGCGAGCATGCAGACATTGTCCTGCGCGTAGGCATAGGCGAGGCCGAAACCGAGACCGGCAAAATCGTCCGCGCGAATGTGGACGACGCCATACGAGGTGCGCGCCAGCTCCACGCTGGCACCTGTATGCGGCGGCCCGTCGCTGTTCCCGCAGGCCGTGCACAAGCAGACAAACAAGGTAGCGAACAGAACCTTCAACAGCGGTTTTTTCATGATGCTCTCCCCATGACATCCGATCCATCATGGGGAAGCATTCATGTGCGGCTTTGCGCGCCCTCAATCGGGCGCTCGTGTCACGGCGCGGTCAGCAGGCGACGTTCGAGCTGCCGTTCGCCGCGCAACTGCGCTTCCGTGAACGGCAGCGGCACCAGCGTCTTCTTTGCGAACAGCGGCAGCTGGTTGGCGTAGTACGGCGATTGCGGATCGATGGACTGGCCATATACCAGCAGGCCGCGCGCCACAGGGCCGCCGTCGTCGAAGCCGACCAGCTGGACGTAGCTGGTGCCCCAGGCCACATTGCCATAGCCGGTTGCCGCCAGCGGACTCGCCATGGTCACCACGTTGTAGGTGCCGTCGCTGTTGCCGGTACCGCCATGCAGCGGGTGGCGCGTGCCATTGCGTGTCTCGGTCTGGTAGTCGCCCAGGCGGCCATGCAGCGGAATACCGAGGCCCTTCAGTTTTGCTGCGGCCGTACGCAACGCGCCAAGCAGTGCCGGCGTTGCGGCCGGTGCGAGACCGCGCGGCGTATTCACCGGATCGGCAGGATCGAAAGGCACGGCCCACAGGTCCGGCGTGGCTTGTGCGACGCTCCAGAACTCGCGGAACAGCACGGCGCCACGGCTGTCGATATCGGCTTTCTTGTCCCAGGCCGCCAGCGCGGTGCATGGCACCAGCATGCTCAGGTCGCTGCCGGTCAGGCACGCACGCAGCAGTTCGGGCAGGACCAGTTCGGCGGCATGCACCCGGTTCGAAAACATCAGCTTCTGGACGTCGTCCATGCCGAGGAAGGTACGCTCGGCGATCGCGCCTTCCACCTGCTGGAAACCGAGGCGCGTGCGCAGCGACTGCGGCGTTCCCGGCGTGCCGTAAAGCGGCGAATAGCCGTATGGCGCGGGGCCTGTCAGCGGATGCTTCGCATTGATCAGCCAGTACGAATCGTTCGAATTGCCCACGTAGTCCTGGCGCGTGACGGCCGGTGCATTGGCTGCGCCGAACACGCCGGCGGGCGCGCCCGGATCCTGCCCCCAGCCGCACTCGCTGCGCGAACCGTCGAAGCCGAGCAGCGCGGGAACCAGCAGGCAGTTCGACGCGAACTTGTCGGCACCCATGTGCGGCACGACGCTGCCGTCGATATACAGGGCATTGCCTTCACTGTCAGCCGCAACGGTGTTCACCCAGGGCAGGCCAACGACGGTATTGATCGCGTGCTGCAGCCCGGCCGTGTTGCCGGCCTTGCCCATCGCGAGCCACTGTTCGGCCAGGCGCGTGTTGAGGCGGTTGGCATCCGCGAGCACGAAGGCGCTGTCGGCCGTCCAGCCGATGCCGGCATCGGGCATCACGATCACGGCGCCCTGCCGGCTGAAGTAAAAGGTGCGCTGCTTCGCTTGCAGCGTGCCATCGGACTGCAGCACGTCCACCGACACCGTGCGCGACGTCATTTTCTCCGGCACGCCATCGTAGTAGTAAGTGGTGCCGGCAGCGTCGGCCGGATCGAGCGCCAGGCGGAAGGTCGTGAAGTGATAGGCGCTCGTCACCGTATGCGACCAGGCCAGAGTCTTGTTGAAGCCGATCGACACCACCGGCAGGCCGCTGAGGCTGACGCCCATCGCATCGTACTGACCTGGTATCGTCAGGTGCACCTGGTAGAAGCGGTCCGTGCTGGTCCACGGATAATGGGGATTCCCGAGCAGGATGCCCTTGCCGTTGCTGCTGGCATCGCGGCCGATCGCCAGTGCATTGCTGCCCACGCCGGCCGGTATGCCGTTCGGGATGCTGCGGGTCGCGGCCGGCATCGCCTTGGCCAGCGCCACCGGCGCGGACGGATCGCGCGAAGCGCCGACAATCGCGGCGGCGAAGGCTTCGCCCGTTGCGTGCAACGCTTTTTCGGCGATGAGCAGATAGACGTCGTCCACCGAAATCGGCTTCACCCATGCGGCACCGGCGCAGGCACGAGGCAGATCCGCGCCGCGATCCTGCAGGTAGCGGTTATAGCCTTCCGCATAACCGGCCAGCAGGTCGCGCACATCGGACGAGCCGGCTGCGTAGCCGGCGCGCAGCTGGAGCGGATCGAGATAACCCTTGAAGAAGAAATCGCTGGCCTCGTTGGGCAGGTCGACGAAGGTGTCGACCGCAGCGCCATATTCGCCATTCTGCGGCCGGGTGGCAAACGCAGTGCCGCCGAAATAGCGGGAACGCTCGCCGCGGACAGTCAGCAGCGTATCGGCCAGCATGCACAGATTGTCCTGCGCGTAAGCGTATGCAGCGCCATAACCGAGGCTGCGGTAATCGGCGGCCTTGACGTGTGCAATCCCGTTCCCGGTACGCACCAGTTCGACGCGTACAGCCGCACCTGCCTGTTGCTGGAACGCCAGTGCACCCAGCACGGCGAGTGTGGATAGCTTCATGATGCCCTCCCAGTGTTATAAAAAGTATATTTTTTGGGAGGATATCAGCTTGCGAGATGGGCGGTCCGGTTATCGAAAAATAAATATATTTTGCGACAGCGGACTGAATGGAGGGGTTTGGGAGTACAAATGGCTGGGGGTGTCGATGGGGACTGTCCCTGCA
>DKJA01000120.1 GCA_002454505.1 Oxalobacteraceae bacterium UBA6704
CCTGCGGGGACAGTCCCCCAACACTAGCTGTTCGGCACCAACCCGGTCGGCTTGATCCGCGTCGGCATCGGCTTGCCCTTGCGGGCCCGCTTGCCGAAGTGCTCGCGGTCGGCCAGCGCGTTCGGGCCCATGCGTTCTTCCTTGGCTTTCTGCGCGTTGCCGATGCCGTGCACCGTCACGCCTTTTTGCGTGATGCCGCAGGCGGCGACCAGTTTTTCCTTCGGATCCAGGTCCATCAGGATCACGCCGCGGCCGCCGTTCGACAGCACCTTCATCTCGTCCATGCCGAACACCAGCAGGCGCGCTTTCTCGGAGACGACGGCGATCGCGCTGGCATCGGCCGGCACCACCGATGGCGCCAGCGGTTTCGCGCCGTCGTCCAGCGTGATGAACGACTTGCCGCTCTTCTGCCGGCTGACCATGTCGCCGGCCTTGGCGATGAAGCCGAAGCCCGCGTCGGACGCGATCAGCAACTGCCGGTCGCCCGGCCCCGCGTAGTAGTGCAGCAGGCGTGCGCCGCCGGACAGGTCGACCAGCGTGGTGATCGGCACGCCGTCGCCGCGCGCGTTCGGCAGGGCCGCTACCGGCACTGAGTAGACGCGGCCGTTGTCGCCGAAGCCCAGCAGCGTATCGACGGTGCGGCACTCGATCGCGTCATGCAGCGCATCGCCCGCCTTGAACGTGAACTGGGCGCGGTCGTGGCCGATGCCGGTGCGCGCACGCACCCAGCCTTTCTGCGAAATGATCACGGTCACCGGCTCGTCGACGATCTTCTGTTCGACGACGGCGCGCTGCGCTTCCTCGATCAGCGTGCGGCGCGCATCGCCGAACTGCTTCGCATCCGCTTCGATTTCGCGAATGATCAGGCGCTTCATCGACGAAGGATTGTCCAGCAGGTCCTGCAACGTCTGGCGTTCCTTGCGCAGGTCGGCCAGCTCCTGCTGGATCTTGATCGCTTCCAGGCGCGCCAGCTGGCGCAGCCTGATTTCAAGGATGTCTTCCGCCTGGCGGTCGGACAGGTTGAAGCGGGCGATCAGCGCCTGCTTCGGTTCGTCCGAATTGCGGATGATGTGAATCACCTCGTCGATGTTCAGCAGGATCGTCTCGCGACCTTCCAGGATATGGATGCGGTCGTCGACCTTGCCCAGGCGGTGCTGCGTGCGGCGCGTCACGGTGGCGAAGCGGAACGTGATCCACTCGGACAGGATGTCCGTCAGCCCCTTCTGGCGCGGACGGCCGTCGCCGCCGATCATCACGAGATTCATCGGTGCCGACGTTTCCAGCGACGTGTGTGCCAGCAGCATCAGCATGAATTCGTTCTGGTCCTGGTTCTTCGACTTCGGCTCGAACACGAGGCGCACCGGCGCGGCGCGGCCCGATTCGTCGCGGATCGTGTCCAGCGCGCCGAGGATCAGGTTCTTCTGCGCCAGCTGGTCGGCCGACAGCGCCTTCTTGCCCAGCTTGATCTTCGGATTGGTCAGCTCCTCGATCTCTTCGAGCACCTTCTGCGCCGACGTCCCCGGCGGCAGCTCGTAGACGACGGCCTGCCACTGGCCGCGAGCCAGTTCCTCGATCTTCCAGCGGGCGCGCACCTTCATGCTGCCGCGGCCGGACGCATACATGTCCGCGACCTGCGCCGCAGGCGTGATCAGCTGGCCGCCGCCCGGATAATCCGGACCCGGCACGATCGCCATCAGTTCGGCGTGCGTCAGCTTCGGATTGCGAATCAGCGCCACGGCGGCATCGGCCACTTCGCGCAGATTGTGCGACGGGATCTCGGTGGCGAGACCCACGGCGATGCCGGAGGCGCCGTTCAGCAGCACCATCGGCAGCCGCGCCGGCAGCAGCGCCGGCTCTTCCGACGAGCCGTCATAGTTCGGGATGAAGTCCACCGTGCCCTGGCCGATTTCATCGAGCAGCAGGCGGGCGATCGGCGTCAGCCGGGCTTCCGTGTAACGCATCGCCGCGGCGCCGTCGCCGTCGCGCGAACCGAAGTTGCCCTGGCCGTCGACCAGCGGGTAGCGCAGCGAGAAGTCCTGCGCCATGCGCACCAGCGCGTCGTACACCGACTGGTCGCCGTGCGGGTGCAGTTTGCCCAGCACGTCGCCGACCACGGTGGCCGACTTGCGGGGCTTGGCGGCCGCGTTCAGCCCCAGCTCGTTCATCGAATACAGGATGCGGCGCTGGACGGGTTTCTGGCCGTCGCACACGTCCGGCAGCGCGCGGCCTTTCACGACCGAGATTGCGTAATCGAGGTAAGCGCGTTCGGCGAACGTGGACAGCGTCAGCGTTTCGCCGCCGTCGCCGCCATTGCCGTCGCCGTTGTTGGCGCCGTTGTTTTCCGGTTCGTCCGGCGGCGGGGCGTCAAAGAGATTGGATTGCGTCATAAATTAAAACGTATTCAGTTAGATATCGGCTTCGACTTCGTTGCCGTGTTCTTCGATCCAGGCGCGGCGGGCGGCGGCTTCGCCTTTACCCATCAGCATATTGAAGCGCGCGGCCGCTTCCGTGTGGACGAAGGTGCCCAGCGATACGGGCAGCAGGCGGCGCGTGTCCGGGTTCATCGTGGTTTCCCACAGTTGTTCGGCATTCATCTCGCCCAGGCCCTTGAAGCGGGAGATCGACCAGCTGCCGTCCTTCAGGCCATCCTTGCGCAGCTTGTCCTCGATCGCCGTCAGCTCGCCATCGTCGAGGGCGTACAGCTTCTGGATCGGCTTCTTGCCGCGGGCCGGCGCATCCACGCGGAACAGCGGCGGCCGGGCGATGCAGATATTGCCGTTGCCGATCAGCGCGGGGAAGTGGCGGAAGAACAGCGTCAGCAGCAGCACCTGGATGTGCGAGCCGTCCACGTCCGCGTCGGACAGGATGCAGATCTTCCCGTAGCGCAGGCCAGACAAGTCGGGCGTATCGCCGAAGCCGTGCGGATCGACGCCGATCGCCACCGAGATGTCGTGGATCTCGTTGTTGGCGAACAGCCGGTCGCGGTCGGTCTCCCACGAGTTCAGCACCTTGCCGCGCAGCGGCAGGATCGCCTGGTATTCCTTGTCGCGGCCCATCTTGGCCGAACCGCCCGCCGAATCGCCCTCGACGAGGAAGATCTCGGTGCGCGTCACGTCCGACGATTCGCAATCGGTCAGCTTGCCCGGCAGGACAGCCACGCCGGACGATTTTTTCTTTTCCACTTTCTGCGCCGAACGCAGGCGGGACTGGGCCTGCTTGATGACCAGTTCGGCCAGCTTCTTGCCCCAGTCGATGTGCTGGTTCAGCCACAGCTCCAGCGCCGGTTTGCTGTAGGTGGACACGAGGCGCACCGCATCGCGCGAGTTCAGGCGTTCCTTGATCTGGCCCTGGAACTGTGGGTCCAGTACCTTCGCGGACAGCACGAACGAGGCGCGCGCAAACACGTCTTCCGGCAGCAGCTTGACGCCTTTCGGCAGCAGCGAGTGCAGTTCGACGAAGTTCTTCATCGCGCCGAACAGGCCTTCGCGCAGGCCCGATTCGTGGGTGCCGCCGTTCGGCGTAGGGATCAGGTTGACGTAGGATTCGCGCATGATGCCGCCTTCCTCCGTCCATGCCACGACCCACGACGCGCCTTCGCCTTCCGCGAAGCCTTCCGCATCCGGGCCGGTGAACTGCTCGCCTTCGAACATCGGCACCAGCGTTTCGCCGGTGCCTGTCTGTGCCAGTGCCTCGGTCAGGTAGCCACGCAGGCCGTCGTTGTACTGCCACGTCTGCGCGTCGCCCGTCTTCGCGTTCTTCAGCGTGACGGTCACGCCGGGCAGCAGCACGGCCTTCGAGCGCAGCAGCCGCTGCAGCTCGACCTGCGAGATCAGCGGCGAATCGAAGTATTTCGCATCCGGCCAGGCGGTGACGCGCGTGCCGGATTTCTTGCCGTCGCGGGGCGCCGGTTCCGACGTCAGCGGCTGCACCAGGTCGCCGTTCTCGAACGCCAGCGTGTGGTAGCCGTTGCCCTGGTCGTCCTTGCGCCAGACGTTGATCTCCAGCCGCTTCGACAGCGCATTGGTGACCGACACGCCGACGCCGTGCAGGCCACCGGAAAACGCGTAGGCGCCGCCCGAACCCTTGTCGAACTTGCCGCCCGCGTGCAGGCGGGTGAACACGATTTCCACCGTCGGCACGTTTTCTTCCGGGTGCAGGCCGACGGGGATGCCGCGGCCGTCATCCTCGACGGTGATGCTGCCGTCCGCATTCTGCGTGACGACGATGTTCTTGCAATGGCCGCCCAGCGCCTCGTCCGAGGCATTGTCGATGACCTCCTGGATGATGTGCAGCGGGTTCTCCGTGCGGGTGTACATGCCCGGGCGCTGCTTGACGGGTTCCAGGCCCTTGAGGACGCGGATCGATGATTCGCTGTAGTCGGAAACAGGTTTTTTCGTGGCCATACTTGATCTGTAGCGGTATTGGTGATTCGGCTGAATGCGCTCCGGCCGATGCGCGGATGCCTGCGCATTCTATCCGAGGCGGCCGGCAAAAGAGCAAGTGCCACGGAAATGACTGGATAAATATACAGTAAAGGGCCGTTTTTATACCTTGTTTACACCGGGCTCGCAAGTGTTTACCCCGTTTTTAGGCGCCCATCGATAACCTGCCTTCCATCGAAACACACCGGAAAGGGAAGCGATGGACATCGTTTTTATCGCCCTGATCGGCGCCTTCGCGGCGCTGGTCGCGGGCATGGCGGCCGCCTGCGCCAGGCTGGGAGGCCGGTCATGAGCGGCATTTATCTGCTGGGAGCGCTGACCGCGGCCGGATTGCTGGTCTACCTGCTCGTCGCCCTGCTGAAAGCGGAGGACCTGTGACCACGCAATCGTTGATACTGCTGGCCGTCTTCCTGGCCGTGCTGCTGGCGCTCGCATGGCCGCTGGGCGCCTTCCTCGCCAAGGTGGGCGAGGGCGATGCGGCCATCAAGGGACTGGGCTGGCTGCACCGGCTCGAACTGGGCCTGTACCGCGTTGCCGGCATCAAGGGCGACCGGGCGATGGGCTGGAAGGCCTATGCGATCGCGCTGATCGTGTTCAACCTGCTGGGCACATTGTTTGTCTATGGGCTGCAACGCGTGCAGGCCTGGCTGCCGCTGAATCCGCAGGGCCTTGCCAATGTGAGCCCCGATTCATCGTTCAACACGGCCATCAGCTTCGTCGCCAACACCAACTGGCAGGGCTATTCGGGCGAGCAGACGATGAGCTACCTGACGCAGATGGTCGCGCTGGCCAGCCAGAATTTCCTGTCCGCGGCCACTGGCATCGCCGTGGTGTTCGCGCTGATCCGCGCGTTTGCGTCGCGCTCGGCCAACTCCATCGGTAACTTCTGGGTGGACGTCACGCGGGCGACTTTATATGTGCTCCTGCCGCTGTCGCTGCTGCTGTCCGTGTTCCTGATGGGGCAGGGCGTGATCCAGAACTTCGACAGCTACAAGGAGGTCGCGCTGATCGATCCCGTGTCGTATGCCGTGACGACGGACGGCAAGACCGAGCAGCTGACCGCCGCCACGCAGACCATCGCGATGGGCCCGGTCGCCTCGCAGGAAGCGATCAAGATGCTGGGCACGAACGGCGGCGGCTTCTTCAACGCCAATTCGGCGCACCCTTACGAGAACCCGACGGCATTGTCGAACTTCGTGCAGATGCTGGCCATCTTCCTCATCCCGGCCGCGCTGTGCTTCGCGTTCGGCCGCATCGTCGGCGATATCCGCCAGGGTTGGGCCGTGCTGGGAGCGATGACGCTCGTGTTCGTGCTGATGACGCTCGTCGTGTTCGCCGCCGAGCAGCAGGCCCACCCGGCATTGCAAGCGCTTGGCGTGGACCAGGCCACCAGCGCGCTGCAGGCGGGCGGCAATATGGAAGGCAAGGAGACGCGCTTCGGCATCGGCGCCTCGTCGCTGTTCGCCGCCGTGACCACGGCCGCATCCTGCGGTGCCGTCAACGCCATGCACGATTCGCTGATGCCGCTGGGCGGCGCCGTGCCGCTGCTGCTGATGCAGTTCGGCGAAGTGATCTTCGGCGGCGTCGGCTCCGGCCTGTACGGCATGCTGATCTTCGCCATCATGGCCGTGTTCATCGCCGGCCTGATGATCGGCCGCACGCCGGAATACCTGGGCAAGAAGATCCAGGCCTACGAAATGAAGATGACGTCGATCGCGATTCTCGTCACGCCGGTGCTGGTGCTGGCCGGTACCGCGATTGCCGTGGTCAGCGGGCTGGGGACGGCCGGTATCGCCAATCCGGGCGCGCACGGCTTCTCCGAGATTCTGTATGCGTTCAGTTCCGCCGCCAACAACAACGGCAGCGCGTTTGCCGGCCTGTCCGCCAACACGCCGTTCTACAACACGATGCTGGCGATCGCCATCTGGTTCGGGCGCTTTGCCGTGATCGTGCCGGTGCTGGCGATTGCCGGTTCGCTGGCGGCCAAGCAGCGGCTGCCCGTCAACAGCGGCACGATGCCGACGCATGGTCCGCTGTTCGTCGTGCTGCTGATCGGCGTCGTCGTGCTGGTCGGGGTGCTGAACTATGTGCCGGCGCTGGCGCTGGGCCCCGTCATCGAACACCTGCAACTATTCCAATAAGAGGTAATCATGTCACGCACCACGCTGACACTTTTCGACCGCCAGCTGCTGGTTCCCGCGCTGCTGGATGCGTTCCGCAAGCTGCATCCCCGCGTGCAGCTGCGCAGCCCGGTCATGTTCGTTGTCTATGTCGGCAGCATCATCACCACGCTGCTGGCCTTCCAGGCTTTCGGCGGCAATGGCGAAGCCAGCTTCGGCTTCATTCTCGCCATCGCCGTCTGGCTGTGGTTCACCGTGCTGTTCGCGAACTTCGCGGAAGCGCTGGCCGAAGGGCGCAGCAAGGCGCAGGCCGCGTCGCTGCGCGCATTGAAACAGCAGGTCACGGCGAAGAAGCTGGCGACGCCTCAATACGGCACCACTTGGTTGCCGACGCCGGCGACGGAACTGCGCAAGGGCATGACGGTGCTCGTTGAAGCGGGCGATGTGGTGCCTGCCGACGGCGAAGTCATCTCCGGCGTCGCCTCCGTCGATGAAAGCGCGATCACGGGCGAATCCGCACCGGTGATCCGCGAATCGGGGGGCGATTTTTCCGCCGTGACGGGCGGCACCCGCGTGCTGTCGGACTGGCTGGTGGTGCGCGTGGCCGTCAATCCGGGCGAGGCGTTCATCGACCGGATGATCTCGATGGTGGAAGGCGCCAAGCGCCAGAAAACGCCGAACGAGATCGCGCTGACCATCCTGCTCGTCGCGTTGACCATCGTGTTCCTGGTGGTGACGGTGACGCTGCTGCCGTTCTCGCTGTTCGCCGTGCAGGCGGCCGGCAGCGGCGCGCCGGTGACGATCACCGTGCTGATCGCGTTGCTGGTGTGCCTGATCCCGACGACGATCGGCGGCCTGCTGTCGGCCATCGGCGTGGCCGGCATGAGCCGCATGATGCAGGCCAATGTGATCGCCACGTCCGGCCGCGCAGTGGAGGCGGCGGGCGACGTGGACGTGCTGTTGCTCGACAAGACCGGCACGATCACGCACGGCAATCGCCAGGCCGCCACCTTCCTGCCGGCGCCGGGCGTCAGCGAAGAGCAGTTGGCCCGCTCCGCACGTCTCGCCTCGCTGGCCGACGAGACGCCGGAAGGGCGCAGCATCGTCGTGCTGGCGCGGCAGAAGTTCGGCATTCATGAACGCGATACGTCCACGGAGAACATCGCCTTCGTCGAATTCACCGCGCAGACGCGCATGAGCGGTGCCGATATCGGTCCGCGCAGCCTGCGCAAGGGCGCGGCCGACACGATCCGCCGCTATGTCGAGGAAGCGGGCGGCCGCTATCCGGCCGAAGTGGCCACGCTGGTGTCCGACGTGGCACGCCGCGGCAGCACGCCGCTGGTGGTCGTTGACGAGGGCAGGGTGATGGGCGTAGTGGAGCTGAAGGACATCGTCAAGGCGGGCATCCGCGAACGGTTTGCCGAGCTACGCAAGATGGGCATCCGCACCGTGATGATCACCGGCGACAACAAGCTCACCGCATCGGCCATCGCCGCCGAGGCGGGCGTGGACGACTTTCTTGCCGAAGCCACGCCGGAGGACAAGCTGAAGCTGATCCGCGCATCGCAGGCTGAAGGGAGGCTGGTGGCGATGACCGGCGACGGTACCAACGATGCGCCGGCGCTGGCCCAGGCCGACGTGGCCGTCGCCATGAACAGCGGCACGCAGGCGGCCAAGGAAGCGGGCAATATGGTGGACCTGGATTCGAATCCGACCAAGCTGCTGGAGATCGTCGAGATCGGCAAGCAGATGCTGATGACGCGCGGCTCACTGACCACGTTCTCGATCGCGAACGACGTGGCCAAGTATTTCGCGATCATCCCGGCCGCCTTCGTGGGCACGTATCCGCAGTTGAAGGCCCTCGACGTGATGCAGCTCGGCAGCGCCAACTCCGCCATCATGTCCGCCGTGATCTTCAACGCATTGATCATCGTGTTCCTGATTCCGCTGGCGCTGAAGGGCGTCAAGTACCGCGCGCTGGGTGCCAACGTGCTGCTGCGCCGGAACCTGCTTGTCTACGGGCTGGGCGGGCTGGTGCTGCCGTTCATCGGCATCAAGCTGATCGACATGGTGCTCGTCGCACTGAACCTGATTTAAGGATAGGCCATGACTTCATTATTCCGTCCCGCCGTGGTGGTGTTCGGCACGCTGACTCTCCTGTGCGGCATCGTGTATCCATACGCGGTGACCGGCCTGGGCAAGGTGGCTTTCAACGAGCAGGCGTCCGGCAGCCTGGTCACGCAGAACGGCAAGGTGGTCGGCTCGCGGCTGATCGGCCAGTCGTTCACGTCGCCCCGCTACTTCTGGGGCCGGCCATCGGCCACGGCGCCGATGCCGAACAACGCCGCCGGTTCGGGCGGCTCGAACCAGGGGCCTCTCAATCCCGCGCTGACCGATGCCGTCAAGGCGCGCATCGAGGCGCTGCGCGCGGCCGATCCGGGGAATGCGGCCGCGGTGCCCGTCGACCTGGTCACGGCATCGGGCAGCGGGCTCGATCCGGAGATCAGTCTGGCCGCGGCGCAGTATCAGGTGGCCCGCGTGGCGCGCGTGCGTGGAATCGATGCGGCGCGCGTGCAGGCGCTGGTGGATCAGCATGCCGAGCGGCCGCTGTTCGGCTTCCTGGGCGAGGCGCGTGTCAATGTACTGGCGCTGAATCTGGCGTTGGATGGCAACCAGCGCTAAGTCGTTCAGTTAAACTGCCACTCCATGTTCCCCACTGACAGTCAACGTCCCGACCCCGACACGCTGCTGGCGCAGATGCAGGCCAGCGAGCAGCGTGCCGCGCGGGGCCGGCTGCGCATTTATTTCGGCGCGTCGGCCGGCGTCGGCAAGACGTTCGCCATGCTGGCCGCCGCCCGCAAGCTGCAGGCCGACGGCGGCCAGCCGCTGGTCGGCATCGTTGAAACGCACGGCCGCGCGGATACCGCAGCGCTGCTGGAATCGCTGGACGTGCTGCCGCTGAAGCAGGTGGCGTGGCGCGGCAAGGCGCTGCCGGAATTCGACCTGGATGCGGCGCTGGCGCGCCAGCCGGCGCTGATCCTGGTCGACGAGCTGGCCCATTCGAACGCGCCCGGCGCGCGGCATCCGAAGCGGTGGCAGGATGTCGAAGAACTGCTCGATGCGGGCATCGACGTGTTCACCACGGTGAACGTGCAGCACCTGGAAAGCCTCAACGACGTCGTCGGCGGCATCACCGGCATCCGCGTGGCGGAAACGCTGCCGGACACCGTGTTCGACCGCGCCGACGAGGTGGTGCTGGTGGACGTGCCGGCCGATGAACTGCTGGCGCGGCTGAAGGACGGCAAGGTGTACCAGGCCGCGCAGGCGGAACGGGCGGCGCAGAACTTCTTCCGCAAGGGGAACCTGATCGCGCTGCGCGAGCTGGCGCTGCGCCGCACGGCCGAACGCATCGGCGACGACATGCAGGCCTACCGGATCGAAAAATCCATCAGCCCCCTGTGGAAGACGGGCGTGGCGTTGCTGGCCTGCGTCGGTCCGCGGCCCGGCGGCGAGCAGGTGATCCGCAGCGCCGCACGGCTGGCCGGCCAGTTGAACGCGCAGTGGCATGCCGTGTACGTGGAGACGCCGTCGCTACAACGGCTGCCGGCCTCTCACCGCGAGCAGATCCTGCAGACGCTGAAGCTGGCGCAGGATTTGGGCGCCACTACTGCCGTGCTGGCCGGCGACGACATCGGCGCCGCCATCGCCCGCTACGCCGTCGCACAGAACATCTCGAAAGTCGTGCTGGGCCGCGCCACGCCCACTTGGCCCTGGCGCCGCCCGCACCTGCGCCGCATCGCCGCCGCGGCACCGGAGCTGGACATCATCGAAGTGGCGTCCGCAGAAAACTCTTTCCTCAAAAACAGGGACAGCCGGAGCGCCGGACCGCCTTGTTTTACAGGAAATTTCTTTGGTGACGATGCTGTGGTCGGTGGCTGGCCGCGTTATGCGCTGGCCGCGGCTGCCAGCGGCGCCGTCGCGATCGCCGGCCTGCCGCTGGCCGGCACGCTGGAGCTGACGAATATCGCGATGCTGTTCCTGCTCGCGGTGCTGCTGGTGGCGTTCAGGCTGGGGCGGGGACCGGCGGTGCTGTCCAGCTTCATCGGCGTCGCCGCTTTCGATTACCTGTTCGTGCAGCCCACGTTCTCGTTCGTCGTCAGCGATTTCCAGTACCTGATCACGTTTGTCGTGATGCTGGTGGTGGGGCTGATCACCAGCCATCTGACGGCCGGCCTGCGCTTCCAGGCGCGCGTGGCATCGCAGCGGGAGGAGCGGGCACGCGCCCTGTACGAATATGCGCGCGAGCTGACCGGCGTGCTGCAGACGGAGCAGGTGTACGACATCACGGCCCGCACGCTGGCGCAGGCCTTCCGCGCGCAAGTGACGCTGCTGCTGCCCGATGCGCAGGGGCGGCTGGATGCGCCGGCGTCGCCCGGCATGAACGCGCCGGACCTGGGCATCGCGCAGTGGGCCTTCGATCATGCGGCGCCGGCCGGTATCGGCACGGGCACGCTGCCGTCGTCGCCGCTGTTCTATCTGCCGCTGATCGCGCCGATGCGCACACGGGGCGTGCTGGCGCTGGAACCGCGCGACCGCCGCTGGCTGCTGGTGCCGGAGCAGCGCCGCCAGCTCGATACGTTCGCGGCGCTGGCCGCCATTGCGCTGGAACGCGTGCACTACATCGATGTGGCGCAGGGCGCGCTGGTGCAGATGGAGTCGGAGCGGCTGCGCAATTCGCTGCTGGCGGCGCTGTCGCACGATCTGCGCACGCCACTGACGTCGCTGGTCGGCCTGGCCGAATCGCTGGCGATGTCGAAGCCGGCGCTGGCACCGTCGCAGCTGGAGATGGCGCGTTCGCTGCAGGAAGAGACTGTGCGCATGAGTACTCTGGTGGCCAACCTGCTGGACATGGCGCGCATCGAAAGCGGTGCCGTCCACCTGAATTTGCAATGGCAGGCGCTGGAGGAGACCGTCGGCACGGCACTGCGCGTCAGCCGCACGCTGCTGGCCGGGCACCACGCCGTCACGCGACTGCCGGCGGACCTGCCGCTGGTGCGCTACGACGCGGTGCTGATCGAGCGCGTGCTGTGCAACCTGCTGGAAAACGCGGCCAAGTACACGCCGGCCGGGAGCACGATCACCATCTCCGCGCTGGCGCAGGATGGCCAGCTGGCGGTGACCGTGGCCGACGATGGCCCCGGCCTGCCGCCGGGCCAGGAAGAAGCACTGTTTGAAAAATTCACGCGCGGCGAACGCGAGTCGGCCCGGCCGGGTGTCGGCCTGGGGCTGGCGATCTGCCGGGCGATCGTCCAGGCGCATGGCGGCACGATTGCCGCCCGCCGGGCGCCGCAAGGCGGTGCCGCGATCGTCTTGACGCTGCCGCTGGGCACACCGCCCGCGCTGCCGGAGGAACCTCTAGATGAACGATAAGTTACAGCCGACCGCCCTGCTGGTCGAAGATGAACCGCAAATCCGCCGCTTCGTGCGCATGGCGCTCGAGGAGGAGGGCTGGAACGTGCAGGAATCGGCGACGATGAACCGCGGCCTGATCGACGTGGGCACGCGCCGGCCGGACCTCGTCATCGTCGACCTGGGCCTGCCCGATGGCGATGGCGTGGACCTGATCGCCGACCTGCGCAAGTGGTCGACGGTGCCGGTGATCGTGCTGTCCGCGCGCGTCAGCGAGGAAGAAAAGATCCGTGCCCTCGATGCCGGTGCGGACGACTATCTGACCAAGCCATTTGGCGTCGGCGAGCTGCTGGCGCGCGTGCGGGCCATGCAGCGGCGGCGCCGTACGCCGGAACAGGACAGCAGCGGCATCGTGCAGTTCGGCGACGTGAAGGTGGACCTGCAGGCGCGCATGGTCACGCGTGGCGGCCAGATGGTGCACCTGACGCCCACCGAATACCGGCTGCTGGCGGTGCTGGTGAATAACGCCGGCCGCGTGGTGACCAACCCGCAGCTGCTGCGCGAAGTCTGGGGGCCGTCCCATTCGGAGAACGGCCATTACCTGCGCATCTACATGGGTCACTTGCGCCAGAAGCTGGAGCGCGACCCCGCGCAACCCGTCCACCTGCTGACGGAGACGGCGGTCGGCTACCGGCTGCTGCTGTCGCCCGGCTAGCGTCCTTATTTAATTCGCAGCGTTAGGCCAGCTGCGCCGCCGCGTTCTTCGACGCGCCGGCGAAGGCCCTGTTCATCCCTACGATTTGAAAGACCTCTATGAAACGATTGATTTCAGGCTCCCTGCTTGCCCTCGCTTTTGCCGCCTCGGCCTATGCGGAGGAAGCCTCCACGCTGACCTTCAACGCGGCCGGCGTGTCCGACTACCGCTACCGGGGCATCTCGCAGACCCGTCTGCAACCGGCGCTGCAGGGCGGCGCCGACTGGACCGACAGCGGCACCGGCTTCTATGCGGGCGTGTGGGCATCGACGATCAAATGGACGAAGGATGCGGGCGGCGATGGCGACATCGAGATCGACCTCTACGCCGGCAAACGGGGCGAGATCGGCAGCGGCGTCACGTACGACGTGGGTGTGCTGGGCTACGCCTATCCGTCGAACGGCCTCGATCCGAGCGCGAATACGCTGGAGCTCTATGGCCAGGTCGGCTACGGCCCGGCCACGCTGAAATACTCGCACGCGACGACGAACCTGTTCGGCTTCGCCGACAGTAAAAACAGCGGCTACGTGGATGCTGCGCTGAACCAGGATCTGGGCGAAGGCTGGATCCTGAACCTGCACGCCGGCCGCCAGAAAGTGCGCAACCATGCGAGCGCCAGCTACACGGACTGGAAGGCGGGCGTGACGAAGGACTTCGGCATCGTCACCGTGGCGCTGGCCTACATCGGCACCAATGCCGACAAGGACGCGTACGCATCGCCCGTCAACGGCAAGTTTACCGGCAGGGATGCGGTGGTGCTGACGATATCGAAAGTGTTCTGATTACGGCCGGGCTCGTGTCCATTTTCCCCACCCTGGTGTCAGGCACCGACATGGACACGGGCTCATCTATAAGCTGTCAAGCTCGTGTCCACTTTTACCACCGTGGTGTCTGACACCATGGTGGACACGGGCTCGGCTGTAGGAGACGCTAGCGGAACACGCTGGCGTACAGCGCGTCGTCGTTGGCGGGCAGTTCGGCGCCGGGCAGGCATCGGGTGAGGACGGCGGAGGCGGCGCAGCCGTCGCAGGGGACGATGACGATGCGCAGCGCGGGGTTGAACAGGCGGGCGTTGCCGATGCGCTCGGCCAGGCGGACGGCGCGGGCCGGGTCGCCGTGGACGCTGTCGGCCGGCACGACGACCACGCGCGCGGCGATCAGTGCGGCGCGGCTGCCCTGGGAGTCGCGGCCGTCGGCATCGACGACGATGTCCTCGAAGCGCTGGCCCATGTTTTCCAGCTCCGGGCCGACGCCCTTGCCGCTGATGCACTTCGCGGAGATCAGCGTCGGCGGATGCGCATGGGGCGCCGAATCGGCATCCATCAGCAGTACCTTGCGGCCGGCGCGGCTGCGGTGGGCGGCCAGGCGTTCGGCCAGGGCGAGCTTGGCGTCGCAGGCGCCCTCGCTGACAACGGTGACGATCATGGTGGGCTATCGGTGGTTGAACACGGATTCACGATAGCAGCGGCGCCATATCGATGCCGTAAAGAGAATGCGGCCCGATGTAAAGCTTGTGTAAAAGCGCTTACTTCGCCAGCACCCGCATCGCCCGTTCCAGCCCATCGAGCGTGATGGGATACATCCGCCCGTTCATCAGCTGGCCGATGATGGCGATCGACTGACGGTACTGCCACAGGCCTTCCGGCTCCGGATTGAGCCACGCGAACTTGGGAAACGCGTGCGTGAAGCGGGCCAGCCAGGCGGCACCCGCCTCCTCGTTGTTGTATTCGACGGAGCCGCCCGGCTGCAGCACCTCGTAGGGGCTCATCGTGGCGTCGCCGACGAAGATCAGCTTCGTATCGGCCGGGTACTTGCGCAGCACGTCCCAGGTGGGAAAGCGCTCGGCGTTGCGGCGCCGGTTGTGCTTCCACAGGTAGTCGTACACGCAGTTATGGAAGTAGAAGAACTCCATGTTCTTGAACTCTGTCTTCGCGGCGGAGAACAGTTCCTCGGTGCGCTCGATGTGATCGTCCATCGACCCACCCACGTCGTACAGCATCAGCACCTTGACGTTGTTGCGGCGCTCCGGCTGCATGCGGATGTCGAGGAAGCCGGCATTGCTGGCGGTGGCGCGGATCGTCTGCTCCAGCGCCAGTTCCTCGGCCGCGCCGTCGCGGGCGAAGCGGCGCAGCCGGCGCAAGGCCACCTTGATGTTGCGGGTGCCCAGTTCGCGGTCCGAATCGTAGTCCTTGTAGCTGCGCTGGTCCCAGACCTTGACGGCCGTGCGGTTGCCGCCTTTGCCGCCGATGCGGATGCCTTCGGGATTGGTGCCGCCATTCCCGAACGGCGACGTGCCGCCGGTGCCGATCCACTTGCTGCCGCCTTCGTGGCGTTCCTTCTGTTCCTTCAGCAGTTCCTGCAGCCGGTCCATCAACTTGTCGTAGCCGAACTTCTCCAGCTGGGCGCGCTGCTCGTCGGTCAGCTCCCGTTTCGCCCGTTGCACCAGCCAGTCCAGCGGGATCGCGCTCTTGCCCTCGAACGCGGCGTCGATGCCGCGGAAGTACTGGGCAAACGCGCGGTCGAAGCGGTCGTAATGGGCTTCGTCCTTCACCATCGTCAGGCGGGCGAGATAGTAGAAGTCATCCAGCGACTGCGTGACGACGTGCTTCTCCAGCGCCTCCAGCAAGGTCAAAAATTCCTTGATGGTGACGGGGATCTTCGCATCCTTCAGCGTGAAGAAGAAGTCGATCAGCATCAGCGCTCCCGCTGCAGCCGGTAGTCGAGTTGCGCGCGCACCTCCGGCCATTCGCCGTGCGCGATGCTGTACATGACCGTGTCGCGCACGGTGCCGTCGCGGCGCTGCGCGTGGTGGCGGAGCACGCCGTCCTTCTTCGCGCCCAGCCGTTCGATCGCGGCCTGCGAAGCGTGGTTGAAGTTATCGGTGCGCAGACCAACCACCGCGCAGCCCAGCGTGTCGAAGGCGTGCGCCAGCAGCATCCGCTTGCATGACGCGTTGACGTGGCTGCGCTGGCGGCTCTGCGCGTACCACGTGTAGCCGATCTCCACGCGGTCGATGGCGGGCACGATGTCGTGGTAGCTGGTGGAGCCTATGACCGCGCCGGTAGCGCTGTCGATCACGGCAAACGCCAGGCGGGAAGGGAGCATTTCCAGCGCAGTGGCGATGTACGCCGGCACTTCATGCGGTTCCGGCACGGAGGTGACGCGCAGCTTCCACAGCTCGCCGTCGCAGGCTGCGGCGCGCAGGCCGTCCGCATGCTGCGGCCCCAGCGGCTCGAGGCGCACGCCATTGTGCTCCAGCGTGACCGGCGCGACGGTGATCATCGGTTCGTCCGCGACATGAACACGAGCCGCTCGAACAGGTGCACGTCCTGCTCGTTCTTCAGCAGCGCGCCGTGCAGCGGCGGCACGATGGCCTTCTGGTCCTTGCTGCGCAGGGCTTCCGGCGAAATATCCTCGGCCATCAGCAGCTTGAGCCAGTCGAGGAATTCCGATGTGGACGGCTTCTTCTTCAGGCCGGAGACGTCGCGCACCTCGTAGAAAGTCTGCAGCGCCTGCGCCAGCAGCTCCTGCTTCAGGTGCGGGAAGTGCACGCCGACGATGGCGGCCATCGTGTCCCGGTCCGGGAAGGCGATGTAGTGGAAGAAGCAGCGGCGCAGGAAGGCATCCGGCAATTCCTTCTCGTTGTTCGACGTGATGATCACCAGCGGCCGGTGCTTGGCCACCACCATCTCGCGCGTTTCGTAGACGTAGAACTCCATCCGGTCCAGTTCGCGCAACAGGTCGTTGGGGAATTCAATGTCGGCCTTGTCGATCTCGTCGATCAGCAGCACCACCGGTTCCGGCGCCGTGAACGCCTGCCACAGCACGCCCTTGACGATGTAGTTGTGGATGTCGCGCACGCGCTCGTCGCCCAGCTGGGAGTCGCGCAGCCGCGATACCGCATCGTATTCGTACAGGCCCTGCTGCGCCTTGGTGGTGGACTTGATGTGCCACTGCAGCAGCGGACGGTCCAGCGCGGCGGCCACTTCCTCGGCCAGCATCGTCTTGCCCGTGCCCGGCTCGCCCTTGATCAGCAGTGGGCGCTGCAGCGTGAGGGCGGCGTTGACGGCCAGCTTCAGGTCGGCGGTGGCGACGTAGTTGGCGGAGCCTTCGAAACGGGCGGCTTTGTGGTCAGCGTGCATGGACGGGCTTTCCGTTGGAGGAGTGGAAAGGCCCAAGTATACGGTAGATGCGGCCGCTCGTTACGAACCGTCCGGCAACTTTGTGGACGACAGTAAATAGCTAGGTTAGAATCGGCAATTGGTAGTAAGACAGTCAAGTATTTGCGTAAGCAGCAAGGGGGACCGCGAGATGGCGGTACCAGAATGAGTCCCCTCCGATTACCTTTTTTGATTCGACTAGCCACCCATGAAAATTCTCATTGCGCAGTTTGCCACTGCCATCGCGCTTGCCGGCGTTTCGCACGCGGCCGCCGCGGCGGACATCGTCGGCAACCCCGCTGCCGCACCAGCCAAGATCGAAATGTGCATCGGTTGCCACGCCATCCCCGGCTACAAGGCAACCTTCCCCGAAGTGTTCCAGGTGCCGAAGATCGGCGGCCAGAACGCGCGCTATATCGAAGCCGCACTGAACGCGTACAGGAAGGGGGATCGCAAGCATCCGTCGATGAAGGGCATCGCCGTCAGCCTGTCCGACCAGGACATCGCCGACATCGCGGCTTACTACGCGCAGCAGAAATGAGGGGAACGACGATGAAAAAACTGCTGCTCGCGCTGGCCTGCTGCACCGCCGCCGCCACCGTTTCGGCCGCCGGCAACGTCACCGCCGGCAAGGCGCTGGCCGACAAATACGCCTGCGCCACGTGCCACGGCAAGGACTACAACTCGCCGATCGACCCCAGCTATCCGAAGCTGGCCGGCCAGCACCGCGACTACCTGGCCCACGCGCTGACCGCGTACAAACGGGGCGACGGCGCCAACGGCCGTAACAACGCGATCATGACGGGGCAGGTGAAGCCGTTGTCGAACCAGGACATCCAGGACCTGGCCGCTTACTTCCACAGCCTGCCGGGGACGCTGGTCAATCACCGCTAAAAAATAGGGACAGACCCTGTTTTACGGGAAATTTCCTGTAAAACAGGATGGTCCCGCATCCCGGCTGCCCCTGCTTTTGCAAAGTCAAAGGCAACCCCGGGGACAGGCCCTTGCAGGGACAGTCCCCAGCCGAGTGCCCGCGTTTGTCACCTGCTGGCCCGCCGCTTGATGGCGTCGATGTACGCCTCGCCATCCGGCGGCAGCCCGCTGCGCTGCGACTTCCAGATCATCTCGCCCAGGCATTCCATGATCTCGTGCTGCGCCTCGTGCGGCGAGTCGAGTTTCTGCGCCAGCGCCTCGTAGGCGGCGCGGATGCCGCGCGGGGAGTCGATCGACACCTGCTCCGAGATCGACAGGTGCATCGACAGGTGCAGGAAAGGATTCGCCTCGCCGCCTTCCACCGAATAATCCTTGGCCAGCGCCGCTTCGACATCGGCCAGCGAATTGTCGTATTCCGGATGCACGCGCACCCAGTCCAGCGCCATCGCTTCGAGCGGGGTCAGGATTTCATGGGCGGCATTCTTGCGGAACACTTCGCAGAAGAAGCGGCGGACGTCGTGGGAAGAAGGGGTGAACATTGGGAGGCGGGCGAAAGCGCTGGCAGGGCGGCTATTGTACAAAGAAACGCCCTCCGGCGCAGGCGGTGCCGCGCGGGAGGGCATCGGGAGGATGCCGGACTAAGGCTTGTCCGAGGCTGTCATGCCGGAACCGTCGCAGGCGACGATTTCCGACGGCGCGCCCAGCTGCTGCGGGCCTTTCTGGCCCTGCTGCCCGCGGCCGTGCGGCTGGCGCAGGTAGCGCGACGAGTGGCGCCGTTCGCCGTTCGGCGGCCACGTGAGGAAGCGCGACAGTTCCTGCAGCGCGCGCTGGTACACCTCGCGCTTGAACTCGATCACCACGTCCAGCGGCACCCAGTATTCATGCCAGCGCCACGCATCGAATTCCGGATGATCCGTCAGGCGCAGGTTCACTTCGTTGTCGCGCGCGCACATCCGCAGCAGGAACCAGATCTGCTTCTGGCCACGGTAATGGCCGCGGATCTCGCGCTTGATGAAGTGATCGGGCACCTCGTAGCGCAACCAGTCGCGCGTGCGGCCGACGATCTTCACATGCTCCGGCCGCAGCCCGATTTCCTCCTGCAGTTCGCGGTACATCGCCTGCTCCGGCGTTTCGCCGTATTTGATGCCGCCTTGCGGAAATTGCCATGAGTGCTCGCGCACCCGCTTGCCCCACCACACCTCATTATGAGCGTTCAGCAGGATGATGCCGACGTTGGGGCGGAACCCCTCCCGATCGAGCATATTGCACCTCAATACTTTCTGCGGCCGATGCAGTTCTGTTACGCCATCCCTCTTACATTTTTGCCCACGAGTCTGCCCACCGGTGCCGTTTCCTCGCAGGGAAACGGCCGGCGGGCCTGCAGTTGAATGCCGCAGTTGAACGCATTTGTATAAATGATGGATGCATCAGCCAGCTAATCCTTTAAAATTAGGTTGATTATAACCCTCTCTTTTTGAAAAGAATTCACTGATATGCGTGCGTCACGGTTTTTTATTTCCACACTCAAAGAAGCGCCTTCGGACGCTGAAATCGCCAGCCACAAACTGATGATGCGCGCTGGCATGATCAAGCGGATCGGCTCGGGGATCTACACCTACATGCCGATGGGCCTGAAAGTGATCCGCAAGGTCGAGGCGATCGTGCGCGAAGAGATGAATCGTGCCCACGGCATCGAACTGCTGATGCCGCTGGTGCAGCCGGCCGAGCTGTGGCAGGAAACGGGCCGCTGGGACAAGATGGGCGCCGAACTGCTGCGCATGAAGGACCGCCATGGCCGCGAGTTCGCACTGCAGCCAACCTCCGAGGAAGTGATCACGGATGTCGTGCGCACCGAGATCAAGTCGTACCGCCAGCTGCCGTTGAATTTTTACCACATCCAGACCAAGTTCCGCGACGAGCGCCGCCCCCGCTTCGGCCTGATGCGCGGCCGCGAATTCACGATGAAGGATGCCTATTCCTTCGACCGCAACCTGGAAGGCATGCAGCAGTCCTACCAGGTGATGTTCGACGCGTACACGAAGATCTTCACCCGCTTCGGCCTGAAGTTCCGCGCCGTGGCGGCGGACAACGGCGCCATCGGCGGCACCGGCTCGCATGAATTCCACGTGATCGCCAGCACCGGTGAAGACGCGCTGGTGTACTGCCCGACGTCCGACTACGCGGCCAATATGGAAGCAGCCGAGGCGATCGCCACCGGCACGCGCGGTGCCGCCACGGCCGCACTGACCAAGACGTCCACGCCGAAAGCGGCGAAATGCGAAGACGTGGCCAAGCTGCTGAACATGGATCTTGCGCAGACGCTGAAGACCATCGCGCTGACCGCCGAAGAGGAAAAGGACGGCAAGGTCACGAAGCAGTACTTCATGCTGCTGCTGCGCGGCGACCATGAACTGAACGAGATCAAGGCCGCCAAGGTGCCGGGCCTGCAGGGCACGTACCGCTTCTCCACCGAAGAAGAGATCCAGGAAGTCTATGGCTGCAAGCCCGGCTACCTGGGCCCGATCGGCACCAAGGCGCCGGTCACCATCGTGGCCGACCGCACGGTCGCCAACATGGCGGACTTCGTCACCGGCGCCAACGAGGTGGACTACCACTACATCGGCGCGAACTGGGGCCGCGACGTGGCCGAACCGCACATCGTGGCGGACCTGCGCAACGTCGTCGAAGGCGATGCCTCGCCGGACGGCAAGGGCGTGCTGGCCATCGAGCGGGGCATCGAAGTGGGCCACGTGTTCCAGCTGGGCACCGCCTACTCGGAAGCGATGAAGGCCACCTTCCTCGACGAGAACGGCAAGCCGGCGCCGCTGCAGATGGGTTGCTACGGCATCGGCATCACCCGCATCCTGGGCGCCGCGATCGAACAGAACTACGACGACAAGGGCATCGTCTGGCCAACGCCGATCGCGCCGTTCGAACTGGTGCTGTGCCCGATGGGCATGGACCGCAGCGAAGCGGTCAAGGAAGCAGCCGAGCAGCTGTACGCCGATGCCACCGCTGCCGGCATCGACGTCATCATCGACGACCGCGGCCTGCGTCCGGGCCAGATGTTCGCCGACTGGGAGCTGATCGGCGTGCCGCACCGCGTCGTCATCGGCGACCGCGGCCTGAAGGAAGGCAACCTGGAATACCAGGGCCGCCGCGATACGGAGGCGACCAACGTGCCGCTGGCCGACATCGTGGCCTTCATCAAGGGCAAAGTGCAGCAGTGAGCATGAGCCACCAGTATGGCGGCAGTGGCCGCGAGCGGCGCCGCTGGTGGGCGCTGCCGCTGCGCTGGTGGCATACGCTGGCCTTCGCCACCGGCGTGCTGTGCTCGCCGCTCGGCTTTGCCGGCAACCAGAAGGAAGAAGCGCTGGCGGACTCGGTCCGCGTGGCGCTGTCCAGCGCCATCCGCGATGCGCGTCCGCCGAAACCCACGTTCACCAATCCCGTCGACCAGCAGCGCTACGATGCCTGGCTGGCGCAGATGTCCGACCGGCTGAAACGCAAGCTGCCGGACACGCAGCACCGCCGCGAATTCCTCGAGACGGCGTGGTACGAGGCGCGCCGCGCCGGCCTCGATCCGGGGCTCGTGCTGGGACTCATTCAGGTGGAATCGGCGTATCGCAAATACGCCGTGTCGATCGTCGGCGCGCGCGGCTACATGCAGGTGATGCCGTTCTGGACCAATGTGATCGGCGACAGCAACCGCAGCGCGCTGTTCAACATGCAGACGAACCTGCGCTACGGCTGCGCGATCCTGCGCATGTACCTGGATATGGAGCGCGGCGACCTGTACCTGGCATTGGGCCGCTACAACGGCAGCCGCGGGCGGGCCGAGTATCCGAATGCGGTGCTGAAGGCATGGAATAACTGGAAGTGACGGGGACTGTCCCCGGCTTCATGGGGACTGTCCCCGGGGTTGTTTTTGACTTGGCTGTTCGCCGAAACTGCAACCCCGGGGACAGCCGGAGCGCCGTACCGCCCCTGCCGGGACAGTCCCCAGCCTATTGGGCGCCGACCAGCGCGGTGACGCGAATGGTCTTCGTCTCGGGGATCTCGGCGTGCGACAGCACCTTCAGCTGCGGCAGCGCGCGGCGCAGGAAGCGCGACAGCAGCGGCCGCAGCGGGCCCGGCACCAGCAGCACCGGCGTGACGCCCAGCGCTTCCTGCTGCTGCGCGGCGAGGTGGGATTGCTGGGCGATCGTGTCGGCCAGGCCCGGCTCGATGCCGGCACCGTCCGAGCCGCCGGTGGCGAGGGCCTGCATCAGCAGGCGTTCCAGCCGGTTGTCGAGGGTCATCACGGACAGTTCGCCGTTACCCGGGAACAGCTGCTGGACGATCGCGCGGCCCAGGCCGATGCGCACCAGCGCCGTCAGTTCGTTCGGATCCTGCGTGTGGGCCGTGTGCTCGGCCAGTGCTTCGATGATCGAGCGCATGTCGCGGATGTGCACGCCTTCGGACAACAGGTTCTGCAGCACCTTCTGCAGGGCCGACAGCGACAGCATCTTCGGCACCAGGTCTTCGATCAGCTTCGGCGATTCCTTGCCGATGTGATCCAGCAGCGCCTGCACTTCGCCGCGGCCCAGCAACTCGGAGGCGTGCGTGGTGATCAGGTGGTTCAGGTGCGTGGCGACGACGGTGCCCGCATCGACCACCGTGTAGCCCATGCCCTGCGCCTGGTCGCGCATGCCGGCATCGATCCACGTGGCCGGCAGGCCGAAGGCGGGGTCCGTCGTGGCCAGGCCCGGCAGCGTGCCGCTGGCCATGCCGGGGTTGATCGCCAGGAACTGGCCGTTGAACGATTCGCCGGTGCCCACTTCCACGCCCTTGAGCGTGATGCGGTAGGCGGACGGCTTCAGCTCCAGGTTGTCGCGGATGTGCACCGGCGGCGCCAGGAAGCCGACCTCCTGGGCGAATTTCTTGCGGATGCCCTTGATGCGCTTGAGCAGTTCGCCGCTCTGCGCCTTGTCCACCAGCGGGATCAGCCGGTAACCCACTTCCAGGCCCAGCGTGTCGACGGCCATCACGTCCGCCCAGCTGGCCTCTTCGCTCTCCGCCGCGTCGCCCTTGCCGCCACCGGCCGCGCCGCCCGCCGCCGGACCGGCACCCGTACCGCCGGCCGCACGTGGCGCACCGCCCGGTGCGTTACCCGCCTCGGCCTCTTCCTTCGCTTTCTTCGACAGCATGTAGCCGGCACCGCCCAGGCTGCCCGCGAGCAGCAGGAACACGAGGTTCGGCATGCCGGGGATCAGGCCCAGGCCGCCGATGATGGCCGCCGTGATGTACATCACCTGCGGCTTCGAGAACAGCTGGCCGATCAGCTGGCTGCCGATATCGTTGTCCGACGCCACCCGCGACACGACGGCACCGGCCGCCAGCGAGATGATCAGCGACGGGATCTGCGCCACCAGGCCGTCGCCGATGGCCAGCAGCGTGTACGTCTTGGCTGCATCGGCAAACGCCATGTCGTGCGCGATCAGGCCGACCAGCAGGCCGCCGACGACGTTGATCACGGTGACCATGATGCCGGCCACCGCATCGCCGCGTACGTATTTCGACGCACCGTCCATCGCGCCGTAGAATTCCGCTTCCTGCGACACCTCGCTGCGGCGCGAGCGCGCTTCCGCCTCGCCGATCAGGCCGGCGTTCAGGTCGGCATCGATGGCCATTTGTTTACCCGGCATGGCGTCCAGCGCGAAACGGGCGCCCACCTCGGCGATCCGGCCCGCACCTTTCGTCACGACGACGAAGTTGATGATGGTCAGGATGATGAACACGACGATACCGACCGTGTAGTTGCCGCCGATCAGGAAGTGACCGAACGCTTCGACGACCTTGCCGGCCGCGTCCGGACCGGTATGGCCTTCCGTCAGCACGATACGGGTCGAGGCCACGTTCAGCGCCAGCCGCAGCATCGTCGACAGCAGCAGCACGGTGGGGAAGGCCATGAAGTCCAGCGGCTTCACCGTGTACAGGCTGGTCAGCAGCACGATCACCGACAGCGCGATATTGAAGCTGAAGAACAGGTCGAGGATGAACGCCGGCAACGGCAGGATCATCATCGCCAGCAGCATGATGATGAGGACCGGCGCGGCCAGGCTGGCCGGCTTGCCACCGGTAATCGTGTTCACCATCCCGCGCATCTTGATCGCTTGCATCGTGCTGTTCCCCTGCTGCTTTTAGTTTTTCGGTACTGCGTTGTTCGGATCCATGTCGGCCGGCACGTCCAGCTTCGTCGGCCGGTCCGGATAGCGGCCGCCCGGCTTGTACGCGCGCAGCTGGTACACATACGCCAGCACTTCGGCCACCGCCGCATACAGCCGGTGCGGGATTTCCTCGCCGATGTCCGTATGCTTGTGCAGCGCACGGGCCAGTGCCGGCGCTTCCAGGATCGCCACCCGGTGCTCCTTGGCCATCTCGCGGATCTTCGCGGCGACGGCATCGGTGCCCTTGGCCACCACCTTCGGCGCGCCCTTCGCGCCGTCGGCATATTTCAGCGCCACGGCGTAGTGCGTCGGGTTGGTGACCACCACGTCGGCCGTAGGCACATCCTGCATCATCCGGCGCTTGGCCATTTCCCGCTGCAGCTGGCGAATCTTGCCCTTGATCTGAGGATTGCCGTCCGATTCCTTCGATTCCTGGATCATTTCCTGGCGGGTCATCTTCAGCTTGTCCGCGTAGTGCCAGATCTGGTACGGCGCATCGATGGCGGCGATGAAGCCCAGCGCGCCGACGAGGATCAGGAAGCTCATCGCGATCATGTCCATCATGTGCTCGTAGCTTTCGTACGGCGGTTCGCCGGTGAGGCCGAAGATCGCATCCTTGTAGCGCATCATCACCATGTAGGCGACCGAGCCGACGATGATCGTCTTCAGCACCGCCTTCACCAGCTCGACCAGCGCATTCTTGGAGATCATGTTCTTCAACCCGTTCGCCGGGTTGAGCTTGCTGAACTTGGGCATGAAGCCCTTGGCGGAGAACATGAAGCCGCCCACCAGCACGGGGGACGCGATCGCGACGATCATGATGGCAATCGCCAGCGGCAGGCAGGCGACCAGCACCTGCACGATGTCCACCAGGATGCGTTCGAGCAGGATCTGCGGATTGAACACCTGTTCGCGGGTCAGCGACAGGCCGGACACCAGCGTGGCGGACAGCTGGCGGGCAATGCCGGAACCCGTCATGTACAGGCCGGCACCGGCCACGATCAGGACGGTAAACGTCGATACCTCTCGCGAACGGGGAACGTCGCCTTCGTCACGCGCCTGCTGGAGGCGCCTCTCTGACGCGGGTTCGGTCTTTTCGGCTTCGCTGTCTTCCGCCATGCATTTACCCCTGAATTCGTGCCAATTGGCTTACCACCATTGGCGGCCATACAGCATTGTCCCTGCTGGCCGGGCCGGGCGATGGGGGGAACAGAGGCGGAAATGGCCGGCAGTTCGGGCTTTCCCTGCTGCAACTACGCAGCAAAGCGCCGGGCCCGGCGGAAAGCGAGGTATTTTCGACAAGCCGCGCGGCAATCAGCCGCCGGGGGCCGCGACAGTCTGCTCGATCGCGCCGAACACCGGGCGGCCCTCGTCGTCCAGCATCTCGATGCGGATGGTGTCGCCGAACGCCATGAACTGCGTGGTTGGCTTGCCGTCGGCGATTGTCTCGCGGCAGCGCTTCTCGGCGATGCAGGAATAACCCTTCTTCGCGTCCTGGTTGGACACGGTGCCCGAGCCGACGATGGCACCGGCGCGCAGCCGGCGCGTCTTCGCCGCGTGGGCGACCAGCTGGGCAAAGTTGAATGCCATGTCCACGCCGGCATTCGGCTGGCCCACCAGCTTGCCGTTCCACGAGGAGCGCAGCGGCAGGTGCACCTTGGCATCGCGCCAGGCGTCGCCAAGTTCGTCCGGCGTCACCGCCACGGGCGAGAAGCTGGAGGCTGGCTTGGACTGGAAGAAGCCGAAACCCTTCGCCAGCTCGTCCGGGATCAGGTTGCGCAGCGACACGTCGTTCACCAGCATCAGCAGGCGGATCTGCTGGAAGGCCGCGTCCGGCGCGGCGCCCATCGGCACGTCGTCGGTGATCACGGCGATTTCCGCCTCGAAGTCGATGCCCCACTCTTCCCGCGCCAGCACGATGTCGTCATGGGCGCCGAGGAAATCGTCGCTGCCGCCCTGGTACATCAGCGGATCGTCACGGAACGAGGCGGGCATCTCCGCATTGCGCGCCTTGCGCACCAGCTCCACGTGGTTCAGGTAGGCCGAGCCGTCCGCCCACTGGAAGGCGCGCGGCAGCGGCGCCATGCAGTCTTTCGGCTCGAAGTCGAAGGTGCGGCGCAGCTTGCCGTCGTTGAGCTGGCGGGACAGCTGATCGAGCTGGGGCGCGATGAAGGCCCAGTCGTCCAGCGCGCGCTGCAGCGTGGGCGCGATGCCGTCCGCGACGACGGCGGTTTTCAGGTCGCGCGACACCAGCACCAGCTGGCCGTCGCGGGTTCCATCCTTGAGCGTGGCGAGTTTCATGGGACGGTCGGGCTAGGAGTAAAGGTGGCGGAACTGTAGCAGATGGAGGGGTGCAGGGCTACGCAGGCGTGGATAGAAAGGCAACCCCGGGGACAGGCCCCTGCGGGGACAGTCCCCCTACTGCGCGAGCAACGCGAGGTGCTCTTCTTCCAGGAAGCACCACTCGCCCTCCTGCAGGCCGAGGGCTTCGAGCTGCAGGCCGCCGATGGCGGAACGGTGCAGCGCGCTGCAGTGGTTGTCGGCGGCGGCCAGCATGCGCTTGACCTGGTGGTATTTACCCTGCTCCAGCACGATTTCCAGCTGGTGCTCGCCCTGCTTTTCGCAGACGAGCGCGGCCAGCGGCGCCGGCTCGTCGTGCAGCTGGACGCCGCCCAGCAGGCGCGCGACCAGTTCGTCCGAGACCGGTTCCGCGGTCGTGGCCTGGTAGACCTTCGGCACATGCCGCTTCGGCGACGACTGGGCATGGATGAACGGGCCGTCGTCGGACATCAGCAGCAGGCCCGTGGTGTCATGGTCGAGCCGGCCGACGGGCTGCACTTCGCGCCACGTGAACTGCTCCGGCAGCAGCGTCAGCACGCCGGGGTGGTGGCTGGGCTTGCGCGAGCATTCGAAATTGGCCGGCTTGTACAGCGCGATGTAGACGCGCTCGCGGTAGCGCCATTCCTCTTCGAAGACGGTCAGCACGAGGCCGGCCGTGTCGACGGTGGCCTTGTAGTTGTCCACAATGGCGCCGTTGACGGCCACTTCGCCGTCCTCGATCAGCGTACGGCAATACTTGCGGGTGCCGAAGCCTTGGGACTGCAGGATGCGATCCAGGGATAATTTACTCATGGGCCGGCATTTTACCGGAAAGCCCGTAGCGGACTGAAACACAGTTGAGACATATCAAGCTGTGCTGATTTAGTGTTGATACACTGAAACAAATTAGGAATCGGCTGATCAGTGCTGGCCAGTTCTTACATGCTTTGTACGTGCCGATTCCCGCCTTTTTCTTTCAACAGCCCCCGCCTTTCCTTCCCGAGGAGGTAGCCATGACCATCAAGATCGACCGCAGCGCCCTTGCCCGTCACGCCGGCGCGCAACTTGCCACCAAGCTGATGGTGTCGCGCTGGCGTGCCGCCCGCCCCGCGCCGGACGACGTTCTCGCCGCCCGCGCCGCATGGCTGGCCGCGGCCGAGCGGGGCCATCTGGCCTGGCTGGATGCCGGCGGCTTCGCGACGGAGCGCGCAGAAACGAAAACAGCGGCCGGAGGCCGCCGTTCTCTTGCCCCCGGTGAGGACATTGACGAGGAATTCAAATTCTCTCAGATGCGCATGCACGATGCGGCAGGGTAGTTCCGCTTTACGCGAGATGGTGCGGACATGACGAACTTTTCGACTGCGCCCTCCCTTTGATGGACTACATAAACCAATATAGTCGATCTGGGTCAATATCCCCGCTTGCATATTGACCCAGATCGACTA
>DKJA01000119.1 GCA_002454505.1 Oxalobacteraceae bacterium UBA6704
CGTCGTGCGGCTGATGCCGAGGTTGTCGGCCGCCTTCGTGAAACTGCCCGTTTCGACCACGCGGACGAATTCCCGCATGCCGTCAAACCTGTCCATATCGGCGCTCCCAAGATTGTATCGATTATACAAACAGTGATGCAGGTGGATCCAGGTTTATCCAAATAAAGCAAACCGCTACAGTGGCTGCACGAATCCACAAAAGGAGCATTGAAATGAGTGTACGCAACGCTGTTTTTCCCGCCGGCCGTCATGCGCTGTACGACGCACACGCCTATTCCGCCGCCATCCGGTCGGACGACCTGCTGTTCGTTTCGGGCCAGGTGGGCAGCCGCAGCGACGGTTCGCCCGAGCCGGACTTTGCGGCGCAGGTGCGCCTGGCCTTTGCCAATCTGCAGGCAACGCTGGAAGCGGGCGGCTGCGGGCTCGACGACATCGTCGATGTGACGACCTTCCACACCGACCCGAAAAACCAGTTCGACACGGTGCTGGCCGTCAAGAGCGAGGTCTTCCCGGCGGCGCCGTACCCGAACTGGACGGCGGTCGGCGTCAACTGGCTGGCCGGTTTCGACTTCGAGATCAAGGTGATCGCCCGCATTCCCCGCTGAACGGACAAAAAAAATGCCCGCTCAGGGCGGGCAGAAGTCCAATTCTGTGAAGAGTTGGAGGAGACAGAAGCATTGTGCCGGACGGCGCACGATCGTGCCAATTGCCATTGCTGATTCCAGTTATAAGCAGAACGGATGACTCGCCAACAGGACAGAACGACAACGAATGTTCCGGCGGCTGAGTGGCATGTCCGACCACCCGGATGGGCCTGGTCCTACGCCGCCGTGGCCGCGCGACTTATAAGAACGAAGCGGCGCAACCCTTACCATGGCTACTCCTTTGCGTGACCAGCCGGTCGCACGAAGGGTATGCAGTGTTTTACTTAACTTACCCAAGGAGAACGACATGGCATCGAAAAACAACCACAATCCCGAAGGTCACAACCAGTACACGAACGGCAGCCAGCAGTCGGGCAACCAGCGTTCGGACAGCCAGCAATCGGGCAACCAGCGTTCGGACAGCCAGCAGTCGGGCAACCGCAGCGGCCAGTCCAGCCAGTCCAGCGGCCGCGGCAACAGCCAGAGCGGCGGCAAGGCCAACAGTGCCGGCGTCCAGGGCGGCACGCCCGAGCAGCACGCGGCGGCCGGCCGCCAGAGCCACAAGAACAGCCGCTGATCGGGCTGAACGGTTATCCGTGAGAATGTAGTGTTGCCGCCCTGCGGGGCGGCTTTTTTGCGTGCGGCCATACCCCCTGGCACCAGGCGGAAACAGCGCGCAATCTTACCTTTCATTACGCGGCAAATACTCAACACTTTCGGTGCAGGTCAAACGGAACGCGCTTGTTGGGATGGCAATAGTGGCGCATGATTTTCGGGCGCTGCCCGCGCATCCCACCATCACGGAGGCCCGCCATGACCAGTACCGGAACCACGTTTCGCCCCTTGCTGTGCGCCGTAGCCCTGTTGTCCACCGCCTTGCTCCCCAGTGCCGCCGCACTGGCGCAGAACACGCGCCTGCCCGACCCGATCCCGGGCCTGATCCCCACCAGCCCCGTGTCCGCGCTGCTGCGCCCCGTGCTGCAGGGTATCGTGGCGCCCGTTGCCGGCGCCGTCGCACCGGGCGAGCCGGCCAACCTGTATATCGTCGACCAGGTCGGCCAGGTGTGGAAGATGCCCGTGGCCGGCAGCATCGCCGACAAGGGGACGGCCACTCTGTTCCTCGACGTCGCCAGCCGCCTGATCCCGCTGCAGCAGCGCGACGAGCGCGGCCTGCTGGGGCTGGCCTTCCATCCCGATTACGCCAGCAACGGCAGGTTCTACCTGTTTACATCCGAACCCGTGCAGGGGACGGCCGACTTTTCCACCTTGCCGTCCGGCGTGGCGCCCGCCAACCACAGCGTGATCACCGAGTGGCGCGTCACCGAGCCGGGCGCGGCAAATCCGCAGCCCGATCCGGCCAGCGCGCGCGTGCTGATGCGCATCGACAAGCCGCAGGCCAACCACAACGGCGGCGCGCTGGCCTTCGGGCCGGACGGCCTGCTGTACATCTCGCTGGGCGACGGCGGCGCCGGCGACGACGAAGGGCCGGGCCACGTGCCGGGCGGAAATGCCCAGAGCCTGGCGCCGGGCAATGTGCTGGGCAAGATCCTGCGCATCGACCCGCTGGGCAACAACTCCGCCAACGGCGCTTACGGCATCCCGGCCGACAACCCGTTCGTCGGCCGGGATGGCGCGGATGAAATCTATGCCTACGGCTTGCGCAACCCGTTCCGCTTCTCGTTCGACGGCGACGGCCGCCTGTGGGCCGGCGACGTGGGCCAGGGCGCCATCGAGGAGATCGACCAGATCGTTGCGGGCGGCAATTACGGCTGGCCGATCAAGGAAGGCACGTTCCTGTTCGACGGCAACGGCACCGGTCCCGGCTTCGTGTACCAGGCCAGCCCCGGCCTGCCCGCGGGCCTGATCGACCCGATCGCGGAATACGACCACACCGACGGCCCCGGCCAGGCGCCCGCCCGGCAGGCGATCATCGGCGGCTTTGTTTACTCGGGTGCATCGATGCCGGCACTGCAGGGCCAGTACATCTTTGCCGATTACGTGGGCTCGGCGGGCACCGGCCAGTTGCTGACGCTGGGGGCTGGTAACGAAGTGCAACGGCTGGTGGCGCCGCGCCGCGACCCGATCGGCCTGCCGGTGCTGGGCCTGGCGCAGGATGCGGCCGGCGAGCTGTACCTGCTGGCCAACGGCAGCGGCATGACGACGGGCAGTTCGGGTGTCGTCATGTGCATTGCCGTGCCGCGCACGCTGGTGCCGAACAAGTAGCAAGGAGAGAAACGAGGCAAGGCCGTCCGCCCGGGCGGCCTTGTTGCCTGGCTCTGTCATCCAGGATTGTTGAAAGCCCGCTTTGCCGCTCTGTATGGCCGCAGCTTTCAACAACCTCGGATGACACAGCCTGTTGCCTGGCTCTGTCATCCAGGATTGTTGAAAGCCCGCTTTGCCGCTCTGTATGGCCGCAGCTTTCAACAACCTCGGATGACACAGCCTTTGCTACGGCTCTGTCATCCAGGATTGTTGAAAGCCCGCTTTGCCGCTCTGTGTAGCCGCAGCTTTCAACAACCTCGGATGACACAGCCTTTGCTACGGCTCTGTCATCCAGCATTGTTGAAAGCCCGCTTTGCCACTCTGCACCGCCGCAGCTTTCAACAACCTCGGATGACACAGCCTTTGCTACACTGCGCCTTTTCCCCGGCTCAATTTTCATGGCATCCCCGTCCCACCTGCGCCAGCGCGCCCTCGACTGTCTCACCGAAACCGATCCCGTCGTCAAGACGGATGCCGTGCAGGCGATGGCGCAGGCCTTCGCGGCCGGCACCTGCCTGCTGGACGCCGCCGCCGGCCTGGTGCCCGCCGCGCCCGTACCGGGCCGGCCGGCCCGGCCGGAACTGGTGCCGCCCCGGCTCGTCGGCCGCCGGTCGATGGCCACGCTGGAAGGGCGGGCGATGCTGATCCATGCGCTGGCGCATATCGAGTTCAACGCCGTCAACCTGGCGCTCGATGCGCTGTGGCGCTTTGCCGGCATGCCGCCGCGCTACTACACGGACTGGTTGCAGGTGGCCAGCGAAGAGGCGACCCACTACCGCCTGCTGGCTGCCCACCTGCAGTCGCTCGGCTGGCAGTACGGCGACTTCACCGGTCACGACAGCCTGTGGGAAATGGTGGAAAGCACCCGCGGCGACGTGCTGGCCCGCATGGCCCTCGTGCCGCGCACGCTGGAGGCGCGCGGGCTGGATGCGATCCCGCCGCTGCGCGCGAAACTGGCGCAGGCCGGCGACGCGGACGCCGCCGCCATTCTCGACATCATCCTGCGCGACGAAGTGGGCCACGTGGAAATCGGCAACCGCTGGTACGGCTGGCTGTGCGAGCAGCGGGGGCTCGACTTGTATGCGACCTACGATGAACTGGTCGTGCGCTACCGGGCACCCGTACTGAAAGGGCCGTTCAATCTGGAAGCCCGGCGGCGCGCGGGCTTCAGCGAAGCAGAGCTGCGCCGCTTCGGCTGAACCGGCCCCGCACCGGCGGACCTAGGCGGCGCTTGCCTCCTGCCACGCTGCCGGCGTGCGCGGCATGCCGGTGCGGCGGCGGTGCCGGCCGGCGGGCGCCAGCACGCGGTCGATGACGCCGGTTCCCACGCCTTCGCCCTGCAGCAGCGCGGTGGCCCGCTCGGTGCCCTGGCTGGCCTGGATCGTGATGGCCGCATCGACGAAGGCGGCATGAACGTAGTTACGGCGGCGGCAGCAAGCGAGGGTAGGGTCGGCTGGCACCGCCGCCTCACGTTCGATCGGCAAATCGTTGCGCATGGTCTTGGCCGGTGGTGGAGATACTTCCAGTCTACGTTCTGGCGCCTTTCCTGTCGGGTTACCGGGTAGTTTGTTGATATTCGTCAAACCCGTCACGTGGTTTTCTTGATGAGGCCGCTGGCAGCGCCATGGACGTCTGGCGGGCCCTGCGCATTGCGGCATGGCTAACCTGGCCAGGTCGGGAACTAAGCAGCTACAGCTGTTCACCGCAAGTGCCGCAGATCAGGCTCGCCTCCTCATTCAAGTGGACACGGCCTCAGCCGTAGAGAAACGCAAGCGGGCGGACCAACAGTCGAGCTCGTGTCCAAAAACAGGGTTGACCCCAAGGTTGGACACGGACTGAGCCATACAGGCGAAAAAAAGCTGCCGAAGCAGCTTTTCACGCCGCCGCCACGCGCCGCCGGCGGATTTCCGCCTGCACCCGGTCCGCCGCCAGCGGGCTGGCGATGTGATAGCCCTGCAGTTCGTCGCAGCGCAGCCGCGCCAGCACGTCCATCTGTTCGCGCCGTTCGACGCCCTCGGCCACCACCTTCATGCCCAGCGCATGGGCCATCGTGATGATGGCGGCAAACAGGATCTCCGCCTGGCAGTCCACGCCAAGGCGGCGCGTGAACGATTTGTCCACTTTCAGCACATCGAAGTCGAGCTGCTGCAGCATCGACAGCGACGAATAACCCGTGCCGAAGTCGTCCACCAGCAGCCGGATGCCCAGCGCATGCAGCGAGTGCAGGTTGGCCGACGTGCGGGCCGGATCCCGTATCATCGCCGACTCCGTCAGCTCGATTTCCACGCATTCGGGGGCGATGCGGTGCCGTTCCAGCGCGTGGAGGAACAGCGCATGGATGTCGCGCTCGTTGAACTGGCGGCTCGACACATTGATCGACACGGGTACCGGCGGGTGGCCCTCGCGCGTCCAGGCGGCGATCTGGGCGCAGACGCTGTCGACGATCCGCTCGCCGAGCGCGACGATCAGCCCCGTTTCCTCGGCCAGCGGAATGAAGTCGTCCGGCCGCAGCTGGCCGGCCGTCGGGTGATCCCAGCGCACCAGCGCTTCCACGCTGGCCACCTCGCTGGTCGCCGTATCGACGCGCACCTGGTAATGCATGACGAACTGGTTCTCGTCGATCGCCACGCGCAGCTCCTTTTCGCGCTGCTGGCGCAGCCGGATGGCGCCATAGAAGGCCGGATCGAAGAACTGGAAGCGGTTCTTGCCGCTGGTTTTCACTTCGTACATGGCGATGTCGGCATGGCGCAGCAGCGTGTCGACGTCGTGCGCATCGCCGGGGCAGATGCTGATGCCCACCGACGTGCCGACCATCGCCGTGCCGGCCGCCGTGTGGCAACCGGCCTGGAACGCATGCACCACGCGCGCCGCCACGTGGGCCGCTTCGGCGGCGTCGTGCAGGCTTTCCAGGATGACGACGAACTCGTCGCCGCCCAGCCGCGCCACGTGATCGCCCGGCCGCACGGCCACCTTCAGCCGCTTGGCGACGATCTGCAGCAGCTCGTCGCCGGCCGCATGGCCGAACGTGTCGTTGACGGCCTTGAAGCCGTCCAGGTCGACGAACAGCACGGCCAGCAGCGCACCCCGTTCTTCGGCGCGGGCCACCGCATCGGGCAGCGCCTTGCCCACCCAGGCCCGGTTCGGCAGGCCCGTCAGCACGTCTTCGTAGTTCTTCCGCTCCAGGTGGGCCAGGTGGGCCTTTTCCAGCGTCACGTCGCGCAGCGTGACGGCCAGCACGTCGCCGGAGCGACGCGCCTGCAGCCGGACGTGGCGCTGCTGCGCGTCCGGTCCCTGGATGTCGAGGTCGCCTTCGGCAGTGCCGGTGGCCATCGCCTGGCAGAGCAGCACCATCGCCGCGCCGGTGGGCAGGTCGTCGCCGAGGCCGGACAGCCGCTTGCCGATCAGCTCGTCGCGGGACCGGTTCGACAGTGCCGCGCCCTGTTCGTTGCAGTCCACTGTCACGTAATCGGCGATGCGGCCGTCGTTGCCGAACACGGGGGCGGTGATGAAGAAGCCTTCCGTGCTGGCTTCGGTGGCCTTGCGGTAGGCGTCCTGCGCCAGCGTCAGGCCGTGCCGTTGCAGCGCCAGCCGGATCGACAGCGCCATGCCGGCCAGCACGACCAGCAGCAGCACGAGCGAAGCGCCGAGCGCCGTCTGGCGCGCCGCCTGCTCGCGGGCACGGAACAGCGCCAGCACGGCATCCTGGTCGGCGCCGGCCAGCACCACCAGCGGGAAACCGTCGACCGCCTGCCAGCTGACGTAGCGGTTGATGCCGTCGCCGAAGCCCTCGCCGCCGATGAAGGCGCTGCCGGCCGGCGCACCGATGGCCTGCCGCAGCGGCGCCGGCAGCGCGCCCATCTGCCGGAACGTTTCGCCCACCTTGAAGGCGCGGATCACGCCGTCGTTGCCCACCGCGGCCAGGAAGCCGCGGCGGCCCAGCGGGGCCGGATCGTATTCGGCCACCAGCGCATCCGTGTCCAGCGACAGTACGGCCACGCCGTCGAACTCGCCTTCGCGGTCCAGCAGCTTGCGGGAAAACCGCACGGTGAACGCGTTGCGGTCGGCATCCGGGCGGGGCATGCCGATGAACATGTCGTCCGCCGCGCGCAGCCGCTGCACGGCAAAGAACGGCAGGTCTTCCGCCTGGCGCAGCTCGTCGCGGGTCCACACGCCGGCCGCGTTGGTCATGCCCAGCGCCGCATCGGCGCCGAACACGCTGATATTGAGGGGCACGCCGGCCGGGTCGGACATCTGCCGGAACTGGCTCAGCCGGATCTGCCCGTCCATCGCCTGCCAGTGCATGCGGATCAGCATGAGGATCTGGTCCACCATCGCCAGGTTGCGTTTCGTCTGCGCTGCCTGGTTCTGCGCGATCATCGCGGTGGCGGCCAGCGTCTGGCTTTCGATGGCGCGCCGCTCGTGGTCCAGGTTGCGCAGCAGGACGAACCACGAGGCGCCGCCGATCAGCAGCCCGGCCAGCGGCCACAGCAGGATGAACGCCAGATAGGGACGCAGCGCGCTCAGCGGAGGCAGCCTGAAGCGCGACGTCCTCGGGTGCAGCGTGCTCGTGGTCATGGGCGATCCTGCTCGGTGCGGCGCAGGGTTGCGCCATACAAGCAAGCATACGCCGGTCGCCCGCGGCGCGGCGCAGCAAGTCAGCGGAGCGCAACAGGCACTGCAGCATTTCGCTGCGGAAAGACTTTCGCAAGGCGATATCCAAAAAGATATCGCAAGCAGCTATTTATTTATTGGTAACGCTTCCCCTTCCGCTCTACGATAGGCCTCCGATCCTAGGAAAGGACTGTCTTCGTGGCTGGACCAACCAATACTACAAGCGGCACGCTGGACGCGCGGGGTGGAGCCCCCGCCAGTTACAAATCGGCGATGTCGTTGCTGGCAAGCCTTTTCTTCATCTGGGGCTTCATTACCGTCATCAACAATACGCTGCTGCCGCACCTGCGCAGCGTGTTCGAACTGAGTTATACGCAGACGACGCTGATCGAATCCGTGTGGTTCATCGCGTACTTCGTGGCGTCGATCCCGTCGGCGCGGCTGATCGAGCGCATCGGCTACAAGCGCGCGCTGGTGGTCGGCCTGTGCATCATGGCCGTCGGCTCGCTGGGCATGATCCCGGCGGCGCGGCTGCCGTCCTACTACGTGACGCTGGTCGCGCTGTTCGTCATCGCCTGCGGCATCACGCTGCTGCAGGTGGCTGCCAATCCTTACGTGGCCGTGGTCGGTCCGCCGCAGACGGCTTCGTCGCGCCTCAATCTCGTGCAGGCCTTCAATTCGCTGGGCACGACGTTCGCGCCGCTGTTCGGCGGCTACCTGATCCTGGGCCGTTCGACGGGCGGTACCGCCGGCGCCGACCAGGTGCTCACGCAGGCCGAACGGCTGGCCGATGCGCAGGCCGTGCAGCTGCCTTACCTGATCGTGGCCGCCGTGCTGGTGCTGCTGGCCGTGGCGATCGCCCGCTATCCGCTGCCGGCGATCGCCACGCGGCGCGTGTCGAAGTCGGAGCGGGGTGCGCATTCGCTGTGGCGGCACCGCAATCTGGTGTTCGGCGTGCCGGCCATCTTCATCTACCTGATCGCCGAGATCGGCGTGGCCAACCTGTTCATCAACTTCGTGTCGCAGCCGGAAATCGGCAACCTGACGCACGAGCGCGCATCGCATTACCTGTTCCTGCTGTGGGGTGGCATGATGGTGGGCCGCTTCGCCGGCAGCGTGCTGATGCGGTCTATGTCGGCCGAGCGCGTGCTGGGCGGCGCGGCCATCGGCGCCGCGCTGGTGATGCTGGTCGCCACGTTCGCCACCGGGCCGACGGCGATGTGGGCGCTGATCGCCGTGGGCCTGTTCCATTCCGTGATGTTCCCGACCATCTTCACGCTGGGCATCCGCGGCCTGGGGCCGCTGACGGAAGAGGGCGCGGGCCTGCTGATCATGGCCATCGCCGGCGGCGCGCTGGTGGTCGTGCAGGGCTGGCTGGCCGACATCTATGGCCTGCAGCTGTCGTTCCTGCTGACGGCCGCGTGCGAGCTGTACATCCTGTTCTATGCGCTGTGGGGCGCCAGACCCACCAATGCGTTCCCTGACGAGGATGCCGTGGCCTGATCCGGGCCGTGGAAGACGGCGGCACCGGGCTTGCTGCAATCGCGGCATCCCGCTGGCGCCGCCAGCACGCGGGCGATCACGCATTCCGGCACGCCGGCCCGGCGCAGATAGCTCTCCGCCTCGTCGCAGCCGAGCATGCGATGGAACACGAGCGCCACTTCCACTCTCTGGGCGGTCAACAAATCCTTGCGGGGAAGCTGGTCCATGGTCGTCCGGGGGCTGCGGTCCGGACGCCATTGTAAAGTGGCTTGCAGGCAGGAATTGTCTTCAATTGTCGCGAGAGTGTCGGCGCGAATCGACGCCCGTCAGAAGTACTTCACCCAGCCCTTGCCGCTGTCCCGCTTGTAGCGCCCGAAACGCAGCGAGGGCCAGTACAGCGCGGCAGCCAGCGCCACGGCGATCAGCCACACCTGCCACACGTGTCCGACATCCGCTCGCGGCACATCGAGCAGGGCGGCGGCGATGCGCTGCAAGGCGAGCAACGCATACAGGTGCAGCAGGTAGTAGAACAGCGGTGCGCCGCCGAAGACCGCGGCGGCCCGCGTGGCGCCGTTGTCGATGCGCTCCAGCCAGGCCAGCAGGAGCAGGCCCACGCCCAGCGTCAGCAGGATGAAATCCAGCGACGGCGGATACTTGGTGAAGTTCAGGAAGGCCATCGCCGTGTGCAGCGCATCGGCCTGCGGCGCCCATGGCACCGGCTCGCCGTAGCCGTTCACGGTGCGCAGCACGGCCAGCAACAGCAGGCTGGCGGCACCCGCGACCGTCAGCCAGCGGCGGCGCAAGGCCGGCGCCGCGGCACGCGCATACAGCGGCCCGCAGGCGTAACCGAGCAGGATCACGCCGATCCACGCCAGCACCGGATAGCTGATTTTTACCCGCACGGCGCCGTCGAACAGGAAGCCCCGCTGCTCGAGGATCGTCCAGGCGGCCGATGCCGCGCTGCCGGGCGCGAACGTTACGCCGGCCAGCGCATTGTGGCCGGCGACGATGACGACGCCGAGCAGGGCCAGCATCGCCAGCGGCAGCCGGTGCAGCAACGCAAGCGCCAGCATGGCCAGGCCGATGGCCCAGATCACCTGCAGGTACAGCGTGGCCGGCGTAAAGGTGCCCGTCCAGGCAAAATTGACCAGCACGATTTCCAGCCCGATCAGCAGCGCGCCGCGCTTGACGAGAAAGCCGGTGGCATCGCGCGCGCCACCCGGCGGATGCGCATACAGCCATGCCGACAGGCCGGTGAGGAACACGAACATCGGCGCGCAGAAGTGCGCCGCCAGCCGCGAGAAGAACAGCGCCGGGCTGGTGGTCGCGACATCCATCGGGTCGGCCACCTGGTGCTGCATGAAGAAGGTTTCGCGGACGTGATCGACGGTCATCAGCAGCATCACCAGGCCGCGTGCCACGTCGATCGACGCGATTCTTTTACTGTTACTGGACATCGGTATTCCTTAAAACTGGTAGGACAGCGTGGCCGTCACGGTGCGCGTGCTGCCCGGGGCAACCCACAGCTGGCTGTACGAACTGGCGTAGTAACGACGGTCGAACAGGTTGTCCACGTTGAGCGCGATGCGCCAGTGCTTGTCGGGTGCATAAGCGGCCAGCAGCCGTGCCGTGGTGTAGGCGGGCAGCACGAAGCCGCTCGATGCGGCCACGTCGCCGAAGCGTTCGCCCACGTAGGCCGCACCGGCACCGATGGACGCTTGCGCATCGCCGGCCACCAGCAGCACGTTGGCGCCGTGCCGCGGCACGTTCGGGAAGCGGCTGCCGGTGCGGATCGTCACATCGCCCTTCGTCACGCGCGCATCGGTGTAGGCATAGGCGGCCGACAGCCGCAGGCCGCGCCGCAGCGTGCCGGCAACGTCCAGCTCGACGCCCTTGCTGGCCACCTCGCCGGCGGGGATCGCATAGTCGGTATTGAGCGGATTGGTCGTCAGCACGTTCTTCTTGTCGATGCGGTACAGCGCCAGCGTGCCGGCGATGCCGCCCGGCGTTTCCACCTTCGCGCCGATCTCGTGCGAGCGGCTCTCTTCGGCGGGGAAGGCCTGGTTGTCGATGCTGATGCCGCTGTTGGGCCGGAAGCCCCGCGCCGTGCTGGCATACAGCGACACGGTTTCCGTCGGCTGGTAGACGATGCCGGCGCGCGGGCTGGTGCTCGACAATGCCTGCCGGTTGGTCGATGCGGTGCGGTGGTTGACGACGGTCTGGCGGTAACGGTCGTGGCGAATGCCGACCAGCGCCTTCCAGCTTTCGGTCAGCGTGAGCTGGTCCTGCGCATACAGCGCATTGGCACGCTGGTGTTCCACCGTGTCGATCGACACCGTCAGCGGATCGGCCACCGCACCGTAGACCGGCGCGTAGATGTCGATCGCATACGGACTGGCGGACGACGGATTGCGGCGCAGCTGCTTGCGCGTGTCATCGAAACGGTAGGTATCGGTGCCGAACAGGAAGGCATGCCTGATGCCCCATGTGCTGGCGCTGCCCAGCAGCTCGACGCGGGCGGAGCGGTCGGTGGCGGAGAAATCGCGGTGGCGGCGCTGGCGGCGCAGCGTGCGGCCATCCGGCAGCAGGTCGTTCGCTTCGCTGGAATGGCCGTCCAGCGAGCTGTCGCGATAGGAGGCGCCGGCCTGCAGCGACCAGCCGGCGGCCAGTCCGTGCTGGACGAACAGCTGGTGGCCCAGCGACTTGACGGTGACGGGGCCGTCGCCCGGCTCGCCGAGGAAGCGTGTCACGGGAACCGCACCGAGCTTGCCGCCGATGGCGGGGATGCCCCGGTCGAACGGCGCCCGCTGGCGCGTGGCCTCGATCTCGTACGACACGGTGGTGTCCGGCCCGGCCAGCCACAGGAACGACGGCGCCAGGTAGTCGCGCGTCATGTGCGCCGTGTCGCGGAAGCTGTCGCCGCCCTGGTGCGCCACGTTGAGGCGGTAGGCGACGGTGTCCGACATGGGACCCGTCAGGTCGGCCGCGGCGCGGCGCGTGCTGTGGCTGGCCAGCGAGCCTTCCACCGTGTACTGCGGCGCGAAACGGGGTTTTTTGGTCAGGATGTTGACGGTGCCACCGGGTTCGCCGCGGCCGTACAGTGCCGACGCGGGGCCTTTCAGGATCTCGACCGACTGCGTGCCGGCGATGTCGCGCATGCCGTTGTAGCCGCGGCTGGAGCTGAAGCCGTTCACCATGTAGTCGGAGCCGAAGTTCGGATCGCCGGTGAAGCCGCGCATCGAGTAGCTGTCCCAAAGTCCGCCAAGATCGCTTTGCCGGGCGATGCCGCTGGCCAGGTCCAGCGCGCCGGACAGGCTGGTCACGCCGGCGTCGCGCAGCAGTTCGCTGGTAAGGGTGCGCACGCTTTGCGGCAGGTCTTTCGGCAGCGCGTCCGTCTTGGTGGCGCCGGCCACGGCGAGCGTGCGGTAGCTGGCCCGCTCGCCGGTGATGACGACGCTGTCGGTGGTGTCCGCAAGGACGGCGCAAGGCAGCGTACCGGCGACGAGCGCCAGACACCGCAATGAGGTGTTCCTGTTCATATTGATTCCTGCAAAAGTCGTGTAATGGCCACCGCGGGCATGCGGCAGCGCGCACATGGCCAGGCCATGCGCAATGAGCGTTACGCGAACAGGAAGACCGGTGGGGCGTGCGGCGGCGGCAGCAGCCAGGCGGTGCGCGGAGCGATGCGGTCCGCAACATCCGGCGTAAACAGCGCGTGCAGCAGCGCCCGGCGGAACGGCGCGACCGGCAGCACGGTATCGGGCGGCGCGGCATGCGGCTGCGCGTGCAGCGCGCACGACACGCAGTGCGGCGATTTCGCCGCCACTTCGTGGTCGTGATGGACCGCGGCCGCGAACATCTGCAGCAGGAACACGCACGCGGCCAGCCACAGCACGACCTGGCCGCGCAGGGCGGCAGGGCGGTAATGGCGGTGGCGTGGGACTGCGTTCATCGGGCGGTGCGAGGGAATGGAACGGGCGATTGTACTTGACGGGCGCCGCTCCGGCCAGACCAGCGGCGTGCGCCGCCACTGCAACAACGGGAGAGGCGTGCCGGCCGCAGGGCCCCTACACTGGCCTTAACGATACTTCAGGAGTCAGTCATGGCGGATTTTTCGCTTCCCCCGGCCGGCGGCCGCGCCATCGTTGCCGGCGGTTCGATCGGCGGCCTGCTGGCCGCCGTGTGCCTGCGCGCGGCGGAATGGGACGTCGACGTGTACGAACGTTCGCCCGGCGAACTGACGGCGCGCGGCGGCGGTCTCGTGCTGCAGGGCGACGTGCTGCGCGCGTTCAGCTTTGCGCGGCTGGCGTCGCGCCAGCTGCCGGGCGTGACGACGGTCGACCGCATCTGGCTCGATGCGCTGGACAATGTGCTGCAACGTACGCACATGCCGCAGACGCAGACATCGTGGAGCGCGCTGTACCGGCTGCTGAAGGACGGCATTCCCGCCGCCCGCGAGATGGGCGACCGGGGCATCCGGCTGGGCGACAGCCTGATGGGACTGAAGGCGGCTACCGAACTGGAATAAGGCAAACCGGTGCCGGGCACCTTGTTCGGGCCGCCCCCGAACAAGGTGCCTGGCACCGGCGACCGACGCTCAACCAGCGAGATCGACGATGCCCCGCCGCACCGCCTCGCGCAGCACCTCGGTGCGGCACGACGCATCCAGCTTGGCCATGATGTTCTTCACGTGGTACTTGACGGTGCCCGGCGCGATGCCGGCGGCGCGCGCGATCAGCTTGTTCGACATGCCTTCGGCCAGCAGCCGCAGCACATCCAGTTCGCGGCCCGTCAGCGTGTCGTTGTCCAGCCGCGCGGCCAGCCGCGACGCCACTTCCGGCGGCACATAGCGCCGGCCCGCCGCCACGGCCTGCAGGCAGTCGGCCACCTGTTCCTCGCTGGCGTCCTTCAGCAGGTAGGCGCGGGCGCCGGCCTGCAGGCAGCGGTACACGTGCTCCTCGCCGTCGGAGCTGGTGAGGATGACGATCTTCGCATCGGCATCGGCCATGCGGATTTCGCGCAGCGCTTCCAGCCCGCCCACCCTGGGCATCATCAGGTCCATCAGCACCACGTCGGGCCGCACGGTGCGGTACAGGTCGATCGCCTCGCCGCCGTCGCCGGCCTGCGCCACCACGGCAAAGCCGGGCTGGCGGTCGACGACACCAGCCATGCCGAGGCGTACGAGGGGGTGGTCGTCAACGAGCATCACGGAAGTGGCCATGTCATTCTCCTGCGTCGAGTGGAAGGGAAAGGAAGACGGTGGTGCCGCGGCCGGGCGCGCTGGCGATCGTCAGCGCGGCGCCGGCCAGTGCCGCGCGCTCGTGCATGCCGCCGATGCCGAATCCGCGCCGGCATGCGTGGGTGTCGTAGCCGGTGCCGTCGTCCGCGACGGTGACCTGCACCGAATTCGCCCGTACGCGCAGCGTGCAGCGGATCGTCGCCGCCCGCGCATGCTTGGCGGCGTTGCCGGCCGCCTCGCGGACGATCATGGCAAGCTGCTCGCACGTGGCGGCAGGCAGTGCGGCATCCTGCGCGAGATCCAGTTGCAGCGCGAGGCCGGCAGCCAGCGGCAGGTTGCGCACGGCGCCATCGACGGCGCGTGCCAGGCTGGTGGTCACTGCGGCCTTGGCCGGTGCCTGACCGGCCGGGCCGCGCAGCCGCCGCACGAAATCGCGGGCGCTGGCCAGGCCCTGTTCGGCCGCGTGCATCGCATTGTCCAGGTGGGCCGAGTGGCTGGCCTGGTCGGCGCTGCGGCAGGCGGCGCGCAGTTGCAGCAGCACGGCCGTCAGGTCCTGCAGCATGATGTCGTGCACGTCGCGGGCGCAGCGCAGCCGTTCGCTGCGGACGGCGCTGTCGACGTCGAAGACGGCCGGCAGGCCGGCGGGCGGTGCGGTGGGACGGGAAATCGCGATCTGGCGCATGGCGGGTCTCGGCGGTGGGTTGATCTGGCGATGCCGGCGTCATCCCTCTGGTGCCGCCGTTCATCGTGACCACAGCTTAAGGTCTGGTGGCGGCAAAGGAAATCATACGTGCGTATGACTTTTGATTAACCTTGCCGGTTCAGCCAGCAGGACTGGCGCCGTCGTGCCGTGCCAGCGCGCGCTCGATGCACGCGATCATCTCGCCGGCCTGGAAGGGTTTGCTCAATACGCAGGAAGCGCCGCTGCGGATGGCGCGGCCATGGATGCCGTCGTGGGGGAAGGCGGTGATGACGATGAACGGCACGGCCACGTCGCGTGCGCGCAGCAGCTCCAGCAGTTCCAGCCCGCCGATGCCGGGCATCTGCACGTCGGAGACGACCAGGTCGCTGCCGGTGGTGGCGGCGAGATATTCTTCGGCGGACGCGAACAGCCGGGCGCGCAGGCCCAGCGAGCGTACCAGGCTGCTGACAGCCGTACGGACCGATACATCATCGTCGATGATGCTCACTTCTTGATTGGTAAAGGACACTGCCGCTCCCGATGCTTGCAACGTCCAGAGCTTAATGCTTATGGGGGAGGGGCGGTATCATACATGGGTATATGCAAGGATCACCGCAGCGCCAGCGCCTGCGCCATCCGCACCAGGTCGGCGAAGGTGCGCGCCTGCATCTTCTTCATCGCATTGCCGCGGTGGATCTTGACGGTGATCTCGCTGGTGCCGACTTCGCCGGCGATCTGCTTGTTCATCAGGCCCCGCGCCGCCAGCGCCATGATTTCCCGTTCGCGCGGCGTCAGCGTGTCGAAACGTTCGCGCAGGTCCGACTGCGCCGCCTCCTGCGAGCGGCACTCCAGGTCGTGCGCCAGCGCCTGGCCGACGGCGCTCAGCAGTTCTTCCACCCGCACCGGCTTGGCGAGAAAGTCGACGGCACCCGCCTTCATGGCCCGCACCGACATCGGAATGTCGCCGAAGCCCGTCATGAACACGACGGGCAGCGTGCAGCCCTGCGACTTCAGGTCGGCATGCAGGTCCATGCCGCTGTGGCCACCCAGGCGCACGTCCAGCAGCAGGCAGCTGTTGCGCTCCGCGCGCGGATGGGCGAGGAAGTCGGCCACCGTGCCGAACGGCGCGACGTCCATGTCGGCCGAGCGCAGCAGGCTGGCCAGCCCGTCGCGCAGCGCGGCATCGTCGTCGACGAGGTAGACGAGCGGCTTCATGCCCGCGTTTCCTGTACCGCCGGCAGCGTGATCTCGATGGTCGCGCCGGCGCCGCCCTGCACGGCGGCGATCCGGCCGCCATGCGTCTCGACGATGGAGCGGCAGATCGGCAGCCCCATGCCCATGCCGTCCTGCTTGGTGCTGAAGAACGGCTCGAACAGCCGTCCCGCCTGGTCTTCCGGAATGCCGGGCCCTTCGTCAGCCACGCTGATGCGCACGATATCAGGGGCGGCCCGTTCGACGACGAGGCGCAGCGCGCCGCCATGCGGCTCCATCGCCTGCATGCCGTTCATCAGCAGGTTGATCAGCACCTGCTGCAGCTGCACACGGTCCCCAGGCACGGGCGGCACCGCATCGGCCAGCCGCAATTCCAGCCTGGCGCCATGGGCAGCCAGCTCGCGGTGCAGCAGCGCCGCGCAGTCGCGCGCCACGTCGGCCAGGTCCACCGGCGCGTATTGCGGATCGCTCTTGCGGGCCAGGCTGCGGATGCGGCGTATCACTTCGCTGGCCCGCGTGGTGTCGGCCAGGATGCGTTCCAGCGAGTCGCGCACTTCGCCGATGTCGGGCGGATCGCGGCGCAGCCAGCGCAGCGCCGCCTCGCCGTTGGCGGACATCGCGGCAAGCGGCTGGTTCACTTCATGGGCGATCGACGCGGCCAGCTCGCCCAGCGTCGTCACGCGCGTCACATGGGCCAGCTGCGCATGCGACATCCGCAGCGATTCCTCGCGCTGCAGCAGCCGCGCGGTGGCGCGCTGGCCGGCATGCGCCAGGTAGCCGCTGATGCCGATGCCGGCCAGGCTGACGAGGCAGCGGCTGACGGACGATGCGGCGATGCCCAGCGCATTGGTCAGCAGGTGGGCGGTCACCGTCAGCAGCATGCACATGGCGGTGACCGCCAGCACGCGGCGCGGCCATGCGTGAACGGTGGCCAGCACGACGGTCACGTACATCACGGCGATGGCGCTGTCGAGGGGAGTGAAGGCGTCGACGACGAAGATCGCGATCGTCAGCAGGACTATGAGCGGCTTGAGCAGTACCGTGCGGAGCGTACCGGGCATGGCGGGACTTGGAGTGACTTGCGGTTAATGTTGCCGGAAGTATAGGGCAAATCCGGCGGCGACGGAACGAAGTGCCGGCCGCCTCCCCCGAAAGGGGCAGGCATGCAGCCGGAGCCGGGCGGTGCTATCCTGCCGGCTCACATCAGGGACAGACCATGAACGAATTTTTCAGGGAAGTAGAGCCAGGCAAGGCCTACCGGCTGCTGAACCACGGCCCGACCGTACTCGTATCGGCCCGCCACGACGGCACCGACAACGTGATGGCCGCCGCGTGGGCCTGCGCACTCGATTTCAGTCCGGCCAAGGTGACGGTCGTGCTGGACAAGTCGGCGCGCACCCGCGCGCTGGTCGAGCAGAGCGGTTACTTCGTGCTGCAGGTGCCGACCGTGGCGCAGGCCGGGCTGACGCACGCCGTGGGTACGCACAGCCTGGCGGACGATCCCGCCAAGCTGGCCCGCTTCGGCGTCGAGCTGTTCGGCGTGGACGGCGTGCCGGCGCCGCTGGTGGCGGGCTGCTCGGCATGGCTGGCCTGCCGCCTCGTGCCGGAACCGCACAACCAGCAGGCCTACGACCTGTTCATCGGCGAAGTGGTGGGGGCCTGGGCCGACACGCGCGTGTTCCGCGACGGCCACTGGCATTTCGAGGATGCCGACCCGCGCTGGCGCAGCCTGCACTACATCGCCGGCGGGCAGTTCTATGCGATCGGGGAGTCGCTGACTGTCGTGAATCCAGAGGCGTAGCACCGGAATCAGTAAACATCCCGCCGATAGCGTCCCGCACCCGCCAGCTCATCGAGCACATCGCGGCCGAGAATGTCGCCCAGCGCGGCATCGACGCCGCCGGCCATCCCTTCCAGGCTGCCGCACACATACAGCACGGCGCCATCGGCCACCCAGTCGCGCACGATGTCGGCCTGCGTGCGCAGCCGGTCTTGCACGTAGCCGTCGCCATCGCGCGAATACACCAGGTCCAGGTTGGGCAGGAAGCCCCCGGCCGCCCAGCCTTGCAGTTCGGCCGCGCCGATGCTGTCGAACGCGGCCTGCCGCTCGCCGAACAGCAGCCAGTTGCGCTGCCGGCCGGCGGCCACGCGCTGGCGCAGGTGGCCGCGCAGGCCGGCCAGGCCGGAACCGTTGCCGATGAAGATGCACGGCACGTCGTCATCGACGGGCGCGAAGCCGGGATTTGGCAGCAGGCGCGCGCGCACGGTGCCGTACTGCGTCGCATGCACCGTCAGCCAGCCGGACGCGAGGCCGAGGCCCTGCTCGTGCTGCACCTGGCGCACCAGCAGGTGCACCGCGCCATCGGCCGGCACGGAAGCGATCGAGTAGCGGCGGGGCGCCAGCACTTTCAGCGCATCGGCGCATTCCTGCGGACCGGCGAACGGGTGGCCCGGATCGGGCAGCACGCTGTCTGCCAGCACGTCGGCCAGCGTGCGCGTTGCGCCGTCATGCTGCACGGCGGCCTGGCCATCCAGGCGCACCTGCGCCAGGTAGGCGGCGACGACACTGTCCGCATGGCGCGGCATGATTTCCGCCAGCGCGCCGGCCTGCCACGGTTCGCTGCCTTCGTTCGTCAACGCGATTTCAAACAGGGGGCCACCGAGGCTGCCCGGATTGAGCAGCTCGCGCGTGGCCAGGCGCCACGTCTGCCACGGCTGCTGCGCCGGTGCCGACGGCATGTCCGGCGCATCGATGCCGGCCAGCTCCGCCAACGCCTGCGACCAGCGGCCCAGCGCGGCGGCATCGCCGTTGTCGACTTCGATCACGGGGAACAGCCGGCGGCCGCCCAGCGCGGCGAGGCGGCGGTCCAGCGCGTGGCCGTAGCCGCAGAACTGCGCATACACGCGGTCGCCCAGTGCCAGCACGGCATACTGCAAGTCCGGCAGCGCGACGCCCGCTTCGTCGATCGCGCGGGCAAAGCGGCGCGCGCTGTCGGGCGGTTCGCCTTCGCCGTAGCTGCTGGCGATGAACAGCGCGCGGCCCGCATGGGCCAGGTCGCCTGGCGCCAGGTCGGCCACGGCACGCACGGCGACAGGAATGCCGGCGCCTTGCAGCACGCCGGCCGCATGCAGTGCCAGCCGCTCGGCCTGGCCCGTCTGGCTGGCGTAGGCCACCAGCACCGGTTCGGCCGACGTCAGCGTTGCCGGTGGCAGGGCGGCCAGCCTGGCCCGTTCGGCCCGCGCGGCCTGCGCCTGCCTGCGGCGCTTCAGGTACAGCATCCAGCCCGTGACGGCAAAGCCGGGCAGCGCCAGGCTGGCCAGGAACATGACGATGCGTCCCGGCAGGCCGAAGTAGGTGCCCATGTGTAAGGGATAGATGGTGGACACGGCGCGCGCACCCGTCGCCATCTCCGCATACGGTTCGTTCTTCACCAGCGCGCCATCGGGCGCGATCGACATGCGGCTGCGCGCGCGGGGATGCGGCGCATCGTCCGGCAGCCACGCGATCTGCACCGGGTCGCCCGGCTTGTCGGTGAAGCGCAGGAACGCCATCTGCCAGCCGGGCGCGTTGGCCACGAAGGTATTCCAGGCCGGCGCCAGATCCACCGGCGCCGCCTTGGCCTTTTTCGCGCCCGCGCCCCTGGCCGGTCTGGCCGGCGCCTCGCGCGGCGCACGCTGTACGCCGGCCCAGCCATCGACGGTGCTGCGCACGATGTCGAAGCTCCAGTAGGCGCCCGTCAGCGTGAACACCACGTAGGCGACCAGCGCCCAGGTACCGGCCACCGAGTGCAGCGCCCACAGGAAGGGCCGGCCGGACAGGCGCCAGTCGAACGTCAGCCATGCGCGCCAGTCGGTCACGCGACGCGGCCAGCGCAGGTACAGCCCGGACAGCGCAAGGCCCAGCAGGCAGATGGCCAGCGTACCCAGCACCGGACGGCCGGCCTCGCGCGGCAGCAGCAGCCAGCGGTGCAGGAATTCGATCGTCTCGAACGCCTCTTCGCCATGCAGTTCCGGCTGCATCGCGCCGGAATACGGGTGCACATAGACCGTCGTACCGCGCGGCTGGCCCGGCAGCGCGGCCAGGCCGACGCGGGCCGCGGAACCGGGCGCCGAATACAGGATCACGGACGACACGCGCTGTTCGGGATGCGCGGCACGCGCGGCCTGCGCGACCTGCTGCGGCGTCAGCACAGGGGCCGCCTGCACCGGCACGTGGCGCACGCCGGGATTGACCAGGTCCGTCAGTTCATCGCGGAAGGCCAGCAGCGCGCCCGTCAGGCCGATCACGACAAGCACGGTGCCGGCCGTGATGCCGATGAACCAGTGCAGCTGGAACCACACCTGCTTCAACGTCGGCAGCCGGAAGCTGCGGGCCGGCGCGGGTGTGGCGAGGGGGAGCGTTTCGCGTTTCATGGCGTGCCGGCGCGGGTAAGGGTGGTGAAAACCATGGGCAGGAAAACTTGTGGTGGCAAAGTGGCGGCATTATACCGCGAATGAGAATCATTATTGTTGGCGGCGGCCGTGCCTCTGCACCGGGCCGTTATAATCAACGCTTCGATATCGACTGGCCCGCTCATGCCTGCAAGCCGCGGCACCACCCTCAGCCTCCGCCACCTGCTGATCCTGTTGACCGCGATCGGTTTCCTGCCGCTGGCGCTGCTGGGAACGTGGTCCATCAAGGAAGCCGCCGACACCCGCCGCAACGAGCAGGAACGTTCGATGCTCAAACTGGCACGCGCGCTGTCGAGCGCCGTCGATGCGGAACTCGATGGCGCCGCCGCCACGCTGGCCGGCATGGCGCACATGCCGGCGCTGCAGAACGGCGACCTGGCCGCGTTCCATGAACTCGCCCGCCAGCAGGCACAGGCCCAACCCGAGTGGCTGGGCATCGTGCTGACCGACGGCGCCGGCCGCATGGTGTTCCGCACCACCGCACCGTATGGCGCGCCGGCCGCGCCGGTGGCCGATCCGCCCAGCCTGCAGCGCGCCCTCGTCGAGGGCGGGGCCGTCGTCGGCAACATCGCGCGCGGCCCGGGCGGCCGGGCTGCGTTTCCCGTGCGGCTGCCTGTCGCCACGGCTGCCGGCCGGCCATACGTGCTGACGGCGATCATCCAGCCCGACCGCGTGCTGAACGTGATCCGCCGCCAGCGCGTGCCGGAAGACTGGGTCATCTCGGTGACCGATGGCCGCGGCATGCGCGTGGCCCGCACGCGCGACCACGAACGCACGCTGGGCCAGCCGGCCAGTCCCACGCTGTTGCGGCTGATGGCCACGGGCCCGGAAGGCACGGGCGAGACGATGACGGTGGAGGGCGAAGCGGCCATCACGGCGTACACGACGTCGCCGCGCTACGGCTGGGCCGTGTCGGTGGGCGCGTCGGTGGCGGGACTACGCCAGCAGATGCTGGAACGCTATGCCGCTTACGGCGCCGCACTGCTGCTGACACTGGCGGCCTGCATCGGCGCCGCATCGCTGCTGGCGCGGCGCATCGTCGGCCGCATCGACCGCCTGCAGCGGGCCGCGGCGGCCCTCGGCACGAGCGAACCCGTGACCGTGGCACCGTCGCGCATCCGCGAGATCGCCGCGATGGGCGAAGCGCTGACGGCCGTCGCGGCCCGGCGCGACGAGCGCGAACGGGAACGCTCGGAGCTGCTCGCATCGCTGGAACAGGCGGTGGCATCGCAGCAGCAGGCGCTGGCCGACGCCCACAGCGCGAACCGCGCGAAAGACGATTTCCTGGCCGTGCTGGGCCACGAGCTGCGCAACCCGCTGAGCCCCATCGTCGCGTCGCTGGACCTGATGGACCTGCGCGGCGACACGGGCGCCCAGCGCGAACGGGCCGTGATGCGGCGCCAGGTGGCCCACCTGAAGCGCCTGGTGGACGACCTGCTGGACGTGTCGCGCATCGCGTCCGGCAAGCTGGTACTGGACATGCGGCCCGTCGACCTGGCCGAAATCGCGCAGCAGGCTGTCGCCGCCGCCACCGGCATCCGGGTAACGCTGACAGCGCCGGATGCACTGTGGGTCAACGGCGACGACAACCGCCTGGCCCAGGTGCTGGGCAACCTGCTGTCCAACGCGGCACGCTTCGGCGGCGGCGAAGCGGCCGTGACGGTGGCCGCGGAAGGCGGCATGGCGCGGCTGTCCGTCAGCGACCGCGGCGACGGCATGTCGGCCGAACTGCAGCAGCGCGTGTTCGAGCCGTTCTTCCAGGCGCCCCAGCAACTGGCACGCGGCACCGGCGGCCTCGGGCTGGGCCTGGCGATCGTCAGCAGGATCGTCCAGCTGCATGGCGGCCGCATGACGGTGTTCAGTGCCGGGCCAGGGCAGGGCAGCACGTTCGCGTTCGCGCTGCCGCTGGCCGAACCAGCCGTCCCCGAAGCCGCCGCGCCAGTGCAGCCCGTCGCAGCAGGCCTGCGCGTGCTGGTCGTCGACGACAATGAAGATGCCGCCCGCGCCACCGCGACCATGCTGCGCCACATCGGCCTGGACGTGCAGGTGGCCCATACGGCCGCACAGGCGCTGGCCGCCTACGATGCCCGGCCAACGGATCTGGCGCTGCTCGACATCGGCCTGCCCGACATGGATGGCTATGGGCTGGCGCAGGCGCTGCAGGCTGCCGCCGCGGGCCGGCCGCTGCGGCTGGTGGCGCTGACGGGATATGGCCAGAAGGGCGACATCGAGCGTGCCGCAGCCGCTGGCTTCGACGTTCACCTGACCAAGCCGGCCACGCTGGACGATCTGCGGCGGGCGTTTTCGCCGGCATGAAGCCGCCTTCCTCGCCCATATCCGCGCGAGGAAGCTTGAAGGTGCGGTTCCTTCAACGTCAGGCCTGCGGCATGTTGACGGGCGGGGCGGCCTTTGGATCGCCGCGCTGCCTGCTCTTCACATGCCATTTGCGGCGGCGCTTGCGCTGGTTCTTGCCCTTGCTTTTTTGCGTGGCACGGTCGTCAGCGTGCGTGCTTTGCTGTTGCGCGGCGGGCGGCGCGCCGGGGCGCGCCACGGTTTTTACGGGCTGCACGGACTGAGGCGATGCGGAAGTTCGCGCCGGGCGCTCGTTTTGCTCCTGCGGTTGATGCTGCGGTTGCGGCGACAGCTTAGCCCGGGAAGGAAGCTCGTCTTGCACCGCGGCGCCGCTGAAAAGGCGGGCGATCGCTGCCTTCTGCATCGTCCGGCACGTATCGGCGAGCACCCACTGCTCGGTGCCGGGAAACCGCAGCCAGACCGCCTTCCACGCATTGCGGTTGCCGCTGCCGTGAAGGTTGGCAAAGCACGATGGCGACACTAGGTGTTCGCCATATTTGATCTCGCCGTCCTGCACGGTCGCGTGCCAGGTCTCCCTGCCGAATTTGGCGCGCAACCGGGTGCCGTCCGGCAGAAACAGCTGCTTCCATTGATAGCCGGCGTCGGCTGCGACAGAAGATTGTTGCGATTGGGCTGGCGGCGCAGGCGCAATCCATGCGCGAATAGCATCACAGATGATCGGTTCAACCCTGATATCCGGGTACCAGGTGGCGGGATCGTCGCCAAGAGCTGCAAGCAACTCGATAGGCAGATAGACAGCTTTTTCGCCATAGGACATGGTGTGCCTCCCTTGAAAACACGATTTTCCTAACCGCTGCTAGCTTTTGCGAACCTGTACGGACGTGTGCTGACATTTACTAAAATGGACGCCCTGAAATGCCAGCTCCGGGGTCGCTCATATTCTCATTAGAGGCGGTCATTGCGATTTAGTTCCCGGCAGGGCCAAATATAGTTGGCCAGTAGCTGTCATCAGGAGGTAGCAGGGGATCGCAGATTTTAGTAAAACGGGTTTTTCGGGGTAGGGCCCCCCTGTATTCTCGCCACCGTTCGATGT
>DKJA01000216.1 GCA_002454505.1 Oxalobacteraceae bacterium UBA6704
GCTGCTGCAGCACGGTGGCCGCATCGTCCGGCACCCAGCCGCCGTCCGCCACATAGCTGGCCACGTAGCGGATGTTCTTGCGCACCCAGTCGTACAGCAAATGCGCCTGTTCGCGCGGCGTCTCGGCTTTTCCGGCGATTTGTTCGGCCAGCGCCTGGATCTCCGGCGTCACGGCGGCCTTCGGCGCGGCGCCCCGTTCGTAGGCATTGGCGATGGCCTGCCAATCGGCGAACGTGGACAGCATCAGGTAAGGCGTGCGGCGCCAGCTGTTGGCGGCGTTCGCTTCCGGCGTGCCGGTATCGCGGCTGCGATAGTGCCAGCGCACCGTGCGTTCGCCGCCGGCGGTACGGTCGTCCTGCTGGTCCAGGCTGCGCTGCGCCACCTTGACGTTCAGGCTGCGCGGGTGCCGCACGACGATCGTGCTGTCGTCGCGGATCACGTCGTCGCGCAGGAACATCACGTGCGACATGCCGCCCGGCAGATCGGGCACTTTCTGCACGAGCCGGTAGCGCACGCGGATCGCATCGCCGGCAGCCAGTTTCGGGAACGTGATCTGCAGCAGCTTCTTCTCGGGGAAGGACACGCCGCCCAGCACGCCGTCCTGGGTGCGGATCGCCGACGGCACCACGGCAATCGGCGCGCCGCTGGCGGGGATGGTTTCGGCGCTGATCAGCTGCAGCGTCTGGCGGCTGGCGTCGTAGTTCAGGTATTGCTGGCCCAGCGTTTCGGCGCCCGACGTATCGACGGCGCGCCATGTGTAATCGACCAGCTGTTCGTAGGTATGGTCGGCATGGATGACGATCTCGGTGCGCTCGCGCAGCGCCCGCACGTGGCCTTCGCCATCGGCATGCGCCAGCGCCGCCGCGCCGAGCGCGACGAAGAACAGCACCACACGGGTCAGGAAGGTCCGCGGCATCAGGCGGCCGCCCATTCGGCGACGAACATGTCGCGGAACGCATGCAGCTCGCGCACGCGTTCCTCGCCAAGGCGGCGGCCGGCGGCCGTCTGCATCGTGGCGGGCAGCGTGGCCAGCTTGACGGCGATGTGGTCCAGCGAATAGGCCTTGTCGTCCAGCGCGCGGTGCTTGCCGGCCGGGTCGCTGCCGTGCGCCAGCGCGGAGCCCATGCGGCCGGCCGTGTAGAACATGCGGGCCAGGCCGACGGCGCCCAGTGCATCGAGGCGGTCGGCGTCCTGCACGATCTTCGCCTCGATCGTTTCGGGCGTCAGCGCGGCGGAAAAGCTGTGCGTTTCGATGGCATGGGCCACGCCGGGCAGCAGGTCGGCCGGGAAGCCCACCGCCGCCAGCTCGCGGGTGGCCTGCTGCGCCGCCTGGCGCGACGCGAGGTGGCGCTCCGGGTGGTTCTTCGGCAGGTTGACGATGTCGTGCAGGTAGCACGCGGCGAGCACCACGAGGGCATCCGCGTCCGGGTAGTCGGCCAGCAGGTCCGTGGCGTTGCGCCACACACGGTGCAGGTGGTTGGTGTCGTGCGCGCCGTCGTCTCCCGGAACGGCCGCCGCGATCGCTGCCAGCTGCGGCTGCCAGCCGGCCAGCAAGGTGTTTGTTATCGTCATGTTCATCAAAGCGTGCGGTGTGTCAGGCATTGTGCCACGAATGGCACAGATTCACTGTAATAACGGCAAGTTTTTATATTGCCGCGTGGAATTTTTGATGCTAAAAAACTTGGCCTGCGGTAACATTGACCCCGTTTATTAATGTAATTTCGGCCTACCGCCGTCCCAAGGAAAACCATGTCCCAGATCGAAACCTCCAATGCCACGCCAGCCGAATACCTCGCCTTCACGCTGGGCAAGGAAGAATACGGCATCGATATCCAGAAAGTCAGCGAGATCCGCAACTACGAAACGCCGACCCGCATCGCCAATGCACCCGAATTCGTCAAGGGCGTGATCAACCTGCGCGGCATCATCGTGCCGATCGTCGACATGCGCATCCGCTTCTCGCTGGGCACGCCGGAATACGGTCCGTTCACCGTCGTCATCATCCTGAACATCGGCAATCGCGTGGTGGGCATGGTGGTCGACGCCGTGTCGGACGTGACGACGCTGACGCCGGACCAGATCAAGGCCGCGCCGGACATGGGCTCCACGCTGAACACGGAACACATCGTCGGCCTGGGCACCATCGACGAACGCATGCTGATCCTCGTCGACATCGACCGCCTGATGTCGAGCGACGAGATGGGCCTGATCGAGCGCATCGCCGCTTAATATCCCGCGCAGACATTCTCCATGAAATTCCTGAGCAATATCGCCATCGGCAAACGCCTGGCGCTGGGCTTTTCCGTGACGATCGCGCTGGCCATCGCCATCGCGCTGATCGCCATCTGGCGCCTGCACGGCGTGTCCGATGCGACGCACGCGATGATGGCGTCGCCGCTGGCGAAGGAGCGCATGATCAGCGACTGGTACAGCAAGATCGACAGCGCGATCCGCCGCACGTCGGCCATCGCCAGGTCGAGCGACCCGTCGCTGGCCACGTTCTTTGCCGCCGAGGCGAAGGTGTCGGCCAGCGTGTCGGCCGACATCCAGAAGCAGATCGAAGCGCTGCTGGAGACGGACAGCGAGAAAGCCCAGTTCGCGAAGATCATGGAGCAGCGCAAGATCTACACGTCGTCGCGCGACCAGGTGGCCAAGCTGAAGGCGGCCGGCGAGCTGGAACAGGCTGCGCACATCTTTGAAAACACGTTCGTGCCGGGTGCCGCCAAGTACCAGGGCATGATCCAGGAACTGCTGAAGATCGAGCGGGCCAGCATCGACGCCACCGCCCAGGACATCGAGGCGATCGCCGACCGCAGCCGCTATCTGCTGATGGTGCTGGCCGGCCTCGTGCTGGTGCTGGGCGGCGTCAGCGCATGGAGTCTGACGGTGGGCATCACGCAGCCCCTGCGCGAAGCGGTCGATGCCGCCACCCGCGTGGCGGCCGGCGACCTGACGGGCCGTATCGAGACGGTCCGCAAGGACGAAGCGGGCGTGCTGCTGCGCGCGCTGGGCGACATGAACCAGGCGCTGTACAACATCGTCACCGAAGTGCGCAGCGGCACGGAGAGCATCAAGATCTCGTCGGCCGAAATCTCGGCCGGCAACCTGGACCTGTCGACGCGCACCGAGCAGCAGGCCAGCTCGCTGGAGGAAACCGCATCGTCGATGGAGGAGCTGACGTCGACCGTGCGCACCAATGCGGACAACGCGCGCCAGGCCAACCAGATGGCTTCGGCCGCGGCCAGCGCTGCTGCCAAGGGTGGCGAAGTGGTGCAGCAGGTGGTCGGCCGGATGAATTCGATCGATGCGTCGTCGAAGAAGATCGTCGACATCATCGGCACCATCGACGGCATCGCGTTCCAGACCAATATCCTGGCGCTGAACGCCGCGGTGGAGGCGGCCCGCGCGGGCGAGCAGGGCCGCGGCTTTGCCGTCGTCGCCAGCGAAGTGCGCAATCTGGCGCAGCGCAGCGCCGCCGCCGCACGCGAGATCAAGGAACTGATCGGCGCCTCCGTCAGCGAAGTGGCCGAAGGCAGCCGGCTCGTGTCGCAGGCCGGCGAGACGATGGAGGAAATCGTCTCCAGCGTGCGCCGCGTCAGCGACGTGATCGGCGAGATCACCGCCGCCAGCGTGGAGCAGAGCGCCGGCATCGAGGAAGTCAACCAGGCCATCGGCCAGATGGACGCCGTGACGCAGCAGAATGCGGCGCTGGTCGAACAGTCGGCCGCGGCCGCCGAATCGATGCAGCACCAGGCCAGCAGCCTGGCCGAAGTGGTCAGCGTGTTCCGCACCGGTGAAGTCGTTACGGCACGTGCCGTCGCTGCGCCTGCGCCGGCTGCGCGCAAGGCGGTTGCTGCGCCGGCGCGCCCGGCACTTGCCGCGCGTCCGGCGCCGGCCCGTTCGAAGTCCGCACCTTCCCCGGTGCCGGTCGCGAATGCGGAGTGGGAAGAGTTTTAAGGCCGAAGGACGTCAAGCAGGGGATGGGCCGCAGCGCCTGTTCCCGGTCCTGATTCCAGCGCCTGCTGCGACAAGCTGTCTGCCTCGCCATTGCGATGCCGGGGCAGCCACCGCACCGCCACCTGTTCGATGCGCGCCAGCAACGCCAGCGCGCGTGCCCGATAGCCTTCCAGTCCCTTCGCACCCGGCCCGCCATCGGTCAGCACGTCGTGCACGACCACCTGGCTGTCGCCCCGTACCAGCAATTCTTCGACCTTCAAGTCCACGGCCTTCTCCAGCAATGCCAGCAGCGCAAGGTATTCCGCGTCGCCGCTGGAACCAATGCCGGCGCGGCGGCTGATTTCCACCCGCTCGCCGGCCGGACCAAGCAGCAAGGCACCGATGCCGATCGCGCCGGGATTCGGCGTGGCCGAGCCGTCGAACCAGCCGTGCCACGCGGCCGGCGACGGGTCGACGCGCTGGCGCGCCAGCTTTTCGGCGGCGGCGCGCCGGCGGGCGAGGGTGACTCTGCTGGATGGTGCGGTCATTGACGAGGCGGGCAAGGCGCAAAGCGCGGATTGTACCGCGCGCGGCGGGCGCCGCCCACGGCCGAAAGCGGGGCGGGCGGGCAACTTTGTGAAGAATAGACGGGGTGGGTAGCCCGAAAAACGGGATTTACTAGGCGCTGCTGACCTTTACGAACCGATGCTATCCCGTGCTGACGCTTACTAAAATATCCTCGGTGAAATAAAAGCCCGCGCGGACTGTGCGGTCTTTATAAGCGGTCAGCACATTTTAGTATCCGGTAGTGCTGGCCAGAGCGAGACAGCAGCGGTTATCGGCAGTCAGTATGCAATCGCAGGTTTTAGTAAATGGGCTTTTTCGGACAGGGGGCAGGGTAGATTCCCGGCACCGTTCCCGGTGGGGCGGGTAGATTCACCCGCCCTCGCTGTCAATCAGCGCCGCGGATTGTCCGGCTGGCGGTCGTGGCGGTTCGGTACGCCGTCGCCATCGCGGTCGCGGTCATGGCGGTTGGGGATGCCATCGTGGTCCCGGTCGCGGCCGTGCTGGTAACCGTAGCCCGGGCGCCCGCCGTGGTGGCCGCGGTCATAGCGGTCGTCGTGGCGGTCGTAGCGGTTCGGGATGCCGTCGTGGTCGCGGTCGCCGCGGCCGCTGTGACGGTTCCAGTGCGCCTGCTCGTAGTGCCAGCGGCCGCCCCGTTCGATCCAGTGCGGCTGGGCATACACATAGCCCGGCCGGTCGCGCATCCAGCTGCCGCGCATCCACACGTGGCTGCGGCCGTTCCAGCCCCAGTAGCCCGGCGCCCACACGTAGCCGACGCGGGGCGGCGGCATCGCTTCGTAGCGCAGCGGCGGCGGCGGGGCGCCGATGATGACGTTGACGCCCACCTGGGCCATTGCCTGCGTGGGCAGCAATGCGGCCGAACCGATGGCGATGGCGGCGGCTGCGATGAGGGTTTGCTTGATCATGATGTTCTCTCCGTTCTGTAAGCCGGCTCTATGACTGGCCCGGTGAAATCACTATAGCCCGCACGATTTGCCCGGCACGCCGCCATTGCACACTATTACAAATGACGCAGGGTTTGCTACCGCATGTATGCGTTCGTGTACATGGCATTACAAAGTGTAAGTGGTCAAGGTTCAAAAAGCTTTCCGCCTCCCTCCGCTAGATGCCGGCATCGCTTACTGTCCCGCTGCCATGGCCCCTCAACTTGCAACCCTGCTGGCGAACCGCCGCCGCGCCTGGCGCCGCGGGGTCAATCTGCGCGCGCCGCGTCCCGTTGCATGGTGGCTGGCCGGCGTGGCGGTGCTGGTCGTCGCCGGCGGAGTGCTGCTCGCCTTGCACGCGCAGCGGCTGGGTGCTGCCGCCGCCGCGACGGAAGAGGGGGCCGACGCGATGCGCGCGGCGCGCCTGCTGCAGCCCCTGCTGCCGGGCGCCCGCTTCGATGTGCCTTCCGCGCCGGGCGTCACGATGCTGGCGCAGGCCGGGGGTGCGGTGCTGGTCGCCAGCCGGCTGCGCGCGGAACCTGCGGTGCGCATCGACCTGTGCACCCAGCTGCGCGATGCCGGCGGCCGGCTGCTGCCGCTGCGGCTGGGTTATCGTTTCGACGACGTGCAGGGCTGGGCGAAGGCTGCAGGCGACAGGCTCGCCGTACGCAACGTGCTGCTCGTGTCGCCGCGCTCGCCCGTCACGGCGAAGATGCCCGAGGTACGCCTCACCGGCACTGCCGCGGAACCGCTGCAGCTGGCGTGGTCCGGCCATATGGCACGCTGGCTCGGCGATGCGGATGGCGCCATCGTGCGTGGTGCCGATGCCACCGGCATGCTGCGCGGCGAAGGCTGGCTGGCCTGGGAAGGCGGCGCGCTGCAGCTGGTGCGCCGCGCCAGCACGGCGTGCCCGCGTGCGGGCGAACTGGTGGCGCGGCTGTACGCTCCCGATGCCGGCGCATCGGGCCGTGCGCGCGTCACGGCTTATGCGATGCATGGTGCAGCAGCGACGACGTGGCTGGCGGCCGGCCATTACGCCATTCCGGCGACCCGCGCGCCGGAACTGGAAGACGAAACGCTGTTCCTCGCGCTGCAGCAGCATGGCCTGATCCGGCTGACGCCCGCCGGTGCCATCGAACTGGCGCCGGCCGACCTCCCGGACTGGCTTGCCGCGCCGGCAAGCGCACGCGCGGTCGGGCTGGAATCATGGCGCCACGTGCGCATGGGCGACGCCGAACGCAAGCTGCTGCGCCGCCTGTACCGCCAGGCCGATGGCAGCTATCTGCGCCACCAGGTGGCGGTCCATAACAGCGAACTGCAGCTGCTGGCGTGGCGCGTGCGTGCCGGCGACACGGCGCAGTGGCGCGCGGAAGGCACCGAGACGAACGCGATGCCGCCGCTGGCTGCGCGGCTGTTTGCGGTGCTGCCGCAGGGCTGGCAGCCGTGGAACCGGATGGAGCGGTTGTCGGGCGACACCACGCGGCTCGCGCTCGACCTGCCGCGCAACGGCGAACGTCAATCGCTGCTGCTGGCCGGCCGCGTGCTGGATTCCGAAGGCGCAGCGATAACGTCGCGGCCAGCGTGCGATGGCCACGCATGCATGAACATGAACGACGTCCAGTTGCTGCAACTGCAGCCGCAGCCGGGCGGGCGCCGCATCGTGCTGACGGTCGCGCCGCTGGATGCGCGGGCCATGGAGCGGCCAGGCGACCGCGATTACCGCCACCTGCGCGTGGTGGCCGGCCGCATCGTCTGGCAGCCGCTGGGCCGCGCGCTGCCGGGCGAGACGCGCGCCGTGCGCGGCCCGGTCACGCTGGCGGACCGCAACGGCACGCCGCTGTGGGCCGACGATGCGTCGACCGCCGCGGCCGACCAGGCCGGCCTGGCCACGCTGCTGGGCGTCGGCGCCGATCACACGGGCAGCGTGGCCGGGATGCTGGCGCGGGCCGGCTCGCAGGGCGGTGCGGCGCGGCTGTCGCTGGACCTGCCGTTGCAGGCGCTGGCGCAGCAGGTGCTCGACTGCGTGGCGATGCGGCGCGGGCACTGGAACGGGAAGTGTGTCGATGGCGCTCCGCCGGCAGCGGGGCGCAAGGCGGGCCTCGTCGTGCTCGATGCGGAAAACGGCGACATCCTTGCCGCGGCCGGTGCCGGCAATGGCCATGTCGATGCCGGCAACTGGGCCGAGGCGCGCGACAGCGACCGGGCCAGCCCGGCCGGCAGTCCGCTGCGGCTGCCCGCGCTGCAGCACGATGGCGGTGCCCACAACAGCCCTGGCTCCACGTTCAAGGTGATCAGCGCGTTGGGACTGGAGATGGCGGCAGCGTCCGATGCGAAGCTCGATGCGCTGCTGGGCGGCCTGCCGCTGGGCGGCATCAATGCGCTGGCGCGTGAGCGCGGTTTCGATTTCACCACCGGCGCGCCCACGTATCCCGCTTCGGCACGCGGTGCCTACGTCACCAATTACCGGGAGATGGGCATCGACGGCCGCGTGCAGCAGGGCCGCCTCGGCATCGCCCAGGCGCTGACCTACAGTCTGAATACGTGGTTTGCGTGGACGGGCGAACTGTCCGACCGCACGCTGTTCGGCCGTGCCGAGGGCGGCGCGCCGGACGTGCAGGCGCTGGAAGCCGGCGCATTGGATGCGGCGCGGCCGATCCTGGCGGCGGCCCGCCGGCTCGGCTTCGAACAGCCGCTGCGGCTGGATGGCGGCCTGCTGCCGGCCGGTTTCGCCTGGCGCGAATACGACGCGTTGCTGGCCACGCCGGCCCGCATCGACCCGGTGCGCACCCGCCACGAGCTGCGGCAGATGAGCATCGGGCTGCGCATGCAGGCCACGCCGCTGCAGATGGCGCTGGCCGCGGCGGCGGTCGGGCAGGGCGCGACGGTGGCGCCGCGGCTGCTGCTGGAATGGAATGGCCACGCGGCGGACGACGCGGCGCCGCACAAGCTGGACGTGCGGCTCGACCGCATCCGCGCCGGCATGAAGGGCGTCGTCGACCGGGGCACGGCGGCCGGCGCCTTCCGTTCGCTGCCGCCCGGCGTGCGCGCTGGCCTGTACGGCAAAACGGGCACCGCACCCGTCACCGAACATGACGCGACCGTGTGGTTCACGGGCTGGCTGGAGCCGGGCAGTCTGCCGGGCCAGACGCGCCGGCTGGCCGTGGCGGCCTATGTCAGCCATTCGGAAGGCACGGGCGGCGACCATGCGGCGCCGGCCGTGGCAGCGTTGCTGGCTACGCTCGCGGACCAGCAGCGCGATCAGTCCCGTAAACAGAAGGGTAAATAGCCATTTGTAACCGACAATGAAATCTGCTCATCCGTGGCATCATAGTGTGCCACCGCTGCTGGCTGCCGATTTCCGGCGACCCAACGGGTGCGTTCGACACGAGCAATGTATGCGGCTGCCAGGAACACGGTACCAGGAACACGGCTGGGAACAGGTCAGGAAACTGCTGGGGCACGCGTCGCTCGTCGCGTTCCGCCAGTGCGAGATGGAGCAACTGCTGGATCCGGCGCAGCACACCGCGCTGCTGGACTGGTACACGGATGCGCTGGCGCACGCGCTGGGCGGCGCGGTCCAGTCGATGCGCGGCATCGCGCCCGGCAACAGCTACGGCGACCACGTCGGCGACCTGGCGCTGGGCCTGCTGCTGGA
>DKJA01000079.1:0-6066 GCA_002454505.1 Oxalobacteraceae bacterium UBA6704
CCATGCGTGTCAAAGCCATGTTCCTGTGCACGTACACCGCCATGCGTGTCAAAGCCATGATCCTGTGCACGTAATCTGCCATGCGTGTAACACGGAACGTCGAACGAAACCGATACCGCGACACCCTGTAAGGTGTCGCGGCACCATGACCGTTACAACAACGGCACCAGCAGCAGCGCCACGATGTTGATGATCTTGATCAGCGGGTTCACCGCCGGGCCGGCCGTGTCCTTGTACGGGTCGCCTACCGTGTCGCCGGTCACCGCGGCCTTGTGCGCCTCGGAACCCTTGCCGCCGTGGTTGCCGTCCTCGATGTATTTTTTCGCGTTGTCCCACGCGCCGCCGCCCGTCGTCATCGAGATGGCCACGAACAGGCCCGTGACGATCGTCCCCATCAGCATGCCGCCCAGCGCGGCGGGGCCCAGCAGCATGCCGACGAGGATCGGCACGATCACCGGCAGCAGCGACGGCAGGATCATCTCGCGGATCGCCGAGGCGGTCAGCATGTCCACCGCCTTGTCGTATTCCGGCCGGCCCGTGCCGTCCATGATGCCCTTGATGTCGCGGAACTGGCGCCGCACCTCGACCACCACGGCGCCCGCCGCGCGGCCCACCGCCTCCATCGCCATCGCGCCGAACAGGTAGGGAATCAGGCCGCCGATGAACAGCCCGACGATCACCATCGGGTTCGACAGGTCGAACGTGATCGCCTTGCCCACCGACTCCAGCGCGTGCGTGTAATCGGCGAACAGCACCAGCGCAGCCAGGCCCGCCGAACCGATCGCGTAGCCCTTGGTGACGGCTTTCGTCGTGTTGCCCACCGCGTCCAGCGGATCGGTGATCGCGCGCACCGAGTCGGGCATGCCGGCCATTTCGGCGATGCCGCCGGCGTTGTCGGTGACGGGGCCGTAGGCGTCGAGCGCCACGATGATGCCGGCCATCGACAGCATCGCCGTCGCGGCGATGGCGATGCCGTACAGGCCGGCCAGCTGGTACGACACGAGGATCGCCACGCACACGGCCAGCACGGGATAGGCGGTGGACTTCATCGACACGCCCAGGCCGGCGATGATGTTGGTGCCGTGGCCCGTCGTCGACGCTTCGGCGATGTGGCGCACCGGCCTGAAGTCGGTGCCGGTATAGAACTCGGTGATGTACACCATCAGCCCCGTCAGCACGATGCCGACCACGGTGGCGCCCATCAGTTGCCAGCGCATCGCGTCGTCCGTCCACAGCAGCCATGTGACGATGGCAAAGCCGACCAGCGACAGCATGGCCGACCACCACAGCCCCGTGTACAGCGCCGCCATGATCTTCTTGCCCGGCTTGGCCTTGACGAACAGGCAGCCGACGATCGACGCGAGGATCGACACGGCGCCCAGCAGCAGCGGATACAGCACGGCCTCGCGCGTGGCGTCGGCAAACATCAGCGCGCCGAGCAGCATGGTGGCGATCAGCGTCACGACATAGGTTTCAAACAGGTCGGCCGCCATGCCGGCGCAGTCGCCCACGTTGTCGCCCACGTTGTCGGCGATGACGGCGGGGTTGCGCGGATCGTCCTCCGGAATGCCCGCCTCCACCTTGCCCACCAGGTCCGCCCCCACGTCGGCGCCCTTGGTGAAGATGCCGCCGCCCAGCCGGGCGAAGATGGAGATCAGCGACGCGCCGAACGCGAGGCCGATCAGCGGCTGGATCACGTCGTGCTGCGTCAGTGCCGGCGACGGAAAGGCGGCCGAGGCCAGCGTGGCCAGCAGCCAGTAGAACAGCGCCACGCCCAGCAGGCCCAGGCCCACCACCAGCAGGCCGGTGATCGCGCCGCTGCGGAAGGCCACGTCCAGCGCGTCGTTCATGCTGCGCGTGGCCGCCTGCGCCGTGCGCACATTGGCGCGCACGGAAACGTTCATGCCGATGAAGCCGCAGGCGCCGGACAGCACCGCGCCGATCAGGAAGCCCAGCGCCGTATGGGTACCGAGCAGGAAGAAGATGGCCACCAGCAGGATGGCGCCGACGATGCCGATGGTGCGGTACTGCCGCGCGAGATAGGCCCCGGCGCCCTGCTGGATCGCCGTGGCGATCTCCTGCATGCGCGGATTGCCCGCGTCCTGGCGCAGGATCCAGCTGCGCGACCACAACCCGTACACCACGGCGATGACGCCGCACGCCACCACGAACCACAGACTGGCTGCCATATATGTCCCCTTTTTATCGACTTTGGTAAATCGGACTTCACACACCGCCCGTACCACGGGCGGCAAACGAAACGACTACACGAAACGACAGCATCGGGACGGTGCGAATGCCACGCAACAGCGCCCGTCGGCCAAAGGGGGCCGGCAAATGAAAAGCGGACCCGCAGGTCCGCTTGTTTGGTTTATTCCGCCAGCGCGGCGAATGCCCGGTCGCGGATCTGCTCCACGGGTCCCACGCCTTCGATCTTGCGGTATTTCGGTGCGACGGCGTCGCCCGATTGCGCCCACTCGTTGTAGTAACCGAGCAGCACTTCCGTCTGATTGTGGTAGACGTCCAGGCGCTTCTTCACGACTTCGGCCTTGTCGTCGTCGCGCTGCACCAGCGGTTCGCCGGTGACGTCGTCCTTGCCTTCGACCTTCGGCGGATTGAACTTGATGTGGTACACGCGGCCGGAACCGGGGTGGCAGCGGCGGCCATCGATGCGCTCGATGATCTGCTCGTCCGGCACGTCGATTTCCAGCACGTAGTCGATCTTCACGCCGGCATCCTTCATTGCGTCGGCTTGTGCGATCGTGCGCGGGAAGCCGTCGAACAGGTAGCCGTGGGCGCAGTCGGCGTCCTGCAGGCGGTCCTTGACGAGGCCGATGATGATGTCGTCGGAGACGAGCTGGCCGGCATCCATGACCTTCTTCGCGGCGATGCCCAGCGCGCTGCCGGCCTTGATGGCCGCCCGCAGCATGTCTCCCGTGGAGATCTGCGGAATGCTGTACTTTTCCTTGATGAAGTTGGCCTGGGTGCCCTTGCCGGCGCCGGGGGCTCCTAACAAAATGAGACGCATAAAAGTCCTAAAACGATTTTAATAATATGTTGGTAAACGTGTCCGGTTGGTGACGAAACTTACCACAAAAGGCCGCCCTTCCGCCACTTTGCGGACCTTTTTGTCATGCAAATTAGCAAATACTCAGTCGAAGTGAGCGCGCACGCGGGCGAGGTCTTCGGGGGTATCGACACCGGGGGCCGGTGCGGCGTCGGTGACGTGCACGGCGATAGGATGGCCATGCCACAGCACGCGCAGCTGTTCGAGCGCTTCGATGCTCTCGAGCGGCGACACGGCCAGCAGCGGATAGGCTTGCAGGAAGTCGTTGCGGTAGGCGTACAGGCCGATGTGGCGCAGCGGCGCATAATTTTCCGGCAGCGCCGCTTGCGACCGGGCGAACGCATCGCGCGCCCACGGAATCGTGGCGCGGCTGAAGTACAGCGAGCGGCCGTTCTTGTCCAGCACCACCTTCACCACGTTCGGATTGAACGTATCGGCCACGTCATGCAGCGGATGGGCGCACGTGGCCATCGGCACGTCGGCACCGATGCGCGCCGCGCAGGCGGCCAGCAGCGCCGGATCGATCAGCGGTTCGTCGCCCTGCAGGTTGACCACCACGGCATCCGGCGCCAGGTCCAGCGCGCGCGCCACTTCGGCGATGCGGTCGGTGCCGGACGGGTGATCGGCACGCGTCATGAAAGCTTCGATGCCGTGCTGCGCGCAGGCGGCCAGGATCGATTCGTGGTCGGTGGCCACCGCGATGCGGGCGGCGCCGGACAGCGCGGCACGCTCGGCCACGCGGACGATCATCGGCTTGCCGCCGATGTCGGCCAGCGGCTTGTTCGGCAGCCGCGTCGAGGCCAGCCGCGCGGGGATGATGACGGTGAAGCTCACGGCTTATTCAACCGCTTCATTCAACACTGTCCTGCAGCGTGCGGGCTTCGTCCGCCCACATGATCGGAATGCCGTCACGGACCGGGTAGGCCAGGCGGTCGCCCCGGCAGATCATCTCCTGGGCCTTCTTGTCGTATTCCAGCGGCCCCTTGCATACGGGGCAGACGAGGATGTCAAGCAAACGTGCGTCCACGGCATTTCTCCACAATGTGTTCGGCCAGCGCGGCATCGATGCGCGCCGAGACCGGGACGACCCACAGCCGCGGATCGTCCTTCAGTTCTTCGATATGCGCGCATTTTACTGCATCCTTCTCCGTCATCAAGATCAGGTCCGCGTCCAGCGCCGCAAAGGGGCGGTCGAGGAAATCGTGATGGTCGGGCAGCGGCAGCTCCTGGAACACCAGGCCGGCGTCGGCCAGCATGGTGAAAAAGCGCCGCGGATTGCCGATGCCGGCCGCCGCGACGACCTTGCCGCCGCGCTGCGCCAGCTCGGCCAGCGGCACCCGCTCGCGGCGGTCGGCCAGCCGTTCGGCCACGTCGCCGGCCAGCGTCATCCGGTAAGGATCGCCGCCGACGTTTGCCGCCAGGGCCGGTGTCAATGCGGGCGTGTTGACGACGGTGACGTCGCGCCGCCGTGACGGCGGCTCGCGCAGTGGCCCCGCCGGCAGCGTCCAGCCATTGCCGGTGCCGCGGCCGTCGAACAGCACGATCTCCAGGTCGCGCCGCAGCGCGTAATGCTGCAGGCCGTCGTCGGTGACGATCAGGTTCACGCCGGGATGCGCGGCCAGCAGCGCCTGCCCCGCCGCCACGCGGTCGCGGCAGACGACCACCGGGCAGCCGGTGCGGGTGGCGATCAGCACCGGTTCGTCGCCCACGTCGGCCGGCGTGGACAGCGGCGTCACGGGCCGCGGCGCACTGCCCTTGCTGCCGAAGCCGCGCGAGATGACGCCCGGCGTGAAGCCGGCCGCCTGCAGCTGCTGCACCAGCCAGATCGTCAGCGGCGTCTTGCCGGTGCCGCCGATGAAGATGTTCCCGACGACGATCACCGGCACCGGCAGCCGGCCCGATCGCAGCACGCCGGCGCGGTACAGCAGGCCGCGCAGGCTAGTGAGCGCGCGGAACACCAGCGACACGGGATACAGCGCGCAGGCCAGCGGACCGCGGTGCAGCCAGGTCCGCGTCAGCGTCGATTCGAGACTCATCGGCCGGGGATTACTTGCCGCTGCCCGTCTGCGCCGCGAACGTGAGCTTCTCGAAGCCGGCGATGCGCGCCGCCTCCATCACGTTGACGACCATCTGGTGCATCGCGAACTGGTCGGCGTTGACGACGACGACCGGGCTGCTGCCCGGCTTCGCCGCGCCCTTCAATGCCTGGGCGAGGCCGGCCACGTCGCGGAACGACACGGGTTCGCGGTTGATCGTGTAGTTGCCCTTGGCGTCGATGGTGACGTCGATCTGGTCCGGCTGTTCGACGGCCTTCTGCGCATCGGCCGTCGGCAGCGTGATCTGCAGCTCGGTGAAGCGGCTGTACGTCGTCGTCACCATCAGGAAGATCAGGATCACCAGCAGCACGTCGATGAACGGGATCAGGTTGATCTCCGGGTCTTCCCGGCGCCGGCCTTTGCGGAAGTTCATGCGCCGGCCTTATTTACGCGAGGTGTGCACGACGTCGACGAAGCGCACGGCCTGCTGCTCCATCTGGATCACGAAGCTGTCCACCAGCGCGCGGAAGTGGCGGTAGAACACCAGCGTGGGCATGGCGATCGCCAGGCCGAAACCCGTGTTGTACAGCGCCACCGAGATGCCGTGCGCCAGCTGGGCCGGATTGGTGCCGCCCGTGTTCTGCGCGCCGAAGATCTCGATCATGCCGACGATGGTGCCGAACAGGCCCATCAGCGGCGCCAGCGTGGCGATCGTGCCCAGCGTCGTCAGGAAGCGCTCCAGCGTGTGGGCCACGCCATTGCCCGCCTCCTCGATCGCCTCCTTCATCACGTCGCGCGGCGCATCCACGCTGCGCAGCGCGGCCGACAGCACCACGCCCAGCGGCGAGCTGCTTTCCAGCTTGCCCAGGATGTCCGGCGTGATCGTGCCGCTGCGGTAGATGCGGGTCACTTCGTCCAGCAGCGTCGGCGGAATGATGCGCGCGCGGCGCAGCGACAGCAGCC
>DKJA01000079.1:6216-6451 GCA_002454505.1 Oxalobacteraceae bacterium UBA6704
GCGGCGCAGCGACAGCAGCCGCTCGATGATCAGCGCGGTGGCGACGATGGAAGCAATCAGCAGCAGCCAGATCGGCCAGCCGGCCGCTTGGAAGATGGCGAGCAAAACAAACTCCTTGGTGGATGGGGCGTCGGCCCAGACGCGCAATGTAGCGTGTTGCGGTGTCCTCGGCAAGTACGCAACGGGCGGTTGCCGGGACGCGGCGACCGCCAGTCGTCCGCAGCGGGCACCATGG
>DKJA01000186.1:0-159 GCA_002454505.1 Oxalobacteraceae bacterium UBA6704
CAGGTCGGAAGGTTTGCTGTCGCTCATATTATTCCTTTCAGACGTGACACGGCCGCCGGTTGCCTGTGCGGCAAGCGGCGGCCGAAAATGCAGCCCGTAGTTTACCTGATTCGGCCCGCATCGGCCGAACGTGCTTTTATTCGAAGAAGTCTTTGACTT
>DKJA01000186.1:432-748 GCA_002454505.1 Oxalobacteraceae bacterium UBA6704
TTGTCCATCCACGACTTCGATTGCGGGCTATGCTTTGCGCCGCCTTCGGTGGTGGAACGCTCGAACTCGCGCATCAGCTCCTTCTGCTTCTCCGTCAGCTTCACAGGCGTTTCCACCAGCACGTGGCAGAACAGGTCGCCCGGGTAGCCGGAGCGCACGCCCTTCACGCCCTTGCCCTTCAGGCGGAACGTCTTGCCGGACTGCGTACCTTCAGGCACCGTGAACGACACCTTGCCGGACAGCGTAGGCACTTCGATTTCGCCGCCCAGTGCCGCCTTGGCAAACGAGATCGGCATTTCGCAATGCAGGTCGTCGC
>DKJA01000186.1:913-16249 GCA_002454505.1 Oxalobacteraceae bacterium UBA6704
TTCGCAATGCAGGTCGTCGCCTTCGCGCTGGAACACGGCGTGCTGTTTGATGTGGATTTCCACATACAGGTCGCCCGGCGGCCCGCCATTCGTGCCCGGTTCGCCGTTGCCGGACGAGCGGATGCGCATGCCGTTGTCGATACCGGCCGGGATCTTCACTTCCAGCGTCTTGTTGCGCTTGATGCGGCCCGCGCCCGAGCACGCCGGGCATGGTTCCGGCACGATCTTGCCGGTGCCGTGGCATTTCGGGCAGGTCTGCTGGATGCTGAAGAAGCCCTGCTGCATGCGGACCTGGCCGTGGCCGCCGCAAGTGGAGCAGGTTACCGGCGACGTGCCCGGTTTCGCACCGGAGCCGTGGCAGGTATCGCACTTGTCCCAGGACGGCACGCGGATCGTCGTGTCGAAGCCGTGGGCGGCCTGTTCCAGCGTGATTTCCAGGTTGTAGCGCAGGTCGGCACCGCGGTACACCTGCGGGCCGCCGCCATTGCCGCGGCGGCCGCCGCCGAAGATGTCGCCGAAGATGTCGCCGAAGGCATCGCCGAAGCCGCCGCCGCCAAAGCCGCCACCGCCGCCCATGTTCGGATCCACGCCGGCGTGACCGTAGCGGTCATACGCCTCGCGCTTTTCCGGATTGGTCAGCATCTCATAGGCTTCCTTGACTTCCTTGAACTTCTCTTCGGCCTCTTTGTTGTCCGGATTGCGGTCCGGATGGTACTTCATCGCGAGCTTGCGATAAGCCTTCTTGATCTCGTCTTCCGTGGCGTTTTTGGCCAGGCCGAGGATCTCGTAAAAATCACGCTTTGCCATGTGCAGGCACCTAACTGAACTGAATAGAAAGAGACTGTAGCAGGATGCCTCAGTGAAAGCCACCTGCGGGCCGGGGTTGCCGGCCGGCGGTGTTACCCCGTTGCTTCACAGCCTCGAAACCGATATCGGATAGTCAAAACCCGATGCAAAAACGCCGAGCGGTCACCGTGCTGCAGGCGCTCCGCTCGGCGATGGCCGGCCTGAACCGGCCGGCCCGACAACATGATTACTTGTTGTCCTTGACTTCCTTGAAGTCGGCGTCGACCACGTCGTCCTGCTGCGCACGGCTGTCGTTGCCACCGGCCTGCTGGCCGCCCGGCGCCTGCTGGCCGGCGTCGCCGCCCGCTGCCTGCTGTGCCTGCGCGTCGGCGTACATCTTCTCGCCCAGCTTCTGCGCCGCTTCGGTCAGTGCCGCGACTTTCGAGTCGATCGTGGCCTTGTCGCCGGACTTGATCGTCGCTTCCAGGTCGGCGATCGCTGCTTCGATCTTCTCTTTCTCGCCCGCTTCCAGCTTGTCGCCGTATTCCGTCAGCGACTTCTTGGTGGAGTGCACCAGCGCGTCGGCCTGGTTGCGGGACTCGGCCAGTTCGCGGACTTTCTTGTCTTCTTCCGCGTTCAGTTCGGCGTCCTTCACCATCTTCTGGATCTCGTCTTCCGACAGGCCCGAGTTCGCCTTGATGGTGATCTTGTTTTCCTTGCCGGTGGCCTTGTCCTTCGCGCCCACGTGCAGGATGCCGTTGGCGTCGATGTCGAAGGTCACTTCGATCTGCGGCGTGCCGCGCGATGCCGGCGGGATGCCTTCCAGGTTGAATTCGCCCAGCGCCTTGTTGCCGGCGGCGATTTCACGCTCGCCCTGGTAGACCTTGATGGTCACCGCAGGCTGGTTGTCGTCGGCCGTCGAGAACACTTGCGAGAACTTGGTCGGGATCGTCGTGTTCTTGTGGATCATCTTCGTCATCACGCCGCCCAGCGTTTCGATACCCAGCGACAGCGGGGTCACGTCCAGCAGCAGCAGGTCTTTCCGGTCGCCCGACAGCACGGCGCCCTGGATCGCGGCACCGACGGCCACGGCTTCATCCGGGTTGACGTCCTTGCGCGGATCCTTGCCGAAGAACTCCTTCACTTTTTCCTGCACCTTCGGCATGCGGGTCATGCCGCCGACCAGGATGATGTCGTCGATGTCGGAGACCTTCACGCCGGCATCCTTGATCGCGGTGCGGCATGGTTCGATCGTGGCGGCGATCAGCTCTTCCACCAGCGATTCCAGCTTGGCACGGGTCATCTTCAGGTTCAGGTGGACCGGCGCGCCGTTCGCCATGGCGATGTACGGCTCGTTGATTTCCGTCTGCTGCGACGACGACAGTTCGATCTTCGCGCGCTCGGCCGAAGCCTTGATGCGCTGCAGGGCGATCGGATCCTTTTTCAGGTCCAGGCCGTTGATCTTCTTGAACTCTTCGATGATGTAGTCGATGACGCGCTGGTCGAAGTCTTCGCCGCCCAGGAACGTGTCGCCATTGGTCGACAGCACTTCGAACTGCTTCTCGCCATCCACGTCGGCGATCTCGATGATCGACACGTCGAACGTGCCGCCGCCCAGGTCATACACGGCGATCTTGCGGTCGCCCTTTTCGGTCTTGTCCAGGCCGAAAGCCAGCGCAGCCGCGGTCGGCTCGTTGATGATGCGCTTGACGTCCAGGCCGGCGATGCGGCCGGCATCCTTGGTGGCCTGGCGCTGCGAGTCGTTGAAGTACGCCGGCACCGTGATGACGGCTTCGGTGACTTCTTCGCCCAGGTAGTCCTCGGCGGTTTTCTTCATCTTGCGCAGCACTTCCGCGGAGATCTGCGGCGGGGCCAGTTTCTTGTCGCGCACGCCGATCCATGCGTCGCCGTTGTCGGCTTTCATGATCTCGTAAGGCATCAGGGAGATGTCCTTCTGGACTTCCTTCTCCTGGAATTTACGGCCGATCAGGCGCTTGACGGCGAACAGCGTGTTTTTCGGGTTGGTGACGGCCTGGCGTTTCGCCGGCGCGCCAACCAGGATCTCGCCATCTTCCTGATAAGCGATGATGGAAGGCGTGGTACGCGCGCCTTCAGCGTTTTCGATGACCTTTGGCTGGCCATTTTCCATGATGGCGACGCAAGAGTTGGTGGTGCCCAGGTCGATACCGATCATTTTGCCCATGGTTTGTTCTTCCTTTGAACTTAGTTTCTCAATGTTTCTTATATGCGGAAAAGCTTCTTACATTTCAAGTGCTTGCGTGACTCTGCACATCACTTCGGCTGGGCAGCCGTCACGATCGCGGGACGCAGCAGGCGGTCCGCAATCGTGTAACCCTTCTGCAGCACGGACACGACCGTGTTTGCTTCCTGCTCGGCCGGCACCATCGCCACGGCCTGGTGCTTGTTCGGGTCCAGCTTGTCGCCGACGGCCGGGATCACTTCCAGCAGGCGGTTGCGCTCGAACGCGGACGTCAGCTGTTTCAGCGTCATCTCGACGCCTTCCTTCAGCGATTCCAGCGTCGGCGCTTCGACTTTCAGGGCCATCTCGAGGCTGTCCTTGACGGGCACCATGGCCTCGGCAAAGCTCTCGACGGCGAATTTGTGGGCCTTGGCCACGTCTTCCTGCGCGCGGCGGCGGATATTGTCGCCCTCGGCCTTGGCACGCATGAACGCGTCGTGCATTTCAGCCAGCTTGGCCTCGGTGGCGGACAGCTGCTCCTCCAGGCTCGGGGTCGCGGCGGCGTCCGTGAAGGGCTGCTGCTGTGCCTGCTGAGGCTGTTGCTGAGTTGCCTCCTGCTGCGCTTCTTCGGGATTCGGGCTGGCCTGGTTTTCCTGGTCTTGCATCGTTCGACTCCTACAAATCGTGTTTGTTTGATATGACGGCTTGTTGCAGCACTGGCCGAATCTGGGGCTATCCCCTACCTTTTCAAGGGGTATGCACCGCCGGGCCGGACACACAACGTAACAATTTGCTTACCAAATCTTAGCCTTACTGCAGACACACGCCGGACCCACGGAGGCTAATATGAAATCATCCCCGTGCCCGGAGCACATCATGAAGTTGTCACTGATTACCCTGTCTGTCGTCGTGTGGACGCTGCTGACGACGGCCTGGCTGTGTTACAGCGAGCTGTTCGGCTGACTGGTTATTTTAACAGGCTGGCACTCACCGGCGGCAAGTGCTGACAGCTGCTTTTTTCGGCAACCTGGTCAGGCACTGCGCCTGTCACTGCCCGGCGCCCAGCGCCAGCGCCCGTTCCCTGCCCGTGTCCGCATCCTGCTGGCGCTCGGCCCGCTGCGACGGCGTCGTCATCGTCGGCCAGCCGATCATGTGTTGTTCGGCGATCTCGGCCAGGCCGGCAATCCAGGCCGGACTTTCGTTCAGGCACGGGATGTAATGGAAATCCTTGCCGCCGTTGCTGATGAAATCGTGGCGCACTTCCATCGCGATCTCTTCCAGCGTTTCCAGGCAGTCGCTGGTGAAGCCGGGGCAGATCACGTCGATGCGGCGCACGCCATCCTGCGCCAGTTTCTGCACGGTGGGCGCCGTGTACGGCTGCAGCCACTCGGCCTTGCCGAAGCGGGACTGGAAGGTGACCAGGTATTCGTCCTCGCGCAGCTTCAGCCGGGCCGCCAGCAGGCGCGCAGTTTTCAGGCATTCGCAGTGGTAGGGATCGCCCAGCAGCAGCGTGCGCTTGGGCACGCCGTGGAAACTCATGACCAGCTTTTCGCCGCGGCCGTGCTGCTCCCAGTGCGTGAGGATGTTCTGGCGCAGCGCCTCGATATAGCCTTCTTCGTCGTGATAATTGCGGATGAAGCGCAATTCGGGGATGTTGCGGATCTTTTTATAGTGATCGAACACGGCATCCCAGATCGAGCCGGTGGTGGTGCCGGAATACTGGGGATAGGCGGGCAGGATGGCGATGCGCTCGCAGCCGTCGGCCTTCAGCCGGGCCAGCACGTCCGGCAGCGACGGCGTGCCGTAGCGCATGGCCATCGCCACCGTCACCTCGGTATGGCCGCGCGCCTGCAGCGCTTCATGCAGCAGCATCGCCTGGCTTTGCGTGTGGATGCGCAGCGGCGAGCCGTCGGCCGTCCAGATCGATGCGTATTTCTTGGCCGACTGGCCGGAGCGGAACGGCAGGATCACGCCGTTCAGGATGAACCACCACACCGCCCGCGGAATCTCGACGACGCGCGGATCGGACAGGAACTGCTTCAGGTAACGGCGCACGGCGCCGCGGGTAGGCTCGTCCGGCGTGCCGAGATTGACCAGCACGACGGCACTGCTGCCGACATTACCGTGCTGGTAGGGAGGTTCTTTGGCGAAGGACATGGCTTTTTCTTATCATCTTGGAACTTGCCATTATATGCGGGCGGGGTTGGCGCCGTCGGCCAAGCGGGCGCTACAGCCGAGTTCGTGTCCACCTTGGGTGGCGTAGCAGGGAATTCAGTTACGGACGAGTTCGTGGAGGTCTGGTTCAGGAAGCAAGCAGCTCGCGGGCGTGCTTGCGGGTGGTGGCGGTGATTTCGAGGCCGCCCAGCATGCGGGCGACTTCTTCGACGCGGGCTTTCGAGTCGAGCACTTCGATGCGCGATGCGGTCTTGCCGTTGTCCAGCGTGCTCTTCGCCACCTGGAAGTGGCTGTTGCCCTGGCTGGCCACCTGCGGCAGGTGGGTGACGCACAATACCTGCCGCTCCTGGCCGAGGCGCTTGAGCAGGCGGCCGACCACTTCGGCCACGCCGCCGCCGATGCCGCTGTCCACTTCGTCGAAGATCAGCGTGGGCACCGTGGTGGCGTTCGATGTGATGACGGAAATCGCCAGCGAGATGCGCGCCAGCTCGCCACCGGACGCCACCTTGGCCAGCGGCCGCGGCGCCACGCCGGCATGGCCGGCCACGAGGAACTCGACCTGCTCCAGCCCCTTGGCGGAAGGTTCCGAAGGATTGAGTGCCACCTCGAAGCGGCCGCCCGTCATGTTCAGTTCCTGCATTGCCTGCGTGACGGCGGTGCCCAGCGCCTTGGCGGCACCGCTGCGCGTGGCGGACAGCCGCTGCGCCACCGTCAGGTAGTCGTCCTTCAGCTTGGCTTCCTGCTTGCGCAGGCCGTCGAGGTCGGTGGCGTCGGCCAGCCGGTTCAGCTGCGCGGCCAGGCGCGCATGCTCGGCCGGCAGCTCGTCCGCATCGACGCGGTACTTGCGCGCCGTGGAGTGCAGCGCGTCCATCCGCGCCTCGACCTGCTGCAGGCGCGCCGGATCCAGTTCGACGCGATCCAGGTAGGTGCTCAATGCATATGCCGATTCCTGCAGCTGGATGCGCGCCGATTCGATCAGGTCGACGACCGGTTGCAGCTCCGCATCCACCGACACCAGCTTGCCCAGCTTCTGGTTCAGCGATACCAGCTGCGACACGATCGGCTGCTCGTCCGCTTCCGAAATCACGCCCAGCGCCTCCTGCGCGCCTTCCAGCAGGCTGGCCGCATGGGACAGGCGGCTGTGCTCGTTGCCGATGTCGGTCCACTCGCCCGGCTTGACGGCCAGCTTGTCCAGCTCGGTGACCTGCCATTCCAGCCGCTCCCGTTCCAGCAGCACGTTGGCGGCGTTGGTTTCGAACTCCTCCAGCTGCTTCGCCAGCGCGCGCCATGCTTTGTAGGCAATGCCGACATCCTTCACGTTGGCGCCGGCCTGGCTGTCCAGCAGTTCGCGCTGCGCATCCGCCTTCAGCAGCGACTGGTGGGCGTGCTGGCCGTGGATGTCCACCAGCAGGTCGCCCAGTTCGCGCAGCTGCGCGGCGGTGGCGGCGATGCCGTTGATGTAGGCCTTCGAGCGGCCCGCGTTGTCGATCACGCGGCGCAGCAGCGCGCCGCCATCGTCGGACGCCAGCTCCTGCTCGACCAGCCACGCCTGGGCCTGCGCGGTGACGGCGAAATCGGCCGTGATATCGGCCTTGGCCGCCCCTTCCCGCACCACGCTGGCATCGCCGCGGCCGCCAAGGGCCAGCGTGAGCGCATCTATCAGGATCGACTTGCCCGCGCCCGTTTCGCCGGTGAATACCGTGAAGCCGGCGGAGAATTCCAGTTCGATCGAATCGACGATGACAAAATCGCGGATGGACAGTGTACGCAGCATAGGTGGCAGTAAGGGGTTACCCGGATCAGATTTTCCCGTCGCCGGACGGGTATTCGTTCCAGTGCAGTTTCTCGCGCAGCGTGTTGTAGTAGCTCCAGCCTTCCGGATGCAGGAAGGTTATGGTGTGCGGCGAGCGGCGGATGTGGATGCGGTCCTGCGGCATCAGGCTGGCGAACGTCTGCATGTCGAAGTTCACCGTGATGTCGCGGCCGCGCTTGATCTCGATGACGATCTCGCTGGAGTCGGGCAGCACGATGGGCCGGTTCGACAGCGCATGCGGCGCGATCGGCACCAGCACGATGCCGCCCAGCGTGGGATGCAGCAGCGGCCCGCCGGCGGACAGCGCATACGCTGTCGAACCGGTGGGCGTGGAGACGATCAGGCCGTCCGAGCGCTGGTTGTACATGAAGTGGTCGTCCACATCCACGCGCAGTTCCACCATGCCCGAGCCGGCGCCGCGCGCCACCACGACGTCGTTGACGGCCAGGCCCACGTGGATCGCCTTGCCGTCGCGCAGCACGCGGCCTTCCAGCAGGCTGCGGCGTTCCGCCTTGTGCGTGCCGCCCAGAATGCGACCCAGCACGGGCAGCATGCCTTCCAGCGGGATGTCCGTCATGAAGCCCAGGCGGCCCTGGTTGATGCCGATCAGCGGCACGTCATAGGGGGCCAGCTGGCGGGCGATGCCCAGCATCGTGCCGTCGCCGCCCATGACGATCGCCACGTCGGCCTTCTCGCCGATGCCCTGCGCGCTCATCGACGGCATTTCCGGCATGTTCAGGTGCGCCGCCGTATCCGTTTCAAATACAACGCTGTAGCCGCCCTGGCGCAGGAAGGCCAGCACGTCGCGCACCGAATCCTCGATGCCGGCGGTATTGGGCCGGACGACCAGTGCGATGGTTTGATAGATGGCTGGCGTGGCGGTCATAAAAAACTTTTTGCGGGCTGTAATACGGCGAAGCGTAACCTATTTTGCATGCACGCCGCCACCGCACCGCGGCGGTTACAGATTACTGTATGTATAACCAGTATATGCGGGCCGGCCCGGTTGTGCAAGCTTGCCGGGCTTGCACGACTTTCGGCGTCGTCAGTGCGCGATGGCGACGCCGAGCAGCATGGCGATCGCCACGGCAAACGAAATCGAGATGATGTGCAGCAGGATCAGCACGCACCAGCGCGCGAACGTGCCCCAGCGGCTGCGCTGGTAGACGCGCCGCATCGCCCAGGGCAGGTAGCCCAGCAGCCAGAAGAACATCACCGTCTTGACGAGTCCTTGCGGCAGGAAGGCAAAGGCGGCAAACATCACGAACGCAAACGAATTCGTGTGCAGCGCGAACAGCAGGTGTTCGCCATAGCGGCGCCCCGTGCCCAGGTACAGCAGCTTCAGGTACAGCGCGAACAGCGGCATCAGGCAGAACATCGCATAGGGCGCATAGCGGAAGAAGCTCTCGGACAGCACACGGCCCTTTTCCTTGGTCGGCATGTCGTCGAAATTCTCGATGGCGTGGCGCAGGCCGGGCACGTTATTTTCCAGTGCCGGCGCCAGCTCGATACGGCTATTCTTTTTCGGCGCGGTCTGCGTGGCCGCCTGCTGCTCGATCGCCTCGATCGGATCGTCGCCCACGTTCAGCACGCTGACGCCGGCGAAGCGGATCAGTGCAAAGAACAGGATCGACAGCGTCAGGTACAGCCGCAGCGGCTCCACGTAGCGGCGCCGGCGGCCCGCCAGGTATTCGTTGGTCAGCGCGCCGGGCCGGAACAGCAGCCGGCCGATGGTGCCCCACAGCTTGCCTTCCAGCGCCACGTAGTGGCCGATGAACTCATGGGCGAATTCGGTAAAGCTGGGCATGTGCAGCCGCGTTTCCTGGCCGCAGTGCTGGCAATAATTCTCGGCGATGCCCGCGCCGCAGTTGCGGCATTGCGCAGGGACTTCGTGGTGGTCGGCTACTGCCATCGTCGCTGGTTTCAACGGGGATCCCTGGTGATTTGAAATTTTTCTTCCATGCTAACGATTCGCTACCAAAAATGCACCATGACAATGCCGATGGCGTAACTCGACGTGACTGACAGGCAACAGTCAAGCGCGCGACCGCGTTCCGTACGACTCGATATGATGGTTTTCAGATAAGTTTTACGGAGAACGCCATGACTGATCCCAACACCAAGGACCGCCAGGTCAACACGGACGTGCCGGTCGAGAAGACCGGCGGCCAGCGCCTGCCGCACGAGCGCGACGAATCGACGCAGGGCGTCGAGCACCAGAAACCGCGCAGCAGCATGCGCCAGGCGGCGGAAGACATCGACCAGGGCCTCGTCGACACCGACCTGCACCAGCAGGAAACGGGCATCCAGAAGGCCCCGCCGGACGGTTCGGCGGAAGCGAAGCCGCTGCCCGGCACGAAGAAAGACTGAACGTCCCCTCAACCCCGAACAAGAAAAAACCATGAAAACCACGCTCGCCTTCAGTGTGCTGCTCGCCGGCAGCGGTGCCGTCCTGGCCCAGCAATACGCCACCGGCTTCGGCCCCAATCCGAAGCTGCCGGAACCGCAGAAGAACCTGATCCCCACCGTCAACGTGGCATCGACGGATGTGTGGAAAGACGGCGAGAAGCCGGTCGCCCCGCCGGGCTTCACGGTGACGGCCTATGCCCGCGACCTGGATCACCCGCGCTGGCTGTACGTGCTGCCGAACGGCGACGTGCTGGTGGCGGAAACCAATGCGCCGCCGAAGCCGGACGACAGCAAGGGCGTCAAGGGCGCCATCATGAAGCACATGCAGAAGAAGGCGGGCGCCGTCACCGAGTCGGCCAACCGCATCACGCTGCTGCAGGGGCTCGATGCGAACGGCGCGGCGAAGACGCGCAGCGTGTTCCTCAAGAACCTGAGCTCGCCGTTCGGCATGGTGCTGGTGGATAAGGATTTCTATGTGGCGAATTCGGATGCCGTCGTCCGCTTCCCCTACGAGGAAGGCAAGACGTCGATTACCGCCACCGGCGTCAAGGTGATGAGCCTGCCGGCCGGCCCGCTGAACCACCACTGGACGAAGAACATCACGGCCAGCCCGGACGGCAAGTTCCTGTACATGACCGTCGGCTCGAACTCGAACGTGGCCGAGAACGGCATCGACAAGGAAGAAGGCCGCGCCGCCATCTGGCAGCTGGACCGCGCCTCCGGCAAGTCGCGTCTGTTCGCCACCGGCCTGCGCAACCCGAACGGCATGGCGTGGGAGCCGAAAACGAAAACGCTGTGGACGGTCGTCAACGAACGCGATGAGCTGGGCAACGACCTCGTGCCCGACTATCTGACGTCGGTGAAGGACGGTGCCTTCTACGGCTGGCCGTACAGCTGGTTCGGCCAGCACGTGGACGAGCGCGTGAAGGAACAGCGTCCCGACCTGGTGTCGAAAGCTGTCGTGCCTGACTATGCGCTGGGTGCGCACACGGCGTCGCTGGGCCTCGAGTTCTACACGGGCAAGCTGTTCCCCGCCAGCTACCAGGGCGGCGCCTTCATCGGCCAGCACGGTTCGTGGAACCGCAAGCCGTACAGCGGCTACAAGGTGGTGTTCGTGCCGTTCGCCGACGGCAAGCCGTCCGGTCCGCCGCAGGACATCCTGACCGGCTTCCTCAGCAAGGACGAGAAGGCCAAGGGCCGTCCGGTCGGCGTGGCCGTCGCCAGGGACGGCGCGCTGCTGGTCGCGGACGATGTGGGCAACGTCATCTGGCGCGTCGCACCGACGGGCCGCTGACGAGGCCGCGCCGCTGCATCGCCTGCTGAAAACGCATACAATCGCCCCTTTAGCCTCAACGAAAGAACAGCATGCGCATTCTGCACACGATGCTGCGGGTCGGTAACCTGCAGCGCTCCATCGACTTCTACACCAATGTGCTCGGCATGAAACTGCTGCGTACCAGCGACAACCCGGAATACCAGTACACGCTGGCCTTCGTCGGCTACGGCAGCAATCCGGATCACGCCGAACTGGAACTGACGTACAACTACGGCACGGAAAGCTACGACCTGGGCAACGCCTACGGCCACATCGCCATCTCCAGCGACGATATCGTGGCAGCGTGCGAAGCAGTGAAAGCCAACGGCGGCAACGTGACGCGCGAGCCGGGCCCCGTCAAGGGCGGCACCACGGTGATCGCTTTCGTGACGGATCCGGATGGCTACAAGATCGAGCTGATCGAGCGCTCGTTCGATTCGGCTGGCGGCGGGTTGCGCTGATCGCGAGCGGCAAACAAAAACGCCGGCGTGCATTGCACGGCCGGCGTTTTTGTTTGGGGACTGTCCCCGCAGGGGCCTGTCCCCGGGGTTGCAGTTGTATTTGACTTTAGTTGAGGACACGGAGACTGCAACCCCGGGGACAGCCGGATCGCCGTACCGCCCTTGCAGGGACAGTCCCCAGCATCAATTCGTCAGCAACGTATTGATCGGCACCAGATCCGCATCCTTCAGCGTGCCGGCGGCAGCCTTCAGCCGCAACCCGTTCATGATCGTGTCGTAGCGCGCCTTTGACAGGTCGCGCTGGGTAGAGTACAGCTGGCGCTGCGCGTTCAGGACGTCGATGTTGATCCGCACGCCCACCTGGTAACCCAGCTTGTTCGATTCCAGCGCGGAGTTGCTGGACACCTCGGCCGCTTCCAGCGCGCGCACCTGTGCGAGGCCGCTGTTGACGCCCAGATAAGCCTGGCGTGCGCTCTGTGCGACGGAGCGCCTGGTTGCTTCCAGGTCGTTGCGGGCCTTCTCTTCCAGCGCGATCGTCTCGCGCACCTTGCTGGTGATCTGGAAGCCGCTGAAGATCGGCACGTTCCACGTGACGCCGATCGCATTGTTCTTCGTTTCGCCATAGGCTGTCTGGCTGTTGCGCTGCGCCTGCGCGACCAGGTCCAGCGTCGGCATGTGGCCGGCGCGGTTGCGTTCGATCTCGCGCTTGGCGATTTCCACGCTCAGCTGTTGCACCGTCACGTTGAAGTTCTGCTGCTCGGCCGACGCGATCCACGGCTCGATATTGGCCGGTTCCGGCGGCGCGATCGTCACGCCGGCGCGCAGCGTTGCCAGCGATGCCGGTGCCGTGCCGATGATCTGCTGCAGCGCCGTGCGGGCCACTTCCAGCGCATTGATCGCGGCGAATTCCTGTGCCACCACGAGGTCATACGCGGCCTGCGCCTCGTGCGTGTCGGTGATCGTCTGCGTGCCCACTTCGAAGTTGCGCTTGGCCGATGCCAGCTGCTCCGTCGTCGCCGATTTCTGCGCCTGCGTCGAGGCCAGGTTGTCCTGCGCCGTCAGCACGTCGAAGTAAGCCTGCGCCACGCGGACGATGACGTCCTGCTGCGCCTGGGCGAACTGCGCTTCGGCCTGCGCCTGCGACAGCTTGCTTTGCTGGTAGGTCTGCCAGTTCGCCCAGCGGAACAGGGGCTGCGTCAGCTGCAGCGTGATAACTTTCGTCGAGCTGTCCGCATTGCGGCGCGATGCCACGACGAGCTCGCCATTGACCACATCCACCGCGCCCTCGTTGACGGGAATGAACTCGCCGTTGTTCTTCAGGTGCGTACCGGAGATGCCCACCTGCGGCAGCAATTGCGAGCGCCCCTGCGTGATCCGTTCCTGGCCCGCCGTCAGCGCATTGCGCGCGCTGGCGTACGTGGCGTCGTTTGCCAGCGCCTGCTGGTAGACTTGGATAAGATCGGCCGCCCGTGCTGCTGGAGTAAGCGTGAAAGCGCTGGCGATCAGCACGGCGATAAGGGGTCTCTGCATGGTTTCTCCGTTGGACTCGTCGAAGGCGCGGCCGTCGAACATTCTCGGGCCGCGTCCCGGGCGTGGTGCGTGATTCTGGTTCTTGTTATTTAATGATTTTTTAAAACCGGTTTTTTTAAAACCCCATCAGTACATCGATTTCGGTACGTCAGTACTTCGCCATCGTCCCGTCGACCTGCAATGCCCAGGCGTGGATGCCGCCCGTCAGATTGCTCAGCTTTGTGAAGCCATGCCGTTCCAGGAACGCCGCCACCTGCAGGCTGCGCGCACCGTGGTGGCAGATGCAGACGATCTCCGCATCCTCGTCCAGGTCGTCGATGCGGGCCGGGATGGTCTGCATCGGGATCAGCGTGGCACCTTCGATATGGCAGGTGTCGAATTCCCAGTTCTCGCGCACGTCCAGCAGGAACGGACCGGGGCGGCTTTCGTCAGCCAGCCACGCGGCCAGTTCGGGGGCGGTGATATGTTGCATGCCCGCCCGCTCAGAACGTGAAGTGCGACGGCGTGGTGGCCGCCTGCAGCGGCGCCACGTCGGTTTCGAACAGCTTCTTCGTGTCGTAGCTCTTGTCGCCGGTGCGGGTGATCAGGTGCGCCGACATCACCGGCGCTTCGCCGATGATCGCCAGGATGCGGCCGCCCGTCTTCACCTGCTGCAGCACTTCTTCCGGCAGCACCGGCAGCCCGCCTGCAAAGACGATCACGTCGAACGGTGCGCCGGCTGTCCAGCCCTGCGCGCCATTGCCCAGCTCGACGGTGACGTTCGACACGCCGTTGGCGGCCAGGTTCTTCTGCGCCAGGTCCTTCAGCACCGGATCGATCTCGATGGCGGTCACGTGGCGGGCACGGTGGGCCAGCAGCGCGGCAAGGTAGCCGGTGCCGGCGCCGACCAGTAGCACGTTTTCATGCTTCTTGATCTGCGCGTCCTGCGCGATGCGGGCTTCGATCTTCGGATTGAGCATCGCGGTACCGCCCGGCAGCGGGATGCTGGTGTCGACGAAAGCCAGGCTTTTATAGGCTTCCGGGACGAAATTCTCGCGTTTTACAACCATCAACAGATCGAGGATATCGGTGTCCAGCACGTCCCAGGGACGAATCTGCTGTTCGATCATATTGAAACGGGCTTGTTCGATATTCATTTTCTATGACTCGGTGAGGATGAAGAATCCGTCATTTTATCGTTGAACTGGTCAGGACGGCATATTAACGATAAGGGCAACGGGTGGCTTGGAATTGCGACAGTCTGCAGTTTAAAGGGGCTGAACGACGGAATAAGTCCCTGTTTCAGCTGGCCGGGGGAACGGGTGGCCGGGTCAGGCCCCGCTGGACGAGGTTCAGGAACGCGTCCATGAACGCATCCGCGTCCACCGGTTCCGTCACGCAGGGGTCGAAGCTGTTCGCCCACAGCATCAGCATCATCACCGGAGCGGTGACGACGCGCGTCATCAGCACGGGATCGACGGGCTCGAATTCGCCCCGCTCGACGCCGCGCTGCAGGATGGCGGTGATCAGCCCGTGGCCGGGCTGGATCACTTCGTCGTTATAAAACTGCGCGATCTCCGGGAAATTGCCCGCTTCGGCCATCATCAGCTTGGCCAGGCCGGAGATGCGGGTGGAGGCGATGTCCGTCCACCAGCGCAGCAGCATCATGCGCAGCAGCTCGGCGGACGGCACGGCGTCGGCCGCGGCCAGCTCGCTCTGCGCCTTGCCGATGACGTCCACGATGTTTTCGCGTACGACGGCCTTGAACAGCTCCTGCTTGTTTTCGAAATACAGGTAAAGGGTGCCCTTGGAGACGCCGGCGCGGCGCGCCACGTCTTCCAGGCGGGTGGCGGCATAGCCGCGATCGACGAACAGGTCCAGCGCGGCGGCCAGCAGCTCCTGCGGCCGGGCGTCCTTGCGGCGTTCCCAGCGGGGCTTGGTATCGGATGACATAAGAATCGGCGGCGGCTAGTCTTTTCGGTGACACATAACTAACCTGAGCAGTTTACTCGGTTACTTACTTTAAAGTCAGTAAATGATAGGCCTGCTCACAGGCAACGTCAAGCCGATGTCGTTGCGATTCACGGGCGGTGCGTGATCCGGCTGCGTTCCGGGTGCGCCGGGAAATCGGCGCCGGCCCGCACGACTTCCAGCTGCCCTGACGGAAACGCCTGCTCGTGCTCGCCATCGTCGTCGTTCCACCGGCAGCGGATGTCGTCGCCGCTGGTTGCCACCACGATCATTTTCTGGTGCCAGCCGATCGGCCGCACCACGTCGCCATCCTTCGGTCGTTCGCGGTCCATGCTTGCCTCCCTTTATTTCGGACGATGCTACCGTGGCAGCGTCCCCGCTCACTGTGGCGAAACGCACGGTCGCCGCGGATTCCCTGCTGCATCATGACGCAAAGACCCGAGGAGGATGCCTTGCCCCACCCCGACCGCTTGCGGCGCACCCGCCGCTTTGCCACCTGCCTGCTGGCGGCCATGGCCGTGCTGTTCGTCTGCGCCCGGCTGTTGCGGCCGGAGTATCCATGGCTGGGCTTCGTGGCCGCGTTTGCCGAAGCCGCGATGGTGGGCGGGCTGGCGGACTGGTTTGCCGTCACCGCGATGTTCCGCCACCCGCTGGGCCTGCCGATTCCGCACACGGCGATCATTCCCCGCAACAAGGA
>DKJA01000078.1 GCA_002454505.1 Oxalobacteraceae bacterium UBA6704
ATGGTCGATCGGCCCGCTGACCCTGCCGCACATGCTGGTGCGGCTGGTGGTGGCCGAGCAGCTGTACCGCGCCGCGGCGATGCTGGCCAACCACCCGTACCACCGCGCGTGAAGAAAAACGGCGTGGATGGGTTACAAGCCGCGAAAAACTGGTTACAATGCGCACCCCGCCCGAATAGCTCAGCCGGTTAGAGCACTTGACTGTTAATCAGGGGGTCGTTGGTTCGAGTCCAACTTCGGGCGCCAGGTTTTGAAAAGCCTCACAGCAATGTGAGGCTTTTTTTTGCGCGCGTGCCTGACCGGGTCGCGCAGCCACGCAGGGCGTGGCTCTACGTTGGGTGGTCTCGATACGCGCGTGCCTGGGCGGGTCGCGCAGCCACGCAGGGCGTGGCTCTACGCTGGCTCGTCCGATTCGCCGTAGAGCGACGCCCTGCGTCGCTGGGCGTGGTGCACGATGGATGCAGGAAGCCCGGGCAATGCCCGGGCTTCGTCGTTCCCGAGGCTGGGCAACGCGCCGTTGACAACGATGCCCAAACCGACAATCGGTTTAGGAACGCTTGCATGGAACTTTGCGCCTGCGGCCGTCGATCCTGTCCGCCTGGCCCCAATGCCAGGTTGCGTCTGGCAGCGATTGTTGCCATTCCTTGGAGAAGGAGATATTGGATGAAACTGCTTTGGTCTCTGCTGCTATTCCACTGCGGTACATTTTTGGAGCCTCATGGACAAGAAGACTGTCGGATATGTCGTCGTCGGTGGAATCTTTGCTCTGGTCATTGGCGCATTCTTTAGATCGCCGTCTGAGGTCACTGTCGCGCGCTCGGATGAGGGACTGAAGGAAGCGCGCCCGCACCCAGAGCAGGCTCTGCGCCCTCAGAGGTCCACGCGGGCAAACCCACTGCCGGAAGTCGGCGCTCCTCTTCAGCTGATTGAAGCTAACCTCAAGAAGCGAGCTTCAGAGGGTGATGGTGGAGCCGCGTGCCGTTTGGCTTTGGAATATCAGAGGTGTGTACTGGCAGAGCAGCGGGTTGAGCACGTCGATCGGATGATGGCTGGCTCAGAGCCCGGTGAGGTGCTGCCTCGCGCCGCACTTCCTCTGGATCCGAACGGATTCTATGTCGACGTCACCCATTGCGCAGGAGTGACTACGCCACCGGCTACTGAGATTACTGCGCTATGGAGGAGTGCGGCTGCCAATGGAAATTCCGCTGCGATGACAAACTATGCAGTTGGCAACGCCTTCAGTGTCGGCAACATTCTTGATTCCCTAGATGAACTCAAGGCGTACAAAGAGAGTGCGGGAGCAATGGCCCACAAAGCCGCCATGGCTGGAGACGGGGGCGCGCTCTTGAGCCTGGCTGGCGCCTATAGTCCCGAGAATCAGGTGGGTCTGGGATCGTTACTGGCCCAGGCGGTAGGGACCGACCTGACCAAAGCGCTCACTCTCTATAAAACTGCCTACCTCGGCCTGGACGCTGATGGCTCCCAAGAGCAGATGGCGGTGTTCATAAGTGAAAGGATTGCGGCGCTTTCGAAGCGCGCTTCTGCTGCTCAGGTTTCCGAAGCTGATGCGGCCGCGCGGCAGCTCGCCGGTGAAATCGGTAGTTTGCGGTACCCGTCGTCGCGCAGCATTGCGTACCTCCGTCTCGGCCGAACCGTAGAGCCCAAGGTGTCCGATTGCGGTGGCTAACTGGCTGTTATGCCAAGATCAATTTACCCTGTGCCTGCCGATCAGGCGGTCTGGGTCAAAGGACAAAGATATGTGGCGCGACCTTCTCAAGCTCTTCGTGTTTCTGGCTGCTTTGACGGGCGTGGTGGTGCTGGGCTGGGGACTTCCCTTCTTCGGCCACTATCACAACGGCATGCCCGGCGGCCTGCAAGCGCTGATGATGCTATTTGCCCTGGTGGCGCTGGTGATGGTTCCGTTTTCCACCCGGGCTTTTGGCAGGCTGTTCCTGGGCAGAGGCAAACTTCCTGACCCACGTGGATAGCGCCAGGATGTCATCGCGCGCTCTTCAGTGTTACGAAGTCGGTGACGTATAAAGCAAAAAAGCCCGGGCGATGCCCGGGCTTTTTCTTGTTGCACTACCGATCAGTTGAAGGTGTACTTCGCGCCGACCGTGAAGTAACGGCCGATCGCGCCGCTGAAGTGCAGCGGGTTGTAGTTCACGCCGCCGTAGGTGGTCGGGTCGAGCGGGGCGGTGCGGTCGAACACGTTCTGCACCGAGGCGCTCAGTTCGAAGGCGTCGGTGATGTTGTAGCGACCGGACAGGTCGAAGGTGGTGAACGAGGAGATCTTCTCCACCGGCGTGCCGTCCCAGTAGAACGCCAGGTAGTCGCCACCGCGGCTGTCCTTGTTCTCCAGGCTGCTGATGTAGTTGACCACGCCGCTGACGCTCCACGCGTCCTGCTTCCAGGTGGTGCCGAAGTTGACGCGGTCTTCCGGCGTGCCGATGCAGTTGGTCACGTCGCAGTTGCCGTGCGTGCCCACGTAATCGACCGTGTTGTCGCCTTCAGTGCGTTCGAACTTCAGCACGTGGCTCCACTGCAGGTCCATTTCCAGCTGGCCCGGGCCGATGTCGAAGGTCTGGCGGATATCGGTGTCGATACCGCGGACCCGCGACGAGTTGGCATTCACGTAGGCGGTGTTGACCGCCAGGATCGAGCCGGTGCCGGGAATGCCGTTGATCAGGTTGCTGTCGCGCAGCACCTGGCCCGCCGCAATCGCGTCGGCGGTGCTGCCCTGGGCGATTTCGTTGGTGCGCTTGATTTCCCACGCGTCCACGGTCAACGAGGTGGTGGGCGTCGGCTGCAGCACGATGCCGAGCGAGTAGCTCTTCGACTCCTCCGGTTCCAGGTCCGGATTCGGGCTGGTGATGATGGCCACCTGCCGCGCACTGCAGTTGGTGGTCACGTCCGCAGGCGGGCTGGCTGCGCAACGCACGGGATCTACCGCGTTGGAGAACGCCGCCAGGCCGCCGTCGCCGTTTTCGGCCGGGTTGGGGGCGCGGAAGCCTTCTGCATAGGTGGCACGCAGTGCCATCCAGTCCACCGGCGTCCACTTCACGCCCAGCTTCGGGGTGGCCTTGCCGTCACCGCTTTCATATTTGTCGTAACGGACCGCGCCGGACAGTTCCAGCTGTTCCAGCACCGGGGCGGACAGTTCGACATAGCCTGCATACACGTTCTGGGTGCCGTCATAGGCCGAGTAACCCAGGCCGATGATGTCGCCGGCGTCGGTGTAGGTCTGCGGGGTCAGGCTGTTGCTGGTCTTGCGCCACTCGGTACCGATCGCCAGGCCGAGCGGGCCGCCCGGCAGGTCGGTCAGGCTGCGCGACACGGTGAAGTCGAACATGTCCAGGCTTGACTTGGCGTTGGCCTGGATGAGCGGGGAGATGTAGTCGTACAGCGCCTGCGAGTTCTGGCCGGCGTTGTCGCCGATGCGCCACACGCCGCCCGCGCAGGCCGGGTCGCCGAGGGCACACTGCACCGCGCTGTAGCGCAGGAAGCCGGTGCGCTTGTTGACCAGGTTGGTGCTGGAATGCAGGTAGGCGGTGTCGTAGCCCCACTCGCCCCAGTTGCCCTTGGTGCCGACCAGGAAGCGGGTGAATTCATTGGTGTTGGTGGTCACGCGCGGGCCGACGTCCCAGGCCGAATAGCGCAGGCGCGAGGCCTGGCCGGGAATCGGGTTGTCCGGATGGGTCGGCCCGAGTACGACCGCGCCGGGACCACTGTTGGCGTTGACCGGACCGCCCGGGTAACCCCAGCCGCCGGAGACGCCGGACGGGGTGTTGCTGAAGACCGTTTCCTTCTTGGAGTACCCGATCTCGGTGTAGATCTCGCCGCCTTCGCCGTATGCAAAGCTGGCAAAGCCGAATACGTTGACGTATTCCTCCTTCGGGCTCAGGTCGCGGTAGAGCTGGGCCGTGTTCCACAGGCAGCCGTCTTCGGCAATCGACGCGGCGGTCTGGCCGGGAACGGTGGTAAGGCCTTCGCAGCCGGGCAGTGGCACGAGGAACGCCGGGCTGGTCGTGGTCACATTGCGGTCGTCGAACACCGAGCCGTTCGGGCCGGCGCCGCCGCTGGTGCCGCCGTTGAGGAAGGCGCCGCCGAGGAACTGCGAATCCTGCGCCGTGATGCCCCACTGGCGCAGGTCGCCGGTGCCGATCCAGTCGCGGTTCTTGCGGTCGCTGATCTTGATCGCATCGGTCTTGCCGACGTCCAGGCTGAAGAAGGCGTTCCAGCCGTCTTCGGCGATGTCGCCGGTACCGGCGGTCAGGGTCGCCTTCTTCGCATCGCCGTCGCCGTCGCCGGACACGCCGTACGAACCGCGCAGGATCGCGCCCTGGAAATCGCTGCGCAGGATGATGTTGACCACGCCGGCGATGGCATCGGAGCCATAGATCGCCGATGCGCCGTCCTTCAGCACTTCCACGCGTTCGACCGCATCCAGCGGAATGGTGCTGAGGTCGGTGAACACCTTCTGGCCGTCATCGGCCAGGCCATACGTCGCCATGCGGCGACCGTTCAACAGCACCAGCGTGGAGCCGGCGCCCAGGCCGCGCAGCGAAATGCCGGCGCCGCCACCGGCAAAGCCGTTGCCGAAGGTCTTGGGAATGGAGCCGGCGCCGTCGGAGGTCAGCGTCTGCAGGTACTCGGCCACGGTGGTCTTGCCGCTGCGGTCGATGTCCTGGCGCGTCACCACCTGCACGGGGGACGGGGTCTCGGTGTTGGTGCGGGGAATGTTCGACCCGGTGACCGTGATGCGGTCCAGGTTGGTGGCGGGGTCCTGGGCCATGGCCGAGGACGAAGCGAACGCACCGGCGAGCAGCAGCACGCTGCCGGTCAATGCGGAGGAAACGGAGTGGGCCAGCGTATTGCGACGGCAGGTGCGGCGGGGTTGAGTCGGGTATTTCACAGTTTCTCTCCTTACTGGAACCCTGGAACTGGGACTGGGCGCCGTCAATAAGTTGACGCGTCCAGCCAATCTAGGTTTCCTTCGGGTGATAAAGCTGTGAAAAAATGCTTAATTCGGGACGATTAGTGACGCACGTCAAGATCGGGTGGGGAGCACGCGGCTCCCCACCCCGGTAGTTACTCCGGCAGCGAGAAACTTACTGGAACCAGCCCGACCGCGGGCACTGCGCGACCGTCCACCTGGGCGGGCACGAAGCGCCAGCGGCGCAGCACCTGCTGCCGCGCGACATTGTCCAGCACCCGGGAGCCGCTGCTGCGTTCGATCGACACGGCGGCCGGCTTGCCGTCGGCGTCCACGTGTTCGACCGGCTGCCAGAACGGCAGGTCGTCGCCGTAATGATCGGCATCGTAGCGGAAGCCGCCGTGCTCGACGACCAGCCTTCTCGTATTCGGCGAATCGCGGCCCGTGTACCAGCCCTGCGGTGCGCTGCCCGTCAGTTCGCGGATGATCTCCACTGCCTCCTGCATGTGGGCGCGCTCGGTGGCTTCGTCCATGTTCTGGTACGAGATCCAGCGCAGGCCGTGGCAGGCGATCTCGTGGCCCAGTTCGCGGAAGGCGGCCACCGCTTCGGGATTGCGCTTCAGCGCCATCGACACGCCGAACACCGTCAGCGGCATCTTGCGCGCCTCGAACATGCGCAGCAGCCGCCACAGGCCGGCGCGCGAACCGTATTCGTACAGCGACTCCATGCTCATGTGCCGCGCCGGGAACGCGGCCGCGCCGATGATCTCGGACAGGAACGTCTCCGAGGCCGCATCGCCATGCAGCACATTGTTCTCGCCGCCCTCTTCGTAATTGAGGACGAACTGCAGCGCCACGCGGGCGCCGTTCGGCCAGTCGGCATGCGGCGGCTTGGGGCCGTAGCCGATCAGGTCGCGCGGATAGTTGTCGTAGGTGCTCATGGCTTGTCCGCCTGGCGGTCGTGGAATTCGTAGCGGGCGCGGTCCTGCGGATCGTAGGCACCGGACTGCACGTCCAGCCGCATCACGCTGGCACCGGCCTGCGTGACTTGCGGCCATGCCGGCAGGTCGGCGCCATTCGGGTCGCCTTTTTTAATGAAGTTGACGAAGTAGCCGTGCATCGTGGCCGACACCTGGCGGTCGTCGTCGCTCCATTTGAATACCTTGTTGCCGTCGAGGTTGTTCATCGCGTATTCGATCTCGCCCGAATGCGTGGCGCCCTCCTCGGCCGGCTTACCGTCCACCGTGGCGGGACGGGGATGCGCATAGTAATAACGCCACGTGGGTGCGGCTCTGGCCTGCAGGTCGATCCATTTCCACGTGCCGTAGGCGATCCACCGGTCGCTGGCCAGGTCGCGCGCGGCGGTGGTCACATCGCCGCCGTACAGGCGCGCCACTTCGTCGGCCTGTTCGCCGTACAGCTTCTGCAGCGCCGCGCGGAAGTTCGCCGCCGTGGGCTGCGCATCGCGCAGCAGGCCGCGCCAGTGCTGCTCCTGCGAGTTCCACCCCGCCAGCAGCGGCACCTTCGCCTGCCGGCCCTGAGCAAACGTCTCCAGCGGCGGACGTGCGATCACGAGGCCGTCCGTGACGATGCCGAACCATGGCGCGCCCGGCTTGCCCTGTGCCTGCAGCAGCTGGTCGGCCGGCGCCGCGCGCAAGTCCTTCAGCGTGGCCAGGCCGGCCGCTTGCGCAAATGCGGCGCCCTGCTTTTCCGCCTCGGCCAGCGGCGGCGCACCGCGGCCGCCCAGCACGGAGCCGCTTTCCCCGATGGCCCGCGCGAACAGGCCTTTCGAGCGGGGCATCACCATCTGCGCGCTGACCGAATACGAGCCGGCCGATTCGCCGGCGATCGTCACCTGCTGCGGATCGCCGCCGAATGCCGCGATGTTGCGGCGCACCCAGTCCAGCGCGGCCGCCTGGTCCATCAGGCCGTAGTTGCCGGACGCTTTATCGGGCGATTCGGCCGTCAGCGCGGGATGAGCGAGGAAGCCGAACACGCCGAGGCGGTAATTGACCGTCAGCGCGACGATGCCCTGCTGCGCCAGCGGGGCGCCATCGTAGCGGGGCTCCGAGCCATCGCCCGCGGCCAGGCCGCCGCCGTGGAAGTACACCAGCACCGGCAGCTTCTTGCCGGTGGCGGCACGGGGCGCCCACACGTTCAGGTACAGGCAGTCCTCGCTGATGCCGGGCGAGCGGAACACCATGTCCGAGAACAGCGGCAGCTGCATCGGCCGGTTGCCGAAGCTGGTCGCGGCACGCACGCCCTGCCATGGCTGCACCGGCTGCGGTGGCTTCCACCGCAAATCGCCGACGGGCGGCGCGGCGTACGGAATGCCCTTGAAGGCGATCACGCCGTATTCGGGCACGCCGCGCAACTGGCCGGCATCGATCTGGACGAAGGGAGCGGGTACGCGCGCCTGCGCGGCGGTGGCGGCGGCCAGCAGCAGGCCGGCGGTGGCGGATTTGATCATCATGTCTCGTTGGCTATGTTCATATGCTGCACATTATAGGAACCGACTGCTGTACGGTATAACATCGACGCGCTCATCACATCAAGGATCGCTTATATGGGAAAACTCACCACGCACGTACTCGACACGGCCCACGGCAAGCCCGGCGCGGGTGTCGCCATCGCGCTGTATGCCGTCACGCCGGCAGGCCGGCAACTGCTCAAGCGCGACGTCACCAATGCGGACGGCCGCTGCGCCGCGCCGCTGCTGGAAGGCGCCTCGCTGCAAGCTGGCCGCTACGAGCTGGTGTTCGGCGCCGGCGATTATTTCGCCGCACTGGGCGTGGACCTGCCGGCACCCCGCTTCATCGACGAAGTGACCATCGCCTTCGGCATCGCCCACACGGAGCAGAACTATCACGTGCCGCTGGTGGTGTCGCCGTGGTCGTATTCCACCTATCGGGGCAGCTGAGCGGGCGCTTTGCCGTACTCCTGAATGAACCGCGCCAGCAGGTAGATGCGGGGTGCGATGCTGTCCACTTCCGCATATTCGTCGGCCGTGTGGATGCCGCCGCCGACGATGCCCAGGCCATCGATCGTCGGCACGCCGGCCGCAAAGACCAGGCTGGCATCGGCCGCGCCGCCGCTGCTTTCCAGCGTCAGCTTGCGGCCCAGTTCCGCGTAGATCGTGCTTGCCTGGTTGGCCAGGGCATCGGTGACGGGGCTGTTCGGCATGGGCGGGAAGCCCCGCTTCAGCGAGATGGCGACCTGCGCATCCGGCACCAGCTGGCGCGCGGCGATGCGGCGCATGTCGCGCTCGACGCGGTCGAACTCCTGCGGCTGCATGACGCGCACGTCGGCCGTCGCATGGGCGTGGTCGGGGATCACGTTGCTGCGGTCGCCGCCGTGGATGACCGTCCAGCTGACCGACGTTTCCTTCGCATCGTCGCCCAGCCGGGCCAGCTGCACTAGCTGGTGCGATGCCTCCAGCGCCGCATTGATTCCCTGCTTCGGCGCCACGCCGGCGTGCGAAGCCTTGCCCTTCACGTCCAGCTCGATCTCGCCGCTGCCCTTGCGGGCGACGACGAGGCCGTCGGCGGCGCGGCCCGGTTCCAGGTTGAACGCCACGTCGTGCTGCTTGGCCAGCTGCTCGATCAGCGTGCGCGTGCCTTCCGAGCCCGTCTCCTCGTTCGTGTTGAGCAGGAAGGTGATCTTGGCGAAATCGGTGAAGCCGGCATCCTTCAGCAGCTTCAGCGCATGGATGGCCACCACGATGCCGCCCTTGTCGTCCATGATGCCGGGACCGTAGGCGCGCCTGCCGTCGATGCGGAACGGGCGCTTGGCCGCGGTGCCGTCGGCGAACACGGTGTCCATGTGCGCGACGAGCAGGATGCGGCCCTTGCCCTTGCCGGCCAGCGTCGCGACGATGTTCCTGCTTTTCGCCGGCGCGGCGGGCTGCGTCGCGATGGCGAAGCCCAGCTTCTTCAGCTCGGCGGAAGAGATGGCGCCCACGTCGTCGAGCCCCTTCTCGTTGAAGGTGCCCGAATCGATGTTGACGAGCTTTTCCAGCAGCGCCAGCGCCGCCGGCTGCTCCTGCTCCGCCTTCGCCAGCATCGCCGGCGCCGCACCCGCCATCCCGACACCCGCCACCATCAGCACCGCTCCCGCCAGCATCCTGCGCATACAAGCTCCCGTGTTGTCGATCGGACCATCATAGCCGAGTTCGTGTCCACTTTTACACTGCTGGTGTCAGGCACCGAAGTGGACATCCTGCGAGTTCATGCCCCTGCCGGTGCCGGAACTCACCAATTTTTGTCCACGTCGGTGCCTGACACCAGGGGTTCGAAAGTGGACACGGGCTCGGCCGTTGGCTTGCAGCCCATGCAACGTTCCCGTAGAATTTGACGCTCCGCGGCCCGTTTGCCGCGCTCATTTCCCACATTTTGGACAATATCCCCTTATGGGTGCAGGTCGCTGCGCTGGCCTGCCTGATCCTGCTGTCGGCGTTTTTTGCGATGGCCGAGACCGCGCTGATGGCGGCCAACCGGTTTCGCTTGCGCCACGAGGCGAAGCGGGGGTCGCGCCGGGCGATCGCCACGCTGTGGCTGCTGGAACGGACCGAGCGGCTGCTGTCGCTGGTGCTGATCGCCAATACGCTGCTCAACGCGATGGCCATCGCGCTCGTCACGGCGATCGCCATCAACCAGTTCGGCCTCGACGAGCACGTGATCCTCATCTCGACGGGCGTCGTCGTGTTCCTGTTGATCGTGCTGGCAGAGATTTCGCCGAAGATCATCGGCGCCCGCTATGCCGACCAGATCGTGCTGCCCGCCAGCTTCATCCTGCGCCCGCTGCTGCGCGCGGCGAAACCGCTGATCTGGTTCGTCAACCTGTTCGTCGAGACGCTGCTGCGCGTGTTCCGCATCAAGCCGGCGCCGGATCCCCACGAGGCGGGCCTGTCGCCGGACGAGCTGCGCTCGATCCTGCTCGAATCGGGCAACTTCATCCCGCAGAAGCACAAGAGCATCCTGCTGAACCTGTTCGACCTGGACACCATTTCCGTCGAGGACGTGATGACGCCCCGCGCCCAGATCGAGGCGCTGAACCTGGCCATGTCGATCGACGAGATCAAGGCGCAGCTGACCACGTGCTATCACAACAAGCTGCCCGTCCACGACGGCGAAATCAACCAGATCGCCGGCATCCTGCACGTGCGCAAGGCCGTCGCGCTGCTCAACGAGCAGGACGAGCTGACGGTCGACCACTTCCGCGCGCTGCTGTCCGAGCCCTACTTCATCCCGCAGGACACGGGCGTGTTCGCGCAGTTGCAGAACTTCCAGGAAAACCGCGAGCGCCTCGCCATCATCGTCGACGAGTACGGCGAAGTGCAGGGCCTCGTCACGCTGGACGACATCATCGAGGAGATGATCGGCGACTTCACCACGTCGACACCATCGGCCGCGCGCGCCGACAGCTTCGGCTGGGACGCCCGCGGCGAATGCCTGCTGGAAGGCGCCACCGCTCTGCGCGACATCAACAAGCGGCTGGGATTAAACTTCCCGCTGGACGGGCCGAAAACGCTGAACGGCCTGCTGCTGGAGTGGCTGCAGGACATTCCGGATGCGCCGATCAGCGTGCGTATTGGCAATTGCATCATCGAAGTTGTTCAGGTGCAAAATCAGTCGATCAAAGTCGTCAAATTGCGACAGCACTGAACGGAACAAGGCTTTACAAAGTTGATGCCCCCGGGCATGATCGCTTGATTACGGTCACCTTTCATCAATGTAGTTTCTAAAGGCTATGGCAGCAGTCCACCCCCATACGGCGACAGGCGCTCCCATGCCGGGCCTGGCGCGGGCATTGATGCAGGCCGGACGGCTGTCCGCGCCGCAGGCGGAAGCACTGCAAAAAAAATCCCTCGCCGACAAGCTGCCGTTCATCGACGTGCTGCTGGCCAGCAGCCTGATCGGCGCGCGCGACCTGGCCGTGTTCTGCGCCGAAACCTTTTCCTACCCGCTGCTGGACCTGCAGGCGTTCAGTGCCGCGGCGCTGCCGCAAAAGATCATCGACGCGAAGCTGATGCAGAGCCAGCGCGTGGTGGCGCTGGCCAAGCGGGGCAACAAGATGTCGGTGGCGATCTCCGACCCCACCAACACGCAGGCGCTCGACCAGATCAAGTTCCAGACCGAGTCGTCGGTGGAGCCGGTGATCGTGCCGCACGATACGCTGGTGCGCCTGCTGCAGGAACTGGCCAAGAACAGCGAACAGCTGATGGGCGAGCTGGCCGGCGAGGATGCCGACATCCAGTTCGCCGAGGAGCAGGAAGCAGCGCTGCCGGAAGCACCGGCCACCGACGTGGAAGATGCGCCCATCGTGCGCTTCCTGAACAAGATGCTGATGGATGCCGTCAACATGGGGGCGTCCGACCTGCACTTCGAACCGTTCGAGAAGTTCTACCGGATCCGCTTCCGTGTCGACGGCGTGCTGCTGGAACATGCCCAGCCGCCGATCGCCATCAAGGACAAGCTGGTGTCGCGCATCAAGGTGCTGGCGAAACTGGACATCTCCGAACGCCGCGTGCCGCAGGACGGCCGCATGCGGCTGATCGTGTCGCCGACGAAAACGCTGGACCTGCGCATCTCCACCTTGCCGACGCTGTTCGGCGAGAAGACGGTGATGCGTATCCTCGATGCGACGCAGGCGCAGATGGGCATCGATTCGCTGGGCTACGAGCCGGAGCAGCGCGCGCTGATGCTCGACGCGATCCAGCGGCCGTACGGCATGGTGCTGGTCACCGGCCCGACGGGTTCCGGCAAGACCGTGTCGCTGTACACCTGCCTGAACATCCTGAACAAGCCGGGCATCAATATCTCGACGGCGGAAGACCCGGCCGAGATCAACCTGCCCGGCGTGAACCAGGTCAACGTCAACGACAAGGCGGGCCTGACCTTCCCCGTCGCGCTGAAGTCGTTCCTGCGCCAGGATCCTGACATCATCATGGTCGGCGAGATCCGCGACCTGGAGACGGCCGACATCGCGATCAAGGCGGCGCAGACGGGCCACATGGTGTTCTCCACGCTGCACACGAACGATGCGCCGTCGACGCTGACGCGCCTGATGAACATGGGCGTGGCGCCGTTCAATATCGCGTCGTCCGTCATCCTGATCACGGCGCAGCGGCTGGCGCGGCGGCTGTGCGCGTGCAAGCAGCCGGTCGACATCGCGCCGGAAAAACTGGTCAGCGCCGGCTTCACGCCGGACGAGCTGGACGACAGCTGGAAGCCCTACGGCCCGGTGGGCTGCGAGCGGTGCAACGGCTCCGGCTACAAGGGCCGCGTGGGCATCTACCAGATCATGCCGATCACGCCGGCCATCGAAACGCTGATCCTCGCGCACGGCAATGCCATGCAGATCGCCGCGCAGGCGCAGAGCGAAGGCGTGAAATCGCTGCGCCAGTCCGGCCTGGTGAAGGTGAAGGCGGGCCTGACGAGCCTGGAAGAAGTGCTTGGCTGCACGAACGAATAGACAGGAAGAGCCGATGGCACAAGGGAGCAGTGGAGCACGGGACAACGGAGTGAAGGAATCCGTTTTCGCGTGGGAAGGCAAGGACAAGACGGGCAAGACGGTGCGCGGCGAACTGCGCGCCGGCGGCGTGGCCGTCGTCAACGTCACGCTGCGGCGCCAGGGCATCGTCGTCACCAGGGTGAAGAAGAAGGTCTACCGCGCCGGCAAGAAGGTCACCGACAAGGACATCACGCTGTTCACCCGCCAGCTGGCCACGATGATGAAGGCCGGCGTGCCGCTGCTGCAGTCGTTCGACATCGTCGGCAAGGGCCATGCCAATCCGTCGGTATCGAAGCTGATCATGGACCTGCGCGCCGACATCGAAACGGGCACGAGCCTGAACCAGGCATTCCGCAAGTTCCCCCTGTACTTCGACCCGCTGTTCTGCAACCTGGTGGGCGCCGGCGAACAGGCCGGCATCCTGGAAGACCTGCTGACGCGGCTGGCGATCTACAAGGAAAAGACGCTGGCGATGAAGGCCAAGATCAAGTCGGCGCTGACGTATCCGGTGTCGATCCTGGCGGTGGCCTTCATCGTCACGGCCGTCATCATGATCTGGGTGGTCCCCGCGTTCAAGGAAGTGTTCACCAGCTTCGGCGCGGACCTGCCGGCGCCGACGCTGATGGTGATGGCGATCTCCGAATTTTTTGTCAGCTACTGGTACGTCATCTTCGGCGGCCTGTTCGCCGCCATCTACTTCTTCTTCCAGGCCTGGCGCCGCTCGCTGAAGATGCAGCAGGCGATGGACCGGCTGCTGCTGCGGCTGCCCGTGTTCGGCGCAGTGATCCGCAAGGCGACGATCGCCCGCTGGACCCGCACGCTGGCGACGATGTTCGCCGCCGGCGTGCCGCTGGTCGAGGCGCTCGATTCGGTGGGCGGCGCATCCGGCAATGCCGTCTACCTGGATGCGACGCGCCGGATCCAGAACGAAGTGTCCACCGGCGTCAGCCTGACGGTGGCGATGCAGAATGCGGACGTGTTCCCGAACATGGTGACGCAGATGGTGTCGATCGGCGAGGAATCCGGCTCGCTGGACGGCATGCTGGGCAAGGTCGCCGACTTTTATGAAGAAGAAGTGGACGAGGCGGTGGCCTCGCTGTCGGCGCTGATGGAGCCGGCGATCATGGTCATCCTGGGCGTGCTGATCGGCGGTCTCGTGATTGCCATGTACCTGCCCATCTTCAAACTGGGGTCGGTGGTGTAAGCTGCGGCCTTCCAGGCGCCGCAGCCTGCCCCCGGTGCGCTCAAACAATATCGACCAACATGCCCCAAGACCTGTTTCTCTTCGCCCCACCCGCCACTGTCGGTGCGGCCGTCGTCGCCGCCATCTTCGGCCTGCTGATCGGCAGCTTCCTCAACGTCGTCATCTACCGGATGCCGAAGATGATGCAGCGCGAGTCGGACAACTACGTGGCCGCCGAATCGGGCCAGCCGCTGCCGCACACGGACAGGTTCAACCTGATGGTGCCCCGTTCGCGCTGCGGCCATTGCGGCCACCAGATCACGGCGCTGGAAAACATCCCCGTGTTCAGCTGGGTGGCGCTGCGCGGCAAGTGCAGCAAGTGCAAGACGCCGATCTCGGCGCGCTACCCGGTCATCGAAGCTTTTACGGGGCTTGTTTCGGCCGCGCTGGTCTGGCAGTTCGGCAGCGGCTGGGCGGGCCTCGCCACGCTGGTCTTTGCTTATCTCCTCATTGCGATGACATTCATCGACGCCGACACGCAGCTGCTGCCGGACGACCTGACGTACCCGCTGCTGTGGGCCGGCCTGCTGGTCAACCTGAACGGCACCTTCGTGCCGCTGCAGGATGCCGTCATCGGCGCGGCGGCCGGCTACCTGGTGCTGTGGTCGATCTACTGGTTGTTCAAGCTGCTGACCGGCAAGGAAGGCATGGGCTACGGCGACTTCAAGCTGCTGGCCGCGCTGGGCGCGTGGCTGGGCTGGGCGATGCTGCCGACGGTCATCCTGCTGTCGTCGCTGGTCGGCGCCGTCGTCGGCATCGCGCTGATCGTGTTTGCCAAGCGGGGCCGCAACAACCCGATTCCGTTCGGCCCGTATCTGGCCGCTGCCGGCATGATCGCGCTGCTGTTCGGCGCGCCGATCGCCGCCTTCACCGGCGCGCTGCTGGGCTGACGGGGGGCAGCATATGGAGCGCTTCACTGTCGGGCTGACGGGCGGCATCGGCAGCGGCAAGAGCGTCGTCGCGCGCCTGTTCCGCGAGTGGGGCGTCGACATCGTCGACACCGACCAGATCGCCCGCGGCCTGACGGCGCCGCATGGTGCCGCGATGCCGGCCGTGCTGGCCGCATTCGGCGCCGGCTTCGAAGACGCGCACGGCGCGCTGGACCGCGCGAAGATGCGCGCGCTGGTGTTTTCCGATCCGGCTGCCAAGCAGCGTCTGGAGGCGATCCTGCACCCGATGATCCGCGCTGCCGTGCTGGCCGAGAGCGTGCTGGGCACGGGGCCTTATGTGATCTTCGACATTCCGCTGCTGGTGGAATCGGGCACATGGAAGGCGAAGCTGGCACGCGTGCTGGTGGTCGATTGCCCGGAGGATGTGCAGGTGGCGCGCGTCATGGCGCGCAACGGCTTATCGGAAGAACAAGTAAAAGCCATCATGGCGGCCCAGGCGCCGCGGGCGGTGCGCCTCGCACAGGCGGACGACGTGATCGACAACGGCGGCGGCCTCGACGCGCTGGCACCGCAAATCGCCGATATTCACGCTTTTTACTTAGCGATGGCTGAAAAGAGGGCGCGCAACATTCAACAACGTTTGTAATTTTGCCTCGCTTAGTTCAGAATCACAAAAATATTTCAGGTCTATCAATATAGTCAACTGAGCAGATCAACAGAGGGATTCACTTTGATTGTTTATGAATATCCTTTCAACGAGCGCATTCGCACGTTGTTGCGCCTGGAAGACCTGTACGAGAAGTTCAAGTTTTTTGTGCACCAGGAACACCCGATGCAGCACCACGTGGCGCTGTCCACGATCTTCGACATGCTGGAAGTGGCCGGCCGCGCCGACCTGAAGTCCGACCTGCTGCAGGAACTGGAGCGCCAGCGCCAGACGTTGATGGGCTACCGCTCGAATCCCGCCGTGCAGGCCGACATGCTGGACGCCATCCTGGCCGAGCTGGACAGCGTGTCCGCCGCCCTCGTCGCCACCCAGGGCAAGACGGGCCAGAACGTCCGCGACAACGAATGGCTGATGAGCATCCGCGGCCGCACCATCATTCCCGGCGGCGCCTGCGAATTCGATCTGCCGTCCTACTACGCGTGGCAGAAGCGCCCGTTCGAACAGCGCTACGGCGACATCGCCACGTGGTTCGCGCCGCTGGCCCCGCTGTGCGACGCGCTGGCGCTGCTGCTGCGCCTGCTGCGCGATTCCGGCGCGCCAAAGAAAATGATCGCCAACGCGGGCAGCTACCAGCAGATGCTGCAGGGAAAAGTGTTCCAGATGCTGCGGCTGACCGTCGACGAAGCGCTGGGCGCGATCCCGGAAATCTCGGCCAATAAATACATGTTGTGGGTACGTTTCACCAGCCAGGGCGGCGACCTGAAGCCCAAGCCGCTGGAAGAAGACGTGCCGTTCGAATTGACCCTTTGCAGTTTCTAGTTTTTATTTTCCGCATATGCCTACCGTAGTCGATTGCCCCACCTGCAGCAAAAAGGTCGAATGGACCGAGCAAAACAAATACCGCCCCTTCTGCTCCGAACGCTGCAAGCAGATCGACCTGGGCGCCTGGGCCGAAGAAAAATACACGATTCCCGCCGCCGCGCCGCAGGATCCCCTCGAAGAAGACAAGCAGTAAGCACGGTCGGGGACTGTCCCCGAATGGGGACTGTCCCCTGGGTTGATCCTGCCTTTAAGAAAATGGTCGGTACGCCGCAGCGGTCTGTCACCGGTTTCAGCGGCAGTCCCGGCTAACGCTCGATCCACTGCAACAGCGGAATCGTGGCCGGCAGCAGCGGCTCGACGCCCACTTCACCCTGCCATGCAAAAGCCTGGCCTTCCAGGCTTTGCGGCTCGCCGCGCCACTCGCGGCTGATGAAGAAGTGCAGCCGCACGTGGGCGTGTTCGTAGACGTGCTCCACGCCGCACCATTCTTCCGCGCTCAGCACCTCGATGCCCAGCTCCTCCATGAACTCGCGCTGCAGCGCGGCGAAGATGGTTTCGCCCGGATCCACTTTCCCGCCGGGGAATTCCCAGTAGCCCGCGTACGGCTTGCCTTCGGGCCGCTGGCCCAGCAGCACATCGCCGTTCGGCTGCATCAGGATGCCGACCGCGACGTCGATCGGTTTGACAACTGCCGTCATGCCATCTTTCCCGCATGGTCGCGGGCGAACTGCCACGCCACGCGGCCGGAGCGCGAGCCCCGCTGCAACGCCCAGCGCAACGCATCGCCGCGCGCCTTCTCGATCTGCGCCGGCGTGCAGCCGAACGATGCCAGCCAGTGGGCGACGATGTCCAGGTAGTCGTCCTGCTTGAACGGGTAGAACGACAGCCACAGCCCGAAGCGTTCGGACAGCGAGATCTTCTCCTCCACCGTCTCGCCGGGATGCAGGTCGCCGTCCTCGTCGTGCTTGTAGCTCATGTTCTCGGACATCTTCTCCGGCATCAGGTGCCGGCGGTTGGACGTCGCGTAGATCAGTACATTGTCCGATTGCGCCGTGATCGAACCGTCCAGCGCCACCTTCAGCGCCTTGTAGCCGCTCTCGCCTTCCTCGAACGACAGGTCGTCGCAGAACACGACGAAGCGTTCCGGCCGGCCGGCGACGAGGTCGATGATGTCCGGCAGGTCGGCCAGGTCGGCCTTGTCCACTTCGATCAACCGCAGGCCGTCGCCGGCGAACTGGTTCAGGCAGGCCTTGATCAGCGACGATTTGCCCGTGCCCCGCGCGCCCGTCAGCAGCACGTTGTTGGCCGGTTTGCCGGCGACGAACTGCCGCGTGTTCTGCTCGATCTGGGCCTTCTGGCTGGCGATATTGTGTAAATCGTTTAGTTCGATTTTGGACGCGTGCGCCACCGGCTGCAGCCAGCCGGCACTGCCCGCCAGGCCGGCCCGCTTGCGCCAGCGGAACGCGAAGGCCGCGTGCCAGTCCGGTGCCGGCACGGCCGGCGGCAGCAGGCCTTCCACCCGCGCCAGCACCTGTTCGGCGCGGGCGAGGAACTGTTCCAGTGAGGTCATGTCAGGAGCGGTAATCGGCGTTGATCGATACGTAGTCGTGCGACAGGTCGCAGGTGTAGACGGTGGCGGCCGCGCTGCCCCGCGCCAGTTTCACGCGCACGGTGATCTCGCTCTGCTTCATCACGCGCTGGCCGTCTTCCTCCTTGTAGTCCGGGTTGCGGCCGCCGTCCTTCGCCACCCACACGTCGTCCAGCCACATATTGATCTTCGCGACATCCAGGTCGACACCCGCGTAGCCGATCGCGGCCAGGATGCGGCCCAGGTTCGGGTCGGACGCGAAGAACGCCGTCTTGACCAGCGGCGAGTGGCCGATCGAGTAGGCGATCTTGCGGCACTCTTCCACGGACTCGCCCTCTTCCACGGTGATCGTGATGAACTTGGTGGCGCCTTCGCCGTCGCGCACGATGGCCTGCGCCAGGAACACGGACAGCTCCGTCACGGCGGCGGCCAGCTCGCGGTATTCCGCCGAGTCGACCGAGTTCACTTCCAGCGTGCCGGCGCCGGTGGCGACGAGGATGAAGGAATCGTTGGTGGACGTGTCGCCGTCGATGGTGATGCAGTTGAACGACTTGTCGGCCGCTTCCTTGACCAGCACGTCGAGCACGGGCTGCGCCACTTTCGCGTCGAACGCCAGGTAGCCCAGCATCGTCGCCATGTTCGGCTTGATCATGCCGGCGCCCTTGCTGATGCCCGTCAGCGTGACCTTGTGGCCGGCGATGGTGACCGTGCGCGAACCCGCTTTCGGCTGCGTATCCGTCGTCATGATGCCTTCGGCAGCGTTGAACCAGTTGTCCGCCTTCAGGTTCGCGACGGCCGCCGGCAGGCCCGCCTTGATCTTCTCGACCGGCAGCGGCTCCAGGATCACGCCGGTGGAAAACGGCAGGATCTGCTGCGCATCGATGCCCAGCTGCGGCGCCAGCGCATCCAGCGTGGCGCGGGCATTGGCCAGGCCCGCCTCGCCCGTGCCGGCATTGGCATTGCCCGTGTTGACGAGCAGCGCGCGGATCGGCTTGCCGCCGGCGTTGACGGCGGCCAGGTTGTCCTTCGACAGCTGCACGGGCGCCGCGCAGAAGCGGTTCAGCGTGAACACGCCGGCCACCGTGGCGCCTTCGGCCAGTTTCATCACCAGCACGTCCTTGCGGTTCGGTTTCTTGATGCCCGCCTCGGCATAGCCGATCTCGATACCGGCGACGGGTTGCAGTTCAGCGGCGACAGGAATGGGGGAATTGACGGCCATGTGGAGGTTCTCGGCAAGGTAAAAGGAGCCATATTGTAAACCTTCCCAACCGGCGCCGCGGTGACGACTTCCGGTCGCGCGGCCGGCCGGAAACGGCGCTACACGCAGCGCCATCATTTAACATTTGACCGGCCGGTCATCAGACAACGCTGCCTTTAAATAAAGGGATTCCCGCAAAAACGACAGAAAACTTGCCTGCCTTGTACGGTCTCGTCAATTTTACTTTTGTGCCTTCCGGAAATTTATTACAGTGGCGTCCCTGACCGGTCGCGCGACATGCTGCGGCCCCTGAATTCACCAAGCACATCGGAAGCGCACATGAAACAACGACTGTTAGTAGTGGCACTGCTGGGCGCGCTGGGCGCGCAAGCCCAGGCGGCCAATCTCGGCAACGACAACCTGAGCATCACCGGCTTCGGCACGCTCGCCGCGGCGCGCAGCAACACGGAAGACGCCCGCTTCACCCGCTCCAACCAGCGCGAAGGCACGGCCGGCACGTCGACCATCGGCCTCGATTCGAACCTGGGCCTGCAGGCCACCTACACGTTCTCGGACAAGCTGTCCGCGACGACGCAGATCCTGTCCCGCAAATACACGGGCGACAGCTTCACCACCGAACTGGCGTGGGGCTTCGTCAAGTACAAGGTCAGCGACGAAGTGGCCGTGCGCGTGGGCCGCGTGGTGCTGCCGTCGTTCCTGATCTCCGATTACCAGAACGTGGGCTACGCCAACACGATGATGCGTCCGCCGGCCGAGATGTACGCGCAGAACATCATCGAGAACATCGATGGCGCCGACATCAACTGGCAGCACGGCTTCGGCGACACCACCGTGACGGCACAGGCCATCGTGGGCATCGCGCGCGGCAAATCGTACGTGCCGGCCGATGGCTCCGAGCCGCGCTTCCAGGCACCGGCCGGCGGCTTCGCGATCAGCGCCGAGCACGGCCCCGTCACGCTGCGCTTCGCGCACATGCAGGGCAAGATCAAGGCCACCGACGTCAAGGCGATCAACACGCTGACCGACACGCTGGGCGCCGTCGGCTACGCCGCGCTGGCCAACGACATCTCGCTGAAGGACAACAAGCGGATGGCCTTCACGTCCGTGGGTCTGCTGGCCGACTGGAACGACATCGTCGTGCAGGCGGAATACGGCATGCGCCGCGCCAAGCAGCCGGTCTACCTGGCCGAAAGCAACGCGTGGTACGTGATGACGGGCTACCGCTTCGGCAAGGTGCTGCCTTACTACGCGCACGCCAAGTACGACGGCAAGGGTTCGACGATCACGGCGCCGGCCGGCCTGGCCCGCATCCCGACGCTGAACGGCGCGGTGCAGAACCTGCTGGCGCCAAGCGACCAGTCGTCCGACCTGATCGGCGTGCGCTGGGACTTCGCCCGCTCGCTGGCACTCAAGGTGCAAGTGGATCGCGTCAAGCCGGGTGCCAAGAACGGCCTGCTGACGGACGTCAAACCGGGCGGCATCGGCAAGGACGTCACCGTCGTGGCGGCCGGCGTGGACTTCGTGTTCTAAGGAGACAGCATGAAAAACCTACTCGCAACGCTGACCGCGCTGGCACTGGGCGCCACCGCGCTGAACGCCGCGGCGGAAACCGTCGTCATCGTCAACCCGAAGAACCCGGCCAGCCGCATGTTTTCCGAACAGGCCGCCCAGTTCTTCCTCGGTAAATCGACGATGTTCACGCCCGTCGACCAGGCCGAAGGCTCGGCCATCCGCAACGACTTCTACAAGAAGGTGACGGACAAGGATAGCGCCCAGGTGAAGGCACTGTGGTCGAAGCTGGTATTTACCGGCAAGGCGCAGGCACCGAAGGAATACAAGTCCAACGCCGAGGTGAAGAAGGCCGTGGCGGAAGATCCGAAGGCGATCGGCTATATCGACAAGTCGGCCGTGGACGATACCGTCAAGGTCATTCTGACCGTGCAGTAAGCGGTTGCCGGGGACTGTTCCTGCCAAGGGCGGTACGGCGGTACGGCTGTCCCCGGGGTTGAAGTTTGTCGGCACATATGGGAAGCGAAGAGCAACCCCGGGGACAGGCCCCTGCGGGGACAGTCCCCTATGCTGTGACCACGAGATCCACCTTGCCCCGGTTGTTCTCGTAGCAGTTCCACGCGTCGTTCGCATACGCGTAGAAATAGCCGGAGCGCTGCGGCACATAGTCGCAGCCGGTGCCGATCAGGAACGCTTCGTGCGGCACCACATTGCCCTGCCCGTCCGCGCCGCCGCCATTGGCGATGCAACCGACCAGCGCAAACCACGGCATCGCCTCGTGGCGTCTGGTGAAGCGCAGGTCGGCCGCCTGGTTGCCGGTCGCATTGCGGAACCACTCCTCCACCGCGCCCAGCGCGTTGCCCGCCATATGGGCCAGCGAACGCAGGTCGAACTGCTCGTGCCCCATGCCGGCCGGGCCGCTGGACAGTGTGCCGTCCAGCCACGCTCCCGTCGACGAAAAACGATACTTCGTACCTGCTTCCAGCCAGATGCCGGTAGCGTTCCAACGCTGGCGGGCGTACACCTCGATGGTGCGGCCGTCCGGCGCGTAATGCGGTTCGCGGTACGGGCACTGGTGGATCGGCGGATCGCGGTGCCGCGCCAGTGCGCTGACGTGGAACGCGTGCTCGCCCTGCAGCGACGGCACGCTGCGCGGCTGCGTGGGCAGCAGCGTGAACGGGCCGGTGCACGAGTCGTGCATCATGTCGTGATGGTCCGGCCGGACTTGGCGCAGCATGCCGTCGCGCAGCCGCAGGCCGGCCGCCTGCGCTTCGGTCAGCATCCAGTGCAGCGCGCCGTTCGCCAGCCCCGCTTCGTAATAACCGCCGCCCACGTCCGAGTGCACGCCGGGGAACCACTGCTGCACCACGTCCGGATGCTCGTCCGTATTGGTCCACAGCGTGGGCTGGAAGCTCTGCCGCAGCTCGTCCATCGCCACCGCGTGGCGGGCCGTCTGCACATTGGTGCTGATGCGGGTGTCGTGGAAGCTGTGCTGCGCGGGATCGTCGAGCAGGTTCAGGAAGGCCAGCGAATCGGGAATGCCCAGCGCGCCGACGGTATCCCACACGCCGACGAAACGGATCGGCGGCGCGGCGTGGAACTGCCAGCCCAGCTTTGCCCAGATGCCGTGGGCCTCAAGGCGCTGCCGGTAGCCCTGCCGGAACAGGCGGTCGATGCGCTGCCACAGCTCGTCCGGCGGGCTGGCCGCCCCGTCGAGCAGGCCGCAGCAGTTGACGAAGCCCACCAGGCTGCGCACCGTGTAGGCGCCGCGGGAAAAGCCGAACAGCCAGATCTCGTCGCCGGGCCGGTAGGCGTCGCACAGCCAGCGGTAGGCGCTGACGATGTTGCGGTCGAGCCCCGTGCCGGTGCCGCCGGCAATCGCCCTGTCCCACCACGTGCCGTCGGCACCGACGCCCGGATGGTAGTAGCGCCGCTGCCCGGCATCCTCGACGACCGCGTTGTACAGCCGGACGACATTGGTGGGCGCGGCGACGCCGCGGTCCTTCTGGTCGGGCGTGTTCCAGGTGCCGTCGCAGCAGATGATGAGTCTCGTCATGGGGGCCTCCACGCTGAGAGACCATTGTGCGCTTCGGCCTGGCGCCGTTCAACCACTATCGGGCGCGTCGCGCTCGCACCACACGGCCGAGGCCGTGTCCAACCTTGGGGTCAACCCCAAATCTGGACACGAGCTCGACCGTGCTGATTCGCTACCGTCGAGCTCGTGTCCAAAAAGAGGGTTGACCCCAAGGTGGACACGAGCTGAGCCGTATGAGCCCCGGGGACAGTCCCCTGCGGGGACGGTCCCCATAAAAAAACCGGGGCATGCCCCGGTTTTTTATCAGCCCAGCTTGCCGTGGCAAGCCTTGTACTTCTTGCCGCTGCCGCAAGGGCATGGGTCGTTGCGGCCCACCTTGACGCCCACCTGCACCGTCGCTTCCGGCATGTTGTGGCCGGCCGACGGGTGCGCCGTCGGCGCCAGCAGTTCTTCCGGTGCCGCGCTCGGGTCGAAGTCGGCGTGCTGGTAGTGGACGTTCTCGACGTGCGAGGCGGCCAGTGCCGCTTCGGCCGCTTCCACTTCCTCGCGGGACTGGATGCGCACCGTCATCACCATGCGCACCACTTCGTTCTTGATCATGTCCAGCATCTGGCCGAACAGTTCGAACGCTTCGCGCTTGTATTCCTGCTTCGGGTTCTTCTGCGCATAGCCGCGCAGGTGGATGCCCTGGCGCAGGTGGTCCAGCGCGGCCAGGTGTTCGCGCCAGTGGCTGTCCACCGCCTGCAGCATGACGCTGCGCTCGAAGCCGCCGAACGCTTCCTTGCCGACGATGGCGATCTTGGCATCGTACTGCGCGTCGGCCGCGGCCACCACGCGTTCGACGATGTCGTCGTCGGTCAGGTTGCTTTCGCTCTTCAGCGCCTCGGCCAGCGACACGTGGATCTGCCATTCGGCCGCCAGCTTGGCCTGCAGCGCCGGCACGTCCCACTGCTCTTCCACCGACTCTTCCGGCACGTGCTCGCGCACCAGGTCGGCGAACACGCCGTGGCGCAGGTTCTGGATCATTTCCGAGATGTCGGTCGCTTCCAGCAGCTCGTTGCGCTGCTGGTAGATGACCTTGCGCTGGTCGTTGGCGACGTCGTCGTATTCCAGCAGCTGCTTGCGGATGTCGAAGTTGCGCGCCTCGACCTTGCGCTGCGCCGACTCGATGGAACGGGTGACGATGCCCGCCTCGATCGGTTCGCCTTCCGGCATCTTCAGGCGGTCCATGATCGCGCGCACGCGGTCGCCGGCGAAGATGCGCAGCAGCTGGTCGTCCAGCGACAGGTAGAAGCGGGACGAGCCCGGGTCACCCTGGCGGCCGGAGCGGCCGCGCAGCTGGTTGTCGACGCGGCGCGATTCGTGCCGCTCGGTGCCGATGATGTGCAGGCCGCCGGCCGCCACCACCTTCTCGTGCAGCGCCTGCCAGCCGCCGCGCATGCTGGCGGCCTGCGTGGCTTTTTCCGCATCGGACAGGTCCGGGTTCGCCTCGACGAACTGGATCTGGTTCTCGACGTTGCCGCCCAGGACGATGTCGGTACCGCGGCCCGCCATATTGGTGGCGATGGTGATCGCCTGCGGCGAACCCGCCTGCGCGATGATCTCCGCTTCGCGGGCGTGCTGCTTTGCGTTCAGCACATTGTGCGGCAGCTTGGCCTTGGTCAGGATGCCCGACAGCAGCTCGGAATTCTCGATCGACGTGGTGCCCACCAGCACCGGCTGGCCGCGCTCGTAGCAGTCGCGGATATCGATCAGCATCGCATTGTATTTTTCCTGCGCCGACTTGTACACCTGGTCCTGGCGGTCCTTGCGGGCCGACGGACGGTTCGGCGGGATCACCACGGTTTCCAGGCCGTAGATGTCCTGGAATTCGAAGGCTTCCGTATCGGCCGTACCGGTCATGCCGGCCAGCTTGCCGTACATGCGGAAGTAGTTCTGGAACGTGATCGACGCCAGCGTCTGGTTCTCGTTCTGGATCTTGACGCCTTCCTTCGCTTCGACAGCCTGGTGCAGGCCGTCGGACCAGCGGCGGCCCGTCATCATGCGGCCGGTGAATTCGTCGACGATGACCACTTCGCCGTTCTGCACGACATACTGCTGGTCCTTGTTGTACAGCGCGTGGGCACGCAGCGCCGCGTACAGGTGGTGCACCAGCGTGATGTTGGCCGAGTCGTACAGCGACGCGCCTTCCGGCAGCAGGCCCATGCCCGTCAGGATCGCCTCGGCGCGTTCGTGGCCCGCTTCGGTCAGCAGCACCTGGTGCGCCTTCTCGTCCTTCGTGTAGTCGCCCGGGACTTCGATCTTGCCCTTGCCGTCCGGCGTCTCTTCGCCGACCTGCAGCACCAGCTGCGGCGGCACTTCGTTCATCTTGTGATACAGCTCGGTGTGGTTCTCGGCCTGGCCGGAGATGATCAGCGGCGTGCGCGCCTCGTCGATCAGGATCGAGTCCACTTCATCGACGATCGCGTAGTTCAGGCCGCGCTGCACGCGGTCGCGCGCTTCGAACACCATGTTGTCGCGCAGGTAGTCGAAGCCGAATTCGTTGTTGGTGCCATAGGTGATGTCGGAGCCGTACGCCTGCTGCTTGACGGCGTGTTCCATCTGCGACAGGTTGATGCCCGTCGTCAGGCCCAGCCAGCGGTACAGTTTCGACATCGTCTCGGCATCGCGCTGCGCCAGGTAATCGTTGACGGTGACGATGTGCACGCCCTTGCCGGACAGCGCGTTCAGGTAGGCCGGCAGCGTGGCCGTCAGCGTCTTGCCTTCGCCGGTGCGCATCTCGGCGATCTTCCCGTAATGCAGCACCATGCCGCCGATCAGCTGCACGTCGAAATGGCGCATCTTGAACACGCGCTTGGAGGCCTCGCGGCAGACGGCGAACGCTTCCACCAGCAGATCGTCCAGCGCTTCGCCATTGGCGACGCGTGCCTTGAAGGCAGGCGTTTTTGCCTGCAGTTCGGCGTCCGAGAGCTTTTCATACTCGGGTTCAAGAGCGTTGATCGCTTTGACGGTTTTTTGGTATTGCTTGAGCAACCGTTGATTACGGCTGCCGAAAATCCGGGTCAGTAAGGACATGCTTGAATTCTTGTATTAAACGCCGTTTAAAAAAAGCTCGCTTCGCGACCTCGCCCAGAGTTTGCGACCTTGCGCGACAGGCCGGCTATGGCAAAAGACCATGATTTTAGCACGCAGGTCAGGTTGGGATGGCTGCGAGTAAAGCAAGGCCAACCGCTGACCAACTGCGATCCACATGCGGTCCAAAAGTTAATCTTAAAGGAAATATTAACATTGGGCAGCAAATCGACCCGTCCGCCCTGCCCGCCGGAATGCGTGAATCCGCCGTGGTTTTACCGCCCGGCGGCGCGGAAAGCGCTGCACGGGCGGTGCGGCTATGCTATGTTGCGCGCATGCGATTCAACTCCCCCAACCAGCGCCAGACCGCCGTCGGCGCGACGGACTTCCTCCGCTACAACGACCGCCTGGCCGCGCTGCTGCCGGCCGTCCAGAGGATGGCGCAGCTGCAGCAGGACTGCGCCCGCGTGCTGCCGTCGGCATTCAGCTATTGCGAGATCCTGTCGTTCGAGGGCGCCCCGCTGGTCCTGTCAACGCCGAACGCATCGGTCGCCGCCAAGCTTAAACAGCAATTGCCAAAACTGCAAGAAGCATTGATCCAGAAGGGCTGGCAGATCGACGGGATCCGCCTGAAGGTGCAGATGATGAAGGCGATGAGCGTGCCGGTGGTCGAACGGCGCGAGCTGGTGATTCCCGACGTGGGCGTGGCCTCGTTCGACCGGCTGTCCGATGCGCTGGAGCCGACCAAGCAGAATGCGCCGCTGATCGCGGCGCTGAAGAACCTGGTGAAGCACCGGCGGTAGGGGACTGTCCCCGCAGGGGCCTGTCCCCGGGGTTGTTCTTGACCTCTGCAGCACGCGCGAGAAAGTGCAACCCCGGGGACAGTCCCTTGCAGGGACAGTCCCCGCTAGTTATACGACCACTCCGCCTCGAGCTGCTTGGCATACGACGGCGGCGCCTGGTCGGCCGAATCGTAGGTGACGATCTCGTAGCAGTCCGGCTGCTCCAGCAGCTTGCGCAGCAGCTGGTTGTTCAGCGCGTGGCCCGACTTGTGCGCCTCGTACGCGCAGATCAGCGGGTGGCCCAGCACATACAGGTCGCCAATCGCATCGAGGATCTTGTGGCGGACGAACTCGTCGTCGTAGCGCAGGCCGTCCGGATTGAGGATGCGGTATTCGTCCATGACGATGGCGTTTTCCAGCGAGCCGCCACGGGCCAGGCCGATGCCGCGCAGCATTTCCACGTCCTGCATGAAGCCGAACGTGCGGGCCCGCGCCACCGCCTGGATATACGACTGCTGGCCGAAATCGACCTGCGCGCGCTGCGCCGTGCCGTCCACGGCCGGGTGGTTGAATTCGATGAAGAAGTCCAGCTTGAAGCCGTCGTGCGGCACCAGCCGCGCCCACTTCTCCCTGTCGCCGACGCCGTCGCGCACTTCCACCGTTTTCAGGATGCGGATGAATTGCTTCGGCGCCTCCTGCTCCGCCAGGCCGGCCTGTTGCAGCAGGTAGACGAACGACGATGCCGAACCGTCCATGATCGGGATTTCTTCCGCCGTCACGTCGATGTACAGATTGTCGATGCCCAGACCGGCGCAGGCCGACATCAGGTGCTCGATCGTCGACACGCGGGCGCCTTCCTTGATCATCACCGTGGCCATGCGGGTGTCGCCGATCTCCAGCGGGCCGACGGGGAACACCACGGGCGGCGTCAGGTCGACGCGCGCGAAGACGATGCCCGTGTCGGGCGGGGCCGGGCGCAGCGTCAGTTCGACCTTGGTGCCGGAGTGCACGCCGACACCCGTGGTGCGGACCGTTTCTTTGATGGTACGTTGTTTCAGCATCCCGCGATTATATCGGCTTTCCCCCGCTGGCGCCCCCGGCCGTAGCGGTGTTGCCGGGTTATTGAAAGGGAGGCAAGCCTGTCGGCAGCGGTTACATGGCCGGCCTGCCGGACGCTGCCTTGCCCGTGCGGGAAGGCGTGGCACGCGCATTGCAAGCGACCGGCTCATCAACCATCGGGAGGCCACCATGAACACCTTGCGCAATGCCCTGACTGCCCTGCTGTTAGCCGCCGCCGGCGCGGCATCCGCCGTGCCGCTGCTGCAGAACGGCTCGTTCGAGGCCGGCCTCGCCGGCTGGACGGTGACGAACCACCCCGCCAGCTTCGTCGACGGCACCTGGTACGCCGCCACCGGCACGCTGACGCCGCTCAGCCTGCACGACTCCGTCGGGCCGCACGGCGGCACCACGTATGCCGTGACGGACCAGCCCGGTCCCGGCGCCCACGCGCTGACGCAGGGCTTCACCGTGGCGGCCGGTGCCACATCGGTCATCCTGAACTTCAGCATGTTCGT
>DKJA01000052.1:0-33629 GCA_002454505.1 Oxalobacteraceae bacterium UBA6704
TGTCCCCGGGGTTGATTTTGGCTTCGCGGCCCGTTGACAGGAAGAGCAGCCCCGGGGACAGGCCCCTGCGGGGACAGTCCCCAAAAAAAATCCCGCCGAAGCGGGATTTTTTAGCGGAGCAACAGTCCGATTACTTGCGGGTACCGACGACTTCGATTTCCACGCGGCGGTTCTTCGCGCGGCCTTCGGCGGTCTTGTTGTCGGCGACCGGCTGTTTCTCGCCTTTGCCTTCGGTGTACACGCGGCTCGATTCGACGCCTTTGCTCAGCAGGTAAGCCTTGACGGACTCGGCGCGGCGCACGGACAGCTTGTCGTTGTACGCATCGGTACCCACGGAGTCGGTGTGGCCGACGGCGATCACGACTTCAGCGTTGATGCCGCCCAGTTTCGTGGTCAGCTCGTCCAGCGACTGCTTGCCTTCAGGCTTCAGCACGGCCTTGTCGAAGTCGAAGAACGCATCGGCGTTGTAGGTGACTTTTTCCGACGTTGGTACTGGTGCCGGTGCCGGCACTGGTGCAGGGGCTGGCGCCGGTGCTGCAGGCGGAGGTGGCGGCGGCGCGACGCACTTGCCGTTTTCCAGGCGTTCCGGTTCCACGCAGATCGGCAGGTCGCAGCCTGGCACGGCGTCGGCCGGGGTCCAGTAGCCGGTGCGCCAGCACAGGCCGAACGGGTTGCGGACGATGACGCCGCGGGCGTCCTGCACGTAGGCGCTTTTCGGGGTGGATGCCTTGATGTCTTGCGTTACTGGCGCGAAAGGTGGCGCGGTCGGCTTGTCCTGGGCTGCCACGGAGCCGGCCAGAACTGCCGACGCTGCGAAGATGGTTGCAATCAGTTTTTTCATATTTTTGTTTCCTTTCGGGGTGATATCGGCAGCTGTTACTGCGCGACGTGTCTAGCGTGGTGCGAATACTAACACGGCGCCCGGATGCACTACTATGGAGCAATTCAGTAGGGCAACTAATTTTGGCAGCTAAATTAACGCGAGCAGGCAATCGGCTGCGCAGCGGTCCGGCAACGGCCAACACCGCTTGCGAATCAGCCAAGTTTGACTTCCCGCCCATTCTGCCACACGCGTGCGCGGCGCACGAACGCGATCCAGACCGGCAGTTTGGGGCATTCGACCAGAATGTTGTTTTGTTGCAACGATCTCGACGTGCTGCGTGATGATAAAAGGGAAATGTGTCAGCACGATTACACAACAACCAGTGTGCCGATCCTGCACCGTTCTGGCGCATCGGGACGCTCGTTGGCGTAAGGGAAATATCGAATGGTCAGGCAACGATGCCAGCATGGTAAAATCGTGCGATTGTCTGCCCGCCCAGGCAGCGTGAACCAACGTCAGAGAAGATCGACCAGCCAATGGATCAATTCGCAAAAGAAACAATTCCTATTTCCCTCGAAGAAGAGATGCGCAAGAGCTACCTCGACTACGCGATGAGCGTGATCGTGGGCCGGGCCTTGCCGGATGCGCGCGATGGCCTGAAGCCGGTGCATCGCCGGGTACTGTTCTCGATGCACGAGAGTAACTACGTCTTCAACCGCCCGTACGTCAAGTGCGCGCGCGTCGTCGGCGACACGATGGGTAAATACCACCCTCACGGCGATGCGTCGATCTACGACACGCTGGTGCGCATGGCGCAGGACTTCTCGCTGCGCTACACGCTGGTGGACGGGCAGGGTAACTTCGGTTCGATCGACGGCGATGCCGCGGCGGCCATGCGTTACACGGAGTGCCGCCTGGACAAGATCGCCGGCGAGCTGCTGGCCGACATCGACAAGGAAACCGTCGACTTCCAGCCGAACTACGACGGCAAGGAGAAGGAACCGACCGTCCTGCCGACGCGGCTACCGAACCTGCTGATCAACGGCTCGTCCGGTATCGCCGTCGGCATGGCGACGAACATCCCGCCGCACAACCTGACGGAAGTGATCAACGGCGCGCTGCACGTGCTGAACCACCCGGACTGCACGATCGACGAACTGATCGAACTGATCCCGGCACCGGACTTCCCGACCGGCGGCACGATCTACGGCGTGTCCGGCGTGCGCGACGGCTATCGCACCGGCCGCGGCCGCGTGGTGATGCGCGCCAAGACGCACTTCGAGGAATACGGCAAGGAAGGCGGCCGCACGGCGATCATCGTCGACGAGCTGCCGTACCAGGTCAATAAAAAATCCCTGCTGGAGCGCATCGCCGAAAACGTGCGCGACAAGAAGCTGGAAGGCATTTCCGACATCCGCGACGAGTCCGACAAGTCGGGCATGCGCGTCGTCATCGAACTGAAGCGCGGCGAAGTGCCGGAAGTCGTGCTGAACAACCTGTACAAGCAGACGCAGTTGCAGGACACGTTCGGCATGAACATGGTGGCCCTGGTGGACAATCAGCCGAAGCTGATGAACCTGAAGGACCTGCTGTCGGTATTCCTGTCGCACCGCCGCGAAGTGGTCACGCGCCGCACCGTGTTCGAGCTGCGCAAGGCGCGCGAACGCGGTCACATGCTGGAAGGCCTGGCCGTCGCACTGGCCAATATCGACGATTTCATCGCCATCATCAAGGCCGCGCCGACGCCGCCGCTGGCGAAGACGGAACTGATGGCGCGCTCGTGGGATTCGTCCCTCGTGCGCGAAATGCTGGCCCGCACCGGCGAGGAAGGCCAGGCGGGTATCGAGGCATTTCGTCCCGAGCACCTGCCGAAGCACTACGGCATGCAGGCCGACGGCATGTACCGCCTGTCCGACGACCAGGCGCAGGAAATTCTGCAGATGCGCCTGCAACGCCTGACCGGCCTGGAACAGGACAAGATCGTCAACGAGTACAAGGACGTGATGGCGCAGATCGCCGACCTGCTGGACATCCTGTCCAAGCCGGCCCGCGTCACCGCCATCATCACCGGCGAGATGAATGCCGCCAAGCTGGAATACGGCAGCAAGGACGAGCGCCGCTCGACGATCGAGCACAACGCCACCGACCTGGAAACGGAAGACCTGATCACGCCGCAGGACATGGTCGTCACGCTGTCGCACCTGGGCTACATGAAGGCGCAGCCGATCTCCGAATACCGCGCGCAGAAGCGCGGCGGCCGCGGCAAGCAGGCCATGGCCACCAAGGACGAAGACTGGATCGACCAGCTGTTCATCGCCAACACGCACGACTACATCCTGTGCTTCTCGAACCGGGGCCGCCTGTACTGGCTGAAGGTATGGGAAGTGCCGCAAGGCTCGCGCAACTCGCGCGGCCGGCCGATCGTCAACATGTTCCCGTTGCAGGACAACGAGAAGATCACCGTGGTGCTGCCGCTGTCCGGCGAAAACCGCACCTTCCCGGAAGATCACTATGTGTTCATGGCCACCAGCCTGGGCACCGTCAAGAAAACGCCGCTGAAGGACTTCTCCAACCCACGCAAGGCAGGCATCATCGCCGTGGACCTGGACGACGGCGACTTCCTGATCGGCGCCGCGCTGACGGACGGCGAGCACGATGTGATGATGTTCTCCGACTCCGGCAAGGCGGTACGCTTCGACGAGAACGACGTGCGGCCGATGGGCCGTACGGCGCGCGGCGTGCGCGGCATGAACCTGGAAGAGGGCCAGAACGTCATCGCGCTGCTGGTTGCCGAGAACGAGCAGCAGTCCGTGCTGACGGCCACCGAGAACGGCTTCGGCAAGCGGACGCCGATCACCGAGTACACCCGTCACGGCCGCGGCACGAAGGGCATGATCGCGATCCAGACGTCCGAGCGCAACGGTAAAGTGGTGGCCGCGACGCTGGTCGACCCGACCCACGAGATCATGCTGATCACGACGGGCGGTGTGCTGATCCGCACACGCGTGTCCGAGATCCGCGAGATGGGCCGCGCCACGCAGGGCGTCACGCTGATCGCCGTGGAAGACGGCACGCGCCTGTCCGGCCTGCAGCGCATCGTCGAGGCGGACGTGGACGAGGTGGAGTACGAGACCGAAGGCGGTGCGGTTGCCGATGCCGCTGCGCCCGAGGTTCCGGCGGACGACAAGCCGGCCGACGACACGCCGGCCGAGTAAGCCCAGCCTGCGGGCCCCGTCCGAGCGATCGGACCGGGCCCGCGGTGTTTCGACCAACCAAAAACATTCGAGACCATGAAAAAAATCATCGCAGCGCTGTTCTTCTCCGCCGCCTTCGCAGCTGTACCGGCCTTCGCGCAGACCGCGACTGCACCTGCCGCGGCCCAGGCTGTCGATCCTGCGGCCACCGCCGCCGTCCGCGAGCTGCTCGATTCGATGAATTACCGCAGCGTGATGCAGCAGACCATGCAGCAGATGGTCGCGGCGCTGCCGGCACAGATGAAGGCCGGCGCCGAAGCGGCGATCCGCAATAACCCGAAATTCACCGAAGAAGAGCGCACCAGGAAGCTGGCCGAGATGGAGGCGAACCTGCCGAAGGTGACCAAGGCCATGGCGGGCATCTTCAACGATCCGGCGCTGATCGACGAGATGATCGCCGAGATGATCCCGCTGTACGCACGCCACTTCACGCCGGCCGAGATGCGCGAGATGGCCGCGTTCTACAAGACGCCGGTGGGCGCCAAGGGCCTGCGGCTGATGCCGCAACTGATGGGCGAGGGCATGCAGATCGGCCAGAAGATCATCATGCCGCGCATGAACAAGCTGATGCAGGAATTGCAGCAGAAGTGATCGGGACCACCCCGGCATGAGGCTGGGGACTGTCCCCGCAGGGGCCTGTCCCCGGGGTTGTTTTTTTTTGCTGTCGCTCAGCGGAGCCAGAATTCAACCCCGGGGACAGGCCCCGAAAAACCGGGGACAGTCCCCAGCCGCGGACAGTCCCCCTAACCAGGAACGCAAGTGACCACCATCTACAACTTCTCCGCCGGCCCGGCCGTGCTGCCGAAAGAAGTACTGCAGCAGGCCGCCGCCGAAATGCTCGACTGGCATGGCAGCGGCATGTCCGTGATGGAGATGAGCCACCGCGGGCCGGAGTTCATCTCGATCTACAAGGCGGCCGAGCAGGACCTGCGCGAGCTGCTGGCCGTGCCGGATCATTACCGCATCCTGTTCATGCAGGGCGGCGGGTTGTCGCAGAACGCGATCATTCCGATGAACCTCGTCGGCCGCAAGAAAACCGCGGGTGCCGATGCCACCGTGGACTTCGTCCACACCGGTTCGTGGTCGGGCAAGTCGATCAAGGAGGCTGCGCGCTACGCCAACGTGAACGTGGCCGCTTCCGCGCAGCCGAGCGGCTATACCGCCGTGCCGCCGCAGTCGGAATGGCACCTGACGCCGGATGCGGCCTACCTCCACCTGTGCACCAACGAGACCATCGACGGTGTCGAGATCGACTTTGCCCCCACCGTGCCAATCGACGTGCCGATCGTTGCCGACATGTCGTCGCACATCCTGTCGCGCCAGGTCGACGTGGCGAAATACGGCGTCATCTTTGGCGGCGCGCAAAAGAATATCGGCCCGGCCGGCGTCACCGTCGTCATCGTGCGCGATGACCTGATCGGCCACGCGCTGCCCATCTGCCCGTCCGCGTTCGACTGGAAGAACGTGGCGGAAAACGAATCGATGTACAACACGCCGCCTACCTACGGCATCTATATCGCCGGTCTCGTATTCCAGTGGCTGAAGCGGCAGGGTGGCGTGGCGGCGCTGGAACAGCGTAATATCGAGAAAGCGAAGCTGCTGTACGCGGCGCTCGATGCGGACGATTTTTACCGGAACCGCGTTGCCGCGCCTTACCGCTCGCGCATGAACATCCCGTTTTATCTGCGCGACGAGTCGCAGAACGAAGCATTCCTGGCCGGCGCGAAGGCGCGCGGGCTGCTGCAACTGAAGGGCCACAAGTCCGTCGGTGGCATGCGGGCATCCATCTACAATGCGATGCCGGTCGAGGGCGTACAGGCGCTGGTCGATTACCTGAACGAGTTTGCGAAGCGCTGACATGTGAAGCCGGATCGCCGTGGCGCCCCGGTGTTCACGCTTCCGTACCATTACCACTTCCGAACCATGACAGACAAACTGAAACCCCTGCGCGAAAAGATCGATGCGATCGACGCGCAGATCCTTGCGCTGCTGAACCAGCGCGCCAAGGTGGCCCAGGACGTGGGCCATGTGAAAGCCGAGACCAACGCACCCGTGTTCCGCCCCGAGCGCGAAGCGCAGGTGCTGCGCGGCGTGGCCGACCGCAATCCGGGCCCGATGGGCAATGCGGAGATGCAGACGATCTTCCGCGAGATCATGTCGGCCTGCCGCGCGCTGGAAAAGCGCGTCACCGTCGCCTATCTCGGCCCGGCCGGCACGTTCAGCGAACAGGCCGTGTACCAGCAGTTCGGCCGCTCCGTCGAAGGCCTGCCGTGCGCGTCGATCGACGAGGTGTTCCGCGCCACCGAGGCGGGCACCGCCGAATTCGGCGTCGTGCCGGTCGAGAATTCGTCGGAAGGCGCGATCAACCGCACGCTCGACCTGTTGCTGCAGACGCCGCTGACCGTCAGCGGCGAGGTGGCGATCGCCGTGCACCACAGCCTGATGACGAAGACAGGCTCGATGGATGGCGTCACGGCGATCTGCGCGCATTCGCAGGCGCTGGCGCAGTGCCAGGTATGGCTGAACCAGAACTACCCGAATGTCGAGCGCCACGCCGTGGCATCGAATGCCGAAGCGGCGCGGATGGCCAGCGCGGACGGCACGATCGCCGCCATCGCCAGCGAGCTGGCCGGCGCGCAGTATGCGCTGGGCGTCGTCAATGGCCATATCCAGGACGATCCGCACAACCGCACCCGCTTCGCCGTCATCGGCACGCTGCAGCCGGGGCCGTCCGGCAGCGATCACACATCGCTCGTGCTGGCCGTGCCGAACAAGGCCGGCGCCGTGTACCAGCTGCTCGCGCCGCTGGCGAAACACGGCGTGTCGATGACCCGCTTCGAATCCCGTCCGGCGCGCGTGGGCACGTGGGAGTACTATTTTTATGTCGACGTCGACGGCCACGTGGACAACCCGTCCGTGGCGCTGGCGCTGGCCGAGCTGAAGAGCAATGCCGCCTTCTTCAAGGTGCTGGGTTCCTACCCGACGAGCCTCAGTTAATTTTTTTGTGAGAACAGATATGTCCAAGCAGTTCGGTCCCGAATACGTCCGTGCCATCGCTCCTTACCAGGCCGGCAAACCCATCTCCGAAGTGGCGCGCGAGTTCGGCCTCGACGAAGCCGGCATCGTCAAGCTGGCGTCCAATGAAAATCCGTTCGGCGTGCCGGAATCGGCCAAGCAGGCGATGGTTGCCGCCATTGCGGAGCTGGGCCGCTATCCCGATGCCAACGGCTTCGACCTGAAGCAGGCGCTGGCCAAGCGCTACGACGTGCCGATGGAATGGATCACGCTGGGCAACGGCTCGAACGACATCCTCGAGATCGCCGCGCACACCTTCGTCGAGCGCGGCCAGTCCGTCGTCTATTCGCAGTATTCGTTTGCCGTGTACGCGCTGGCCACGCAGGGCATCGGCGCGCGCCACATCGTGGTGCCGGCCGTCGATCATGGCCACGACCTCGATGCGATGGCCGCCGCGATCGAAGAGGACACGCGCCTCGTGTTCATCGCCAATCCGAACAACCCGACCGGCACGTTCATCCCCGGCGAAAAGATCGAGGCATTCCTGCGCAAGGTGCCGCCGAACGTCGTCGTCGTGCTGGACGAGGCGTACAACGAATACCTGGCCGAGGAAGACCAGTACGAATCGTCGGCCTGGGTGCGCCAGTACCCGAACCTGCTGGTGTCGCGCACGTTCTCGAAGGCCTACGGCCTGGCCGGCCTGCGCGTGGGCTTCGGCATCGCCCAGGCGGAAGTGACGGACCTGCTGAACCGCCTGCGCCAGCCGTTCAACGTCAACTCGCTGGCGCAGGCCGCCGCGATCGCCGCGCTGAACGACAAGGCCTTCCTGGAGCAGGGCGCCCGCAACAACGCGGCCGGCTACCAGCAGTTCGTCGAAGCGTTCGAGCAGATGGGGCTCGAATACGTGCCGTCGTACGGCAATTTCGTGCTGGTCAAGGTGGGCGACGACATCGGCGCCGGTTCCCGTGTCAACATCGCGCTGCTCAAGCAGGGCGTCATCGTGCGGCCCGTCGGCGCCTACGGCCTGCCCGAGTGGCTGCGCATTTCCATCGGCCTGCCGCAAGAGAACGCGGTGCTGATCGCGGCCTTGCAGAAGGCGCTGGCTGACGTATCTGCTGCGGATCGTGTTCAATAAGGTCGTCATCTTCGGCGTCGGCCTGATCGGCGGCTCGTTTGCGCGGGGGCTGAAGCAGGCGGGCGCCGTACGCCACGTGGTCGGCATCGACCGCTCGGCCGGCTCGGCGGAGCGCGCGCTGGAGCTGGGCATCGTCGACGAAGTCGGCACCGGCCCGGAAGCGGTGGCCGATGCGGACCTCGTGCTGCTGGCGACGCCTGTGGCGCAGACGGGGCACATCCTGGCTTCGCTGCTGCCGCATCTGGGACCGCAGACCATCGTTACCGATGCCGGCAGCACCAAGACCGACGTGGCAGCCGCTGCACGCGCGGCGCTGGGCGACCGCGTGGCGCAGTTCGTGCCGGGCCACCCGATCGCGGGCCGCGAAACGAACGGGCCGGATGCGGCCATCGCCGATCTGTACCAGGGTAAAAAATTCGTCGTCACGCCGCTGGCGGAAAACCGGGCGGATGATGTCGAGCGTGTTGGTCGCGCGTGGCAGGCCTGCGGTGCGCTCGTCCACCGCCTGACGCCGGAAGAACACGACAAGGTATTCGCCGCCGTCAGCCATCTGCCGCACCTGCTGGCGTATGCGCTGGTGGACGATATCGCCAACAAGCCGCACGCCGACATGCTGTTCCAGTATGCGGCCAGCGGCTTCCGCGATTTCACGCGCATCGCCGGCAGCTCGCCGGAAATGTGGCGCGACATCAGCCTGGCCAACCAGTCCGCGCTGCTGGCGGAACTGGAAGCCTATATGACGCAACTGACAACGCTGCGCGCGCGCCTGGCAGCAGGCGATGGCGCCGGCCTCGAAGCCGTGTACGGCAACGCGCAGCGCGCGCGCCGGCAGTGGATCGAGGCGATCGAGGCGGCCGAGGCGCCGCCGCCGGATACCGCAGAATAAGGAATACACCATGACTGAAACCAACCACCCCGCATACATCGACCTGAAGCCGGTGATGCACGTCGAAGGCGTCGTGCGCCTGCCCGGCTCGAAAAGCATCTCGAATCGCATTCTGCTGCTGGCCGCACTGGCCGAAGGCGAAACCAAGATCGTCGACCTGCTCGATTCGGACGACACGCAGGTGATGCTCGGTGCGCTGCGCGCGCTGGGCGTCGAGTGGACGGAAGAACCATCGGCGGCCGTCAACGGCACGGCCAGCACGATCCACCGCGTGCGCGGCGCGAACGGGAGCTTCCCGAACCGCCAGGCCGATCTGTTCATGGGCAATGCCGGTACGGCGATCCGCCCGTTGACGGCGGCGCTGGCCGTGATCGGCGGCGACTACAAGGTGAGCGGCGTGCCGCGGATGCACGAGCGTCCCATCGGCGATCTGGTCGATGCGCTGAATGCCGTCGGCGCGAAAATCGAGTACACGGGCAATGCCGGCTATCCGCCGCTGCATATCCGCGACGGCCAGTTCGAGACGAACAAGCTGTCGGTGCGCGGCAATGTGTCGAGCCAGTTCCTCACCGCGCTGCTGATGGTGGCGCCGCTGATGGCGCATGCGCATGCGGTGACGATCGAGGTGGAAGGCGAGCTGATCTCGAAACCTTACATCGAGATCACGCTGAACCTGATGCGCCGCTTCGGCGTGACGGTGGAGCAGGACGAGTGGCGCTCGTTCACCATCGCTTCCGGCCAGCGCTACCAGAGCCCGGGCAATATCCACGTGGAGGGCGATGCGTCGTCGGCGTCGTACTTCATGGCGGCCGGCGCGATTGCCGGCGGCCCGGTGCGCGTCGAAGGCGTGGGCCGCGATTCGATCCAGGGCGACGTGCGCTTCGTCCACGCGCTGCAGCAGATGGGCGCGCAGATCACGATGGGCGACAACTGGATCGAGGCCAAGTCGTCCGGCCCGCTGCAGGCGATCGACATGGACTTCAACCACATCCCCGATGCGGCGATGACGATCGCGATTTGCGCGCTGTATGCCGAGGGCACCAGCACGCTGCGCAACATCGCGAGCTGGCGCGTCAAGGAAACCGACCGCATCGCCGCGATGGCTACCGAGCTGCGCAAGCTTGGCGCCGACGTGGAGGAGGGCGCCGACTACCTGAAGGTGACGCCGCCGAAAGTGCTGTCCGCGGCCACCATCGACACCTACGACGACCACCGGATGGCGATGTGCTTCTCGCTCGCCTCGCTGGACGGCGCCGTCCGCCGCGGCGCCGAAGTGCGCATCAACGACCCGAAGTGCGTGGCCAAAACCTTCCCCGACTACTTCACCGCCTTCGCCGGCATCGCCCACGAAGCAAAGTTTTAGTTGCTCCAAAAATGGGGACAGACCCCATTTTTGAAGAAACATTGCCTGAAACCGGTGACAGGCTCCGTTTCCCAGGCAACTGTTGCCCGGAAAATGGTGCCTGTCACCGGTTTTTTTTCACTGCCGAGAGGGAATCGCACGGGGTAAAATCGCCCCCATGCCTACCTCCAACATCCCCGTCATCACGATCGACGGTCCCACCGCCTCCGGCAAGGGAACCGTTGCCCACAAGGTTGCCGATGCGCTCGGTTTCCACATTCTCGATTCCGGCTCGCTGTACCGCCTGACGGCGCTGCAGGCGCTGCGCAAGCAGACGCCGCTCACTGACGAGCACGCGCTGGCCAAGCTGGCCGAGCATCTGCACATCCATTTCACCGGCGACGCGGTATTCCTGTCGAACGAGAACGTCACAGATGCCATCCGCGCCGAGGAAGTCGGCAATACCGCGTCGAAGATCGCCGCGCTGCCGGCCGTGCGCCAGGCGCTGTTCGCGCTGCAGCTGAGCTTCCGGAAGACGCCGGGCCTCGTGGCGGACGGCCGCGACATGGGCACCGTCATCTTCCCGCACGCGCCGTTGAAAGTGTTCCTCACCGCAAGCGTGGAGGCGCGCGCCGATCGCCGCTACAAGCAATTGATCGGCAAGGGAATTTCTGCTAATATGGACGACCTCCTGATGGATTTGAAAGCGCGCGATGACCGGGATACTCAACGGGCCATCGCTCCTCTCGTCCCTGCAGAGGGGGCGCACGTGCTGGACACCTCGGAAATCACGGTCGATGCGGCCGTCGGGCAGGTCCTGCGCTGGTATGCGGCCATCGGGAAGCAGTAGGTGTGTCGGGTGTGCTCTGTCCGCCTGATGCGTTTGTTTAACCCGGGTAGTCAACTACCCACCAACCCAGTTGAAGTCGCATTTGGCGAGCCTTACTGGATAACCTGGATATAAATTAAATGGAAAGTTTCGCAGCCCTCTTCGAAGAGTCCCTGTCACGTCAAGACATGCGCTCCGGCGAAGTGATCTCCGCTGAAGTCGTGCGTCTGGATCACAATTTCGTGATCGTCAACGCCGGCCTGAAATCGGAAGCTTTCATCCCTGTTGAAGAATTCAAGAATGACCAGGGCGAACTGGAAGTCAAAGTAGGCGACTTCGTTTCCGTGGCCATCGAATCGCTGGAAAATGGTTTCGGCGATACCATCCTGTCCCGTGACAAGGCGAAGCGCCTGGCATCGTGGCTGGCACTGGAAAAAGCAATGGAATCCGGCGAAATCGTGACCGGTACCGTGAACGGCAAAGTCAAAGGCGGCCTGACCGTCCTGACGAACGGCATCCGTGCCTTCCTGCCGGGCTCGCTGGTGGATACCCGTCCTGTCAAGGACACCACCCCGTTCGAAGGCAAGACCCTCGAATTCAAGGTCATCAAGCTGGACCGCAAGCGTAACAACGTCGTTCTGTCCCGCCGCGCCGTCATCGAAGCTTCGATGGGCGAAGAGCGTCAGAAACTGATGGAAACGCTGAAAGAAGGCACGGTCGTGACCGGCGTCGTCAAGAACATCACCGACTACGGCGCGTTCGTGGATCTGGGCGGTATCGACGGCCTGCTGCACATCACCGACCTGGCATGGCGTCGCGTGCGTCACCCGTCGGAAGTGCTGACGGTTGGCCAGGAAATCACCGCCAAGGTCCTGAAGTACGATCAAGAGAAGAACCGCGTTTCGCTGGGCGTGAAACAGCTGGGCGACGATCCATGGACCGGTCTGTCCCGTCGTTACCCGCAAGGCACCCGCCTGTTCGGTAAAGTGACGAACCTGACCGACTACGGCGCGTTCGTCGAAGTCGAGCAAGGTATCGAAGGTCTGGTCCACGTGTCCGAAATGGACTGGACCAACAAGAACGTGGCACCGAACAAAGTCGTGCAGCTGGGCGATGAAGTCGAAGTCATGGTTCTGGAGATCGACGAAGAGCGTCGCCGTATCTCGCTGGGCATGAAGCAGTGCAAGGCGAACCCATGGGACGACTTCGGCGTCACCCACAAGAAGGGCGATAAAGTCAAGGGCGCGATCAAATCGATCACCGACTTCGGCGTGTTCATCGGCCTGGCCGGCAACATCGATGGCCTGGTGCACCTGTCCGACCTGTCCTGGACCGAAGCTGGCGAAGAAGCCGTGCGCAAGTTCAAGAAAGGCGACGAACTGGAAGCCATCGTTCTGGCCATCGACGTCGAGCGCGAGCGCGTTTCCCTGGGCGTCAAGCAACTGGAAGGCGACCCGTTCAACAACTTCGCAGCAATGAACGACAAAGGCTCCCTGGTAACGGGTACGGTCAAGTCGGTGGAGCCGAAGGGCGCCGTCATCCAGCTGAACGAAGAAGTCGAAGGCTACCTGCGCGCTTCCGAAATCTCCCGCGACCGCGTGGAAGATGCCGGTACGCACTTCAAGGTTGGCGATTCCGTCGAAGCCCTGGTCATCAACATCGACCGCAAAGCGCGCAGCATCCAGCTGTCGATCAAGGCCAAAGACAACGCGGATACCGCCGAGCAGATGCAGAAGATCGCAACGGACAGCAACGCCGCATCGGGCACCACCAGCCTGGGCGCGCTGCTGAAAGCCAAGTTCGATAACAAGAACTAAGTAAGAACCAATAGACCATCTACGGAAAGCAGATGACCAAGTCCGAACTGATCAACCGCCTGGCCGAGCGTTATTCTCAGCTGGTGGCAAAGGATGCGGAATATGCCGTGAAGACCATTCTCGATGCAATGACGGGCGCCTTGTCGACCGGCCAGCGCATCGAGATCCGGGGCTTCGGCAGCTTCGCCCTGAACAGCCGGCCACCGCGTATCGGCCGCAACCCGAAGTCGGGCGACAAGGTGATGGTGCCTGAAAAACGGGTACCGCACTTCAAGCCGGGCAAGCAGTTGCGCGAGCGCGTGGACGCGATGGTGGGGCAACCGATCATCGAGGACTGAAGTCTTTGCGTAGTGAAGTCTCTGAGGGGCGGGCGTGAGCCTGCCCCTTTTTATTTTTTGGCCCGGTTTCTTTTGGCCCCTGATAACATGTCGTCTCCAAGACGAACCGAAGCGAGGTAGCTGAACGATGAAAATCATTTCCACCATTATCGGTATCGTGCTGTTCGTCCTGTTCTTCGGCTTCGCCCTGAAAAACTCGCAGGAAGTCGACCTGCACCTGTTCCTCAATTACGAATTGCGCGGCCCGCTGGTGCTGATGCTGCTGGTCTTCTTCGTGGCCGGCGCCGCCCTCGGCGTGCTGGCGCTGACGCCCACCGTATTCCGCCACCGCCGCGAAACGACGCGGCAGAAATCCACGATCCAGACCTTGCAGACGTCCGCGCTGCAGGTCAACCGCGCGCCGGACAGCGTCAACGCGCAGCAGTAAATCCCTCATACAAGAACAAGCGAAGCACATGGAATTTGAACTCTGGTGGTTACTGGGCATCCCGGCCTTCTTCGGCCTTGGATGGATTGCGGCACGGGTCGATATCAAGCAGCTGCTGTCCGAATCGCGCACGCTGCCGCGCGGTTATTTCAAGGGCCTGAACCACCTGCTGAACGACCAGCCGGACAAGGCCATCGATTCGTTCATCGACATCGTCAAGAAAGACCCGGAAACGGCCGACATGCACTTCGCCCTCGGCAACCTGTTCCGCCGCCGCGGCGAGACGGAGCGGGCGATTCGCGTGCACCAGAACTTGCTGTCGCGGCCCGACCTGCCGGTGGACGACCGCGCCCACGCCGAATACGAACTGGGCCAGGATTACCTGAAGGCGGGCCTGCTGGACCGCGCCGAGGAAACCTATAAACGCCTGCTCGACACGTCGTACGCCGTGCAGGGCCGCCGTGCGCTGCTGGAGATCTTCCAGCGCGAGAAGGAATGGCAGCGCGCCATCGAAGCGGCCATCGCGCTGCAGGAAGCAGGCTCCGGCTCGCGCCAGAAGGAGATCGCCCAGTTCTACTGCGAACTGGCGTCCGACGCGCTGGTGCACATGCATCCCGACGATGCGATGCCGCTGCTGGAGCAGGCGCTGCATGCCGACCGCACCAGCGTGCGCGCGACGATGCTCGTCGGCGACGTGCTGATGGCGCAGGGCGACACGGAAGGCGCGCTCAATTCGTGGCGCCGGGTGGAGCAGCAAAGCGTGCCGCACGTGGCGCTCGTCGCCCAGCGGCTGATGGACGGCTATCGGAAAGTGGGCCGGCCGGAAGAGGGGCTGTCGCTGCTGAAGTCCTATCTGCAGCAGGCATCGTCGATCGACCTGTTGGAAGTGGTGTTCAAGGCCGTGCTGGAACTGGAAGGCGTGGAGCCGGCCAAGCAGCTGGTCGGCGACGAACTGCGCCGCACGCCGACGCTGCTGGGTCTCGACAAGTTCCTCGAAGCGCGCATGCTCGACGCGCCGCCGACGGTGCTGTCCGAACTGTCGCTGGTGAAGAACCTCGTGCACGGCTACACACAGAAATTGGCGCGCTACCAGTGCAGCCACTGCGGCTTCAAGGCGCGCCAGTTCTACTGGCACTGCCCCGGCTGCAGCCGGTGGGAGACCTATCCGCCGCGCCGTACCGAAGAATTGAATGTGATGAATTGAGGCCTGCTTGTTGCAGACTACTGTGAGATCAAATTGAACGCACCATTCCAAGCCCCCGCCCTCGACAAAGTCCGCATCCTCGTCGCCGGCGACGTCATGCTGGACCGCTACTGGTTCGGCGAAGTCGCCCGCATCTCGCCGGAAGCGCCGGTACCCATCGTCCGCGTCGAGAAGCGCGAAGCGCGTCTCGGCGGCGCCGCCAACGTGGCCCGCAACACGGCCGCATTGGGCGCGCACGCGGGCCTGCTGGGCATCGTCGGCGCCGACGAAGCGGGCACCGAAGTGGAGCAGCTGCTGCACGCTTCCGGCATCCACAGCTACCTGAAGCGCGACGAAGCCATCTCCACGATCATCAAGCTGCGCGTGATCGGCCGCCAGCAGCAGATGCTGCGCATCGACTTCGAGGAAGCGCCGAGCGACGCCGTGCTGCGCAACAAGCTGATGCAATACCGCGCGCTGCTGGCCGATTACGACGTGATCGTGCTGTCCGATTACGCCAAGGGCAGCCTGGTGAACGTGTCGGACATGATCGCCGCCGCCCGCGCGGAGAACAAGATCGTCATGGTCGACCCGAAAGGCGACGACTTCACCCGCTACGCCGGCGCCACCGTGCTGACGCCGAACAAGGGCGAGCTGAAACGCATCGTCGGCAGCTGGAACAGCGAAGAGCAGCTGACGGAGAAGGCGCAGAACATGCGCGAAGCGCTGCAGCTGGAAGCGCTGCTGCTGACGCGTTCCGAAGAAGGGATGACGCTCTACACCAAGGATGACCGCTTCCATATCCCCGCCGCGGCCCGCGAAGTGTTCGACGTCTCCGGTGCCGGCGACACAGTGATCGCCACGATGGCCGCGATGCTGGGCGCCGGCGCCGGTTGGCAGGACGCTGTCCAGACCGCGAACCGCGCAGGCGGCATCGTCGTCGGCAAGCTGGGCACGGCCACCGTCACGCGGGAAGAGCTGTTCGGCGGCTGAACAAAAAAACGGTGACAGGCTCCATTTTCCCGGAAATATTTCCGAGAACATGGTCGGTACGCCGCAGCGGCCTGTCACCGGTTTAAAAAATGGTGCCTGTCACCGGTTTATGCTTCTGTCACCGGTTGATGCTTCGGAAAGGGTGGCCGTCGGCGAGTTCACGCCATATGCGGCGCGAAGTTCCCCCGATAGCGCCACCCGCTGAGCCACCGCAATCGGCCCACCTTCTGTCAACCCCGGCGGTACCTGTCCGTTAAGCTGAGGCTGGCGCATCCCGCGCCGGCAGCAATTAACCATGGAGGACACCATGCTGAAAAAACTGTTGCTCGCAATCGTCACGATGGTCGCCGCGATGAGCCTTGCCTTTGCCCAGGTGGAGGTGAACAAGGCCGACGAGGCGGCGCTCAATTCCGTCAAGGGCATCGGGCCGGCGAAGTCGAAGGCGATCATGGAAGAGCGGGCGAAAGGCGAGTTCAAGGACTGGGCCGACCTGGAACAGCGCGTGAAGGGCATCGGCGACAAGAGCGCGGTCAAGCTGTCCGAGGCGGGCCTGCAGGTCAATGGCAAGTCGCGTGACGGTGCCGCCATCAAGACGGCAGCGACGACGAAGATGGCCGAGCCGGCCAAGAAATAAGCGCTGAACCAGCTGTAACCGGGGTCAGGCCAGCGCGGCCTCACCCCGCTTTTTCCCCTACACCGCCACCGGCAGATGCGCCAGGAACGCGTGAATCTGCGACACCACCTGCGCGCCTTCGCCCACCCCGGCAGCCACGCGCTTGGTGGAACCGGCGCGCACGTCGCCGATGGCGAACACGCCCGGCACGCTGGTTTCCAGCTCGGCGCGCAGCGGCTGGTCCGGCGGGTAGACGCCTTCCCTGAAATTGGCCTTGCACTGCGCCTTCGTCACGTCGTGGCCGGTGCGGATGAAGCCTTGCGGATCGACGTCCACGCCGCAGTCGCCCAGCCAGTCCGTGTTCGGATCGGCGCCGACGAACAGGAACACGCGGCACACGTCCGTCGCGCATTCGCTGCCCGACTGGTTGTTGCGCAGGTGGACGCGCTTCAGGCCATCGTCGTCGCCTTCCAGCTTGACGATTTCCGTGTGCGTGTCCAGCACGATGTTCGGCGTGGCGCGGATGCGCTCGATCAGGTACGACGACATCGTCGCCTTCAGTCCGTCGCCGCGGATCACCATGCGCACCTTCTTTGCATGGCCGGACAGGAACACGGCCGCCTGGCCGGCCGAATTGCCGCCGCCGACGAGGATCACTTCCTCCGTCTTGCACAGGTTCGCTTCGATGCGCGACGCCCAGTAATAGACGCCGCGGCCTTCGAATTCGGCCAGGTTGTCCAGCGCCGGCTTGCGGTAGCGCGCGCCGCAGGACAGCACCACGGTGCGGCCCTTCATGCGCTGGCCGTCGGCCAGCTGTACTTCCAGCGGATACGTGTCGCAGACGAGGCGCGCGGCGGCGGCGGGAATCGCCATCTCCACGCCGAACTTCTGCGCCTGCACGTAGGCGCGGCCGGCCAGGGCGCTGCCGGAGATCCCGGTCGGGAAGCCGAGGTAGTTTTCGATGCGGGCGCTGGCCGCCGCCTGGCCGCCATACGCGCGCTGCTCGAGCGCCAGGACGGACAGGCCTTCCGAGCCCGCATACACGGCCGTCGCCAGCCCGCCGGGACCGGCGCCGACCACGATCACGTCCCACACCTTGTTCCCGTCCAGGTCGGGCAGCAGGCCGAGGCAGCGGCCCATTTCCGCATTGGTCGGGTTCTTCTTCACGCTGCCGTCCGGGCACACGACCAGTGGCCAGTCTTCCGCCGACGGCTGGTAATACTCGCACAGCGTGCGCGCCTGCTCGTCCTCCTTCGGATCGAGCAGCGTGTGCGGATACGCGTTACTGGACAGGAAGCTCTGCAACTGGTGCAGCCGCTGGTTGCCCGGCGGCGCCACCAGCACGGGCCCGCCGGAATTCGCTTCCAGCAGGCCGACGCGGCGCAGGATCAGCGCGCGCACGATGCGCTCGCCCAGTTCCGCCTCGGCGATCACCAGCGCGCGCAGGTTTTCCGACGAGATCACCAGTGCTTCCACGTCGCCCACCGCCACGCCGTTGACGAGGGTGGGGCGGCCGGACAGCTGCGACACCTCGGCCGTGAATTCGCCGGGGCCGTGCTCGGTGATGGGCCACGAGTTGCCCAGGCCATCGTAGCGGCTGATGGCGATGCGGCCGGCCAGCGTGACGATCATGCCGAACGTCGTGTGGCCTGCTTCCAGGATGCGCACGCCGTTGCGGAAGGTCCGCACGGTGCCGAAGCGCTGCAGTTTCCTGATCTCCGCTTCGGTCAGTTGCGGGAACATCTGCGCGCGCCGCGATTCCAGCTGGGACGGCAGGGCCGGCACCGCCTCGTCCTTGGTGGCTTCGGGAACGAACTGTGGGGGAGTCAGGTGCATGTCTGCCATGGCATATCCGTGCGGGTAAAAAGTACGATGAACGTGGATCGGTGAACGCCGCCAGTGTAGCCCAACGCCGTGCCGCCATGGGTTGTTCCGGCGCCCTTTAACCCGTTAGACAGATGCCCCGTTTCCCCATTGCGGCTGTGGCGCACGCCACACGATTGCAAATAAAGTATTTGCATACCGAAATGTAAACGGTTACATTCATGCCACTCGGAAGATCCTGCACATTGATGCGGACAGCAAAATGTAACCGGTTACATAGAGCAACAAAAATAACAAACTGCATGGAGACAGCAGCAATGGATGTGAACCAATGGACGTGAACCCATGGGCGTAACCATCAAGGACGTGGCGCAGGCCGCCAACGTGTCGGTCGCCTCCGTGTCGCGCGTACTGAACGGCCACCAGACGGTGACCGAGGAAACGCGCACCCACATCCTCGCCATCATGAAGCAGCTGCGCTACATGCCGCATATCGGCGCGCGCAGCCTGTCTACGAACCTGACGAACACGGTCGGCGTGCTGCTGCCCGACCTGTACGGCGAATTCTTTTCCGAGATGATCCGCGGCATCGACGGCGCCGCGCGCCGCCGCGGCCTGCACATCCTCGTCGCCAGCCTGCACGGCGGGGCCGACGAGGCGGCCGCCGCGCTGGGCTCGATGCGGGGCCGCGTCGACGGCCTGCTGGTGATGTCGCCGCATGTCGATGCCAATCTGCTGGCCGACAACCTGCCGGAACGGCTGCCCGTCGTGCTTCTCAACAGCGGTGCCGGCGGCGCGGCCTATTCGTCCATCTCGATCGACAACTACAGCGCCGCCCACGCGATGGTCGGCCACCTGGCCGGCTGCGGCCACCGCCGCATCGCCTTCATTACCGGGCCGGCCGAGAACTTCGAGGCGCAGGAACGCCTGCGCGGCTATCGTGCGGCCCTGGCCGAGTTCCTGCCGGGCCGGCGCGAGATCGTGTTCCAGGGCGACTTCTCCGAGCAGTCCGGCACGGACGTGGGCGTGGCGCTGGCGAAGAAAAAGCAGCGCCCGGATGCGCTGTTCGCCGCCAACGACATGATGGCGATCGGCGCGCAGATCGCGCTGCAGCAGGCCGGCATCAGGGTGCCGGCCGATATCGCGCTGGCCGGCTTCGACGATATTCCCGTGGCCCGCTACGTCAGCCCCGCGCTGACGACGGTGCGGGTGCCGATCGCGGAACTGGGCGCGCAGGCGCTGCAGCGGCTGACGGAACTCGTTGCCGCGCAGGCCGGCAAGCAGGACAACGAAACAAGGGGTTTGGATGGCAGGGTTGCCGCGCACACGCTGGACGCAGAGCTGGTGGTGCGCGCATCGAGCGGCAGCACACAGTAGTACTCAATAAGGGAGACCGACAATGAAAAGCACTACGCATTACAGTCCAACGCTGCGCCCGGCATTGCGCCTGAGCGTGATGGCGGCGGCGCTGGCTTCGGCACTGCTGGCAGGCAGCCCCGCATTCGCGCAACTGTCCACCGCCACGCTGCGCGGGCAGGTCACGGCGGCCGGCGCGGCCAGCGCGGCGGGCACGCCCGTCACGGCCGTCAACCAGGCCAACGGCTACGCCTATCGCACCGCCACGCGCGCCGATGGCAGCTACATCCTGACGGGGCTCGCGCCGGGCTCCTACCAGATCCGCGTCGGCGAGCAGAGCACCGATACGGTGACGCTGGCCGTCGGGCAGACCAGCACGCTGGACCTGAACACGGCGGCAGCGGCCGGCGACACGCCGCAGCGCGTTGTAATTACCGGTTCGGCCTCGCGCCGCGACGTGACGACGTCGGAAGTGGGCACGTCGGTGTCGCGCGAACAGATCGAGCGGCTGCCGCAGACCACCCGCAACTTCCTGTCGTTCGCCGACCTGGCGCCGGGCGTGCGCTTCGACGTCGACCAGTCCGGCAACGTGACGCTGCGCAGCGGCGCGCAGAACCAGGACAACGTCAACGTGTTCATCGATGGCGTGAGCCAGAAGAACAATATCCTGCGCGGCGGCGTGTCGGGCCTCGATTCAAGCCGCGGCAATCCGTTCCCGCAATCGGCGATCGCCGAGTACAAGGTGATCTCGCAGAACTACAAGGCCGAATTCGACCAGGTGTCCAGCGCGGCCATCACGGCGGTGACGAAGTCCGGCACCAACGAGCTGCATGGCGACGTGTTCTGGGATCACACCGGCACCAGCATCACGGCGATGGACCCGTTCCAGAAGAAGGCCGAGGCGCAGGGCGTCGGCCGGCCGTCGTCGAAGCAGGACCAGTTCGGCATGACGATCGGCGGGCCTTTGAAGAAGGACGTCGCCCACTTCTTCCTCGCCTACGAAGGCAAGAAGATCGACGATCCGCGCCAGGTGCTGGCGCAGAACGCCAACCTGCTGCCGAACACCGGCATCGTGCCGTCGCTGCTGGCGCAGCAGGGCGCGACGCAGTCCAAGTTCGACGAAGACCTGTTCCTCGCCAAGATCGATGCGCGCATCTCGGATGCCCACGCACTGGAAGCGACGCTGCGCGTGCGCCGCGAAACGGACCTCGTCCCCGAGAGCAAGCTGCTGTCCCTGCCGGGCAACGAGGTGGCGCGCGACAACGACGAAGACCGCTTCGACATCAAGCACACGTGGACGACGGACAATTTCGTCAACGAGGCCCGCGTCGGCTATGAAAAATACACGTGGAATCCCCATTCGACGGCCACCGACCCGTACATCAAGTACCTGGTCTCGCCGACCAACACGCCCAACAATGTCGTCGACGTGCTGATCGCCGGCGGTTCGCCGAACGCCCAGTTCCGGCAGCAGAAAGGCCTGCTGTTCCAGGACGACCTGACCTACACGGGCTTCGACAGCCACACCGTCAAGGGCGGCTTCAAGATCAAGCGCATGGAATACGACCTGTCCGGCACGTCGCGGGCGGTGGACATGTACGAGCAGCTGATCGACAACGTCACCGGCATTCCGACGACGACGCGCACCGACCTGGCCATCGCGCCGATGGGCGTGAACTTCAAGAACAAGCAGTACGGCATCTACCTGCAGGACGACTGGCAGGCCACCGACAAGCTGGAACTGAACCTGGGCCTGCGCTACGACTACGAAGACAATATGCTGAACGACGGCTACGCCACGCCGGCGGACCGGCTGGCGATCTTCGACCGGCAGGATCCGCGCGCCGGCGCGCCGGCCGGCCAGACGTATGCGCAGTCGCTGGCCAAAGGCGGCGTCAACATCGGCGACTACATCAGCACGGGCGACAGCCGCAAGGCGTTCAAGAACGCGTGGCAGCCGCGGGTGGGCTTCTCGTATGACCTGAAGGGCGACCGCAGCTCCGTCATCTTCGGCGGCTGGGGCCGCGCCTACGACCGCGCCGTGGCCAACTACGCGCTGGACGAGCTGCAGAAGAACGCCCAGGTCAATGGCGAGATCTGGATGATCCGCAACGACCACAAGGCGCCGTACACGGACCAGTTTAGCCTCGGCCTGCGCCAGGCGCTGGGCATGTGGAACGGCGAGGTGGGCTACACGAACTCGCGCAGCCGCAACCAGTTCAACTGGTTCGGCGGCAACCGCGACCCGCAGGGCGGCTGGGGCACGCAGAGCCCGATCGATCCGCTGTGGGGCTCCGTCGATCCCTACAGCACGCTGGTGCTGGGCGACTTCATCAGCCAGGCCAAGGCGCAGACGGTGTACTTCAAGGTGGACAAGCCGTACACGCGCGCGTCGCGCTGGACGCTGTCGGCCACGTACACGTACAGCGATGCGCAGACGACCAACAAGGAATTCACCAACGACATCTTCAACTGGACCTACGGCCGCTTCCCGGGCCAGTGGTATCCGTCGGCGGTGGTGGAGAAGCACCGGCTCGTCGTCGCCGCCACGTCGGGCGACCTGCTGCCATGGGGCCTGCTGCTGTCGGGTAAAGCGACGTATGGTACCGGCCTGCCTTACCGCGTGACCGACTGCCACACGGGCTTCTCGAACTGCTATGCGATCAAGGGCGACGGCGACAACTTCAAGCAGGTCGACGTGGGCCTGGCCAAGGACATCAAGCTGGGCTTCGGCGCGCTGACGCTGCGGGCCGACGTGATCAACCTGTTCAACAGCATCAACTACGGCGGCTACGACGGCTGGATCGGCGGCCCCGGCTCGGCCAACCGCTATGGCGGCGACAACCCGAACATCGGGCTGGCCAATTCGATGGGCGGACCGATGCGGACGCTGAAGGTATCGGCGCGGTACGCGTTCTAACCACGCCGATTTCTCGCGGACTGTCCCTGCAGGGCGGTCCGGCGATCCGGCTGTCCCCGGGGTTGCTTGTTCGTCGCGTTGAACAGGCTCGAACAGTTCTTCACCAACTCTACACACCATGCGCCGCCAACTCTCCGCCCTGACGCTCGCCATCGCGAGCCTGCTGTCCACGCCCGCGTGGGCCGACAACCAGCTGCCGCCGATGTTCGACGACCTGCAGCAGCGTACGTTCCAGTGGTTCTGGGACACCGCCAATCCCGCCAACGGCCTCGTGCCGGACCGCCACCCGACGCCATCGTTCTCCAGCGTGGCCGCCGTCGGCTTCGGCCTGACCGCCTATCCGATCGGCGTGGAAAAAGGCTACATCACCCGTGCCCAGGCGCGTGAGCGTACATTGACCACGCTGCGCTTCTTCCGCAATGCGCCGCAGGGCGATGCGAAGACGGGCGTGGCCGGCTATAAAGGCTTCTTCTATCACTTCCTCGACATGAAGACGGGCCAGCGCTACGAGAACGTGGAACTGTCCACCATCGATACGGCGCTGTTCATCGCCGGCGCACTGTTTGCGCAGTCGTACTTCGACCGCGAGGAGCCGGACGAGGTCGAGATCCGCCGCCTGGCCGCCGAACTCTATGCGCGCGTGGACTGGAAGTGGGCCGCCAACAAGCAGTCCGCCGTGGCGCTGGGCTGGCGTCCCGACGCCGGCTTCATCAAGTACGACTGGACCGGCTACAGCGAAGCGATGCTGCTGTACGTGCTGGCGCTGGGTTCGCCGCAGCCCGAGCACGCGCTGGGACCGGAAGCGTGGAAGGTATGGACCAGCACTTATGAGCGCAGCTGGTCGGCGCCGTTCGACCGGCCGCACCTGACGTTCCCGTCGCTGTTCGTGCACCAGTACAGCCACGTGTGGATCGATTTCCGCGGCATCCGCGACGAGTACATGCGCGGCAAGGGCTTCGATTATTTCGAGAACAGCCGCCGCGCGACCTATGCCCAGCGCGACTACGCGATGCAGAACCCCCTGAAGTGCAAGGGCTACGGCGCCGACGTGTGGGGCCTGACGGCCAGCGACGGCCCGGCCGACCAGGTGCTCGACTACAACGGCAGGAAACTGCAGTTCCGTTCCTACGCGGCGCGCGGCATGGGCATCGACCATTACGACGACTGCACCATCGTGCCGACGGCCGCGGCAGGCGCGCTGCCGTTCGCACCGGAGATCACGATCCCGGCCGTCGTCCAGATGAAGGAGCGCTACGGTGACTTCATCTACGGGCGCTACGGTTTCCTCGACGCGTTCAACCCCAGTTTTCAATACAAAATCAAGCTACAGCATGGCAAGGTCGTGCCGGGCAAGGGCTGGGTGGCCGGCGACTATCTGGGCATCGACCAGGGCCCGATCCTGGCGATGGCGGAAAACTACCGCAACGACTTCGTCTGGCGCGTGATGCGCACCAATCCCGCCATCCGCACGGGCCTGATCCGTGCCGGCTTCACCGGCGGGTGGCTGGGCAAGTGAGCATGGAACGCCGTACCGCACTGCGCTACCTGTCCGCCGGCGCGCTTGCAGCAGGGCTGGGCGCCTGCGCCCGCACGCCGGACGATGGCCGCGTCGTGCTGCGCTTCTGGGCCATGGGCCGCGAAGGCGAAGTGGTGCAGCAGCTGATGCCCGAGTTCGAGCGGCTGCATCCCGGCGTGCGCGTCGATGTCCAGCAGTTGCCGTGGACGGCCGCGCATGAAAAGCTGCTGACCGCGTTTGCCGGCGAGTCGATGCCGGACCTGTTCCAGCTCGGGAATACCTGGGTCACCGAGCTGCAGGCATTGAAGGCCATCGAGCCGCTCGATGCGTTCGTTGCCGCGTCGCCCACGCTCGATCCGAAGGATTACTTTGCCGGTATCTGGAACACGAACGTCGTCAACGGCGGCCTGTATGGCGTGCCGTGGTATGTCGACACGCGCGTGATGTTCTACAACCGCGACCTGCTGCGGCGCGCCGGCTACAAGCAGTTACCAGCCACGTGGGACGGCTGGATGCAGGCGATGCGCGCCGTGAAGAAGCTCGTCGGCCCGGACAAGTACGTGATCCTGCTGCCGCACGAGGAGTTTGCGCCGCTGCTGGTGCTGGCGCTGCAGCAGCCGGAGGAACTGCTGCGCGACGGCGGCCGGTACGGCAACTTCCGCAGCGCGGGTTTCAAAAAGGCGCTGCAGCTGTATGCCGACATGTACGGCGAAAAGCTGGCGCCGATGGAGCGCGTGTCGAACGTCTATCACGAGTTCGGCCTGGAGTATGTGTCGTTCTATATTTCCGGGCCGTGGAATATCGGCGAGTTCCGGCGCCGGATTCCCGCAGCGCTGCAGCATACGTGGGCGACGGCTGTGCTGCCTGGTCCGCAAGGGCCGGCAGCATCGCTGGCCGGCGGTTCCAGCCTGGCCGTGGCCAGCAGCTCGCGCTACAAGAAGGAAGCGTGGCAGCTGGTCGAGTTCCTGTCCCAGGTCGATACGGCGGCGAAGTTCAACCGGCTGACAGGCAACCTGCCGCCGCGCCGCACGAACTGGAGCGATCCGGCGTTGGCGAACGATGTCCACGCGCGGCCGTTCCGCGTGCAACTGGAGAACGTGCGGCCCGAGCCCAAGGTGCCGGAATGGGAAAACATCCTGGCCGAACTGCGCGTGATGGGCGAGCGGGTGGCGCATGGCGAACTCGCCGTCGACGCCGCCGCGGCGGAGCTGGACGCCAAGGCCGACCGCATCCTGGAAAAACGCCGGTGGATGCTGGACCGGGAGGCGCGCGCATGACCGCCACGCTGCCGGCCTCGCGCCGGGCCGCCTGGTGCTTCGTCGCACCGGCGCTGATCGCCATCGCCGTGTTCTTCTTCCTGCCGGTGGCTGCCGCGCTGGTGATGAGCCTGACGGACTTCGACATCTACGCGCTGGCCGACCTGCGCAACCTGCGCTTCGTCGGCCTGCGCAACTACATCGAGCTGTTGCAGACGCCGCTGTTCTGGCGCGCGCTGGCCAACACGTTTTATTTCGTGATCGTCGGCGTGCCGCTGTCGATGGCCGCGTCGCTCGGTGCCGCGCTGCTGCTGAACTCCCGCGTCACGTGGCTGAAGGGCCTGTTTCGCACGGCTTACTTTGCGCCGGTGGTCACGTCGCTGGTTGCCGTCGCCGTGATCTGGCGCTACCTGCTGCACACGCGCTACGGCATGGTCAATTACGCGCTGTCGTGGTTCGGCATTGACCCGATCGACTGGCTGGGCGACCCCGCGTGGGGCATGCCGGCCATCATCCTGTTCGCCGTGTGGAAGAACTTCGGCTACAACATGATCATCCTGCTGGCGGGGCTGCAAAGCGTTCCGCGCGACCTGTACGAGGCGGCCGACATCGACGGCGCCGGCGGCTGGGCGCAGTTCCGCTACGTGACCTGGCCGATGCTGGGGCCGACGCTGCTGATGGTCAGCATCCTGTCGATGTCCGGCTATTTCCAGCTGTTCGCCGAACCGTATGTGATGACGCAGGGCGGCCCGGTGCAGAGCACCGTCAGCGTGCTGTACTTCATGTACGAGCAGGGCTTCAAATGGTGGAACCTGGGCGTCGCATCGGCGGTTGCTTTCGTATTATTCGCGATCATGTTCGCGATCACGCTGCTGCAGCTGCGCATCGCCAAGGGAGTGGATGCATGAAGAAGATCGTGCTGAACCTGCTGATGCTGCTGGCCGGCTTTCTCGCGCTGTTCCCGCTGGTGTGGATGGTGTCCGTGTCGCTGATGCGGCCCGGCGAAGCCAGCGCGTTCCCGCCGCCGCTGCTGCCCGCCGAGGCAACGCTGGCCAACTACCGCGAGCTGTTCGCCAGCGCCGGCATCGGCCGCTACGTCGTCAACAGCCTGCTGCTGTCGACGGCCGCCACGGTGCTGTCGCTGCTGTTCAACGTCACGGCCGGCTATGCGTTCGCCAAGCTGCGCTTCGCCGGCCGCGACCGGATCTTCCGCACGCTGCTGGGCGCACTGGTGATTCCAGCGCAAGTGGCCATGCTGCCGCTCTTCCTGTTATTAAAGCAGCTGCACCTCGTGAACACGTATGGTGCCGTGCTGGTGCCGGCGCTCGCTTCCGTGTTCGGCATCTTCCTCGTGCGCCAGTACGCGTTGACGATCCCCGATGCGCTGCTGGAAGCGGCGCGCATGGATGGTGCCGGCGAGTGGCGCATCTTCCGCTCGATCGTGCTGCCGCTGCTGACGCCCATCCTCGTCACGCTGGCCATCTTCACCTTCCTCGGCACGTGGAACGATTTCATGTGGCCGCTGATCGTGTTGACCGACAAGGAGCTCTATACGCTGCCGGTCGCGCTGGCGTCGCTGTCGCGCGAACACGTGCAGGACAGCGAACTGATGATGGCCGGCTCGGTGCTGACCATCGTGCCCGTGCTGCTGCTGTTCCTCGGCTTGCAGCGCTACTACGTGCAAGGCCTGCTGGTGGGGAGTGTCAAGGGATGAAGCGGCTGTTCATCATGTTGTCGCTGCTGCCCGCGCTGGCCGGCGCCCAGGTGCTCGACGGCTTCGAGACGCTGGCGCCGTGGCATGCCGAGGCATCCGATGGCGTCACTTCTAAAGCCAGCCTGGCGCCCGGCCACGACGGCCAGGCGCTGCGGCTCGACTTCGATTTCGGCGGCAAGGGCGGCTATGCGTTTGCCCGCCGCGCGCTGCCGTTGGACCTGCCGGACAATTACGAGATCTCGTTCATGGTGCGCGCCGACGCGCCGCAGAACCATTTCGAGTTCAAACTGACGGATGCTTCCGGCGACAACGTCTGGTGGTACCGGCTGCCCGACCACGATTTTCCGGACAACTGGAAGCAGGTGCGTTTCAAGAAGCGGCAGGTGGCGTTCGCGTGGGGGCCGAAGAAAGACCGCACGCTGCGCCATGCCGACAAGATCGAGTTCGTCGTCAGCGCCGGCAGCGGCGGCAAGGGTTCGATCTACCTGGACGAGCTGCGCCTGAAAGCGCTGCCGCCGGTGCCGGCAAGATGGCCGCAGCCGACGGTGGATGGCCGGCCGGGGACGGCGTGGCAGTCCGCATCGGGCAGCAAGCGGCAGCAGATGACGGTGGACCTGGGCGCCGTGCGCGAGTTCGGCGGCATCGATCTGCGCTGGCTGCCGGGACGGCATGCCAGCCGGTATGACGTGGCCTTGTCCACGGACGGCCTGGCATGGCATGCGGTGCGCAGCGTCCGCGATGGCAATGGCGGCAGCGACCCGCTGCTGCTGACGGAATCGGAAGCGCGTTATGTCCGCATCCTGATGCAGGACGGGCCGTCGGAAAGCTACGCGCTGGCCGGCGTGGACGTCAAGGACCTGGCCTTCGGCGCCACGCCGAATGCGTTCGTCGATGCGCTGTCGGCCGAAGCACCGAAGGGTCACTACCCGCGCGGCTTCACGAAAGAGCAGCCGTATTGGACGCTGGTCGGTGTGGATGGCGGCGCGCGGCACAGCGCACTGCTGTCGGAAGACGGTTCGATCGAATCCGCGCGCGGCGGCTTTTCGGTGGAACCGTTCGTGCTCGCGGACGGCAAGCTGGCCAGCTGGGCCGACGTGGAAGTCACGCAGTCGCTGCAGGACGATTACCTGCCCGTGCCCTCGGTGCAGTGGACAACGCCCGGCTGGACGCTGACGACGACCGCCGCGGCCAGCGGCACGCGGGATGACTCGCAACTGCTGGCGCGCTACGAACTGCGCAACCTGGAGGACGTGCCGCAGGCGCTGGAACTGGTGCTGGCCGCGCGGCCTTTCCAGGTGAATGCGCCGCGCCAGTTCCTCAACACGGCCGGCGGCTTCAGTGCGATCCGCGAGCTGGCATGGGATGGTGCGGCGTTGTCCGTCAACGGCCAGCACAAGGTGATGCCGCTGACGAAGCCCGATGCGGTGCGGCTGTCCACGTTCGATGCGGGCTTGTTGCCCCATCAAGGCGGCAGCACGGCGACGGCGGTGCGCGACGACACCGGCTTCGCATCGGGCACGCTGCGCTGGAAGGTGCAATTGCCGCCGCACGGCACGGCAGTATTCGGACTGGCGGCGCCGCTGACGGGCGACTTCACGGCGCCGGCCGATGGCATCGCCTGGCTGGACAAGGCACAGGCGCAGGTGGCCGACGAATGGCGCGCGCGCCTGAACCATGTCGAGCTGTCGCTGCCACCCGCCGGGCAGCACATGGCGAACACGCTGCGCTCGTCGCTGGCGCACCTGCTGATGACGCGCGATGGAGCCGCGCTGCAGCCCGGTACGCGTTCCTACCTGCGCTCGTGGATACGCGACGGCGCGATGATGTCCGAAGCGCTGCTGCGCATGGGGCAGCCGGACATCGCCGCCGATTACCTGCGCTGGTACGCGCCGTACCAGTTCGGGAACGGCAAGGTGCCGTGCTGCGTGGACCAGCGCGGTGCCGATCCCGTGCCGGAGAACGACAGCCACGGCGAGCTGATTTTCCTCGCCGCGGAACTGTACCGCTACACGCGCGACAAGTCCGCATTGGAGGCCGTGTGGCCGAACGTGCAGGCCGCCGCGCGCTACATGGAAACGCTGCGCCAGTCCGAGCGCACTGCCGCGCAGAAGGGCACGGCGCTGTACGGCCTGATGCCGGCATCGATCAGCCACGAGGGCTATTCGGAAAAGCCGATGCACTCGTACTGGGACGACTTCTGGGCGCTGCGCGGCTACAAGGATGCGGTGCAGATCGCGCAGGCGCTGGGCAAGCAGGGCGATGCGCGCAAGCTGGCGCGGCAGCGCGACGAGTTCCGCCGCGACCTGTACGCGTCGTTTGCCACCGCCACGCGGCAGCACGGCATCGACTACCTGCCCGGCGCGGCGGAGCTGGGCGACTTCGATCCCACGTCCACGACGATCGGCCTGACGCCGGGCGGCGAGCAGCAGCACCTGCCGCGCCGGCTGCTGGACGGCACGTACGAAAAATACTGGGACTTCTTCACGGCGCGCCGCGCCGGCACGAAAGCGTGGCAGGACTACACTCCCTATGAACTGCGCAACGTCAGCGCCTTCGTGCGGCTGGGCTGGCGCGGCAGGGCGGAGGAGTTGCTGACTCACTTTTATGCGGACCAGCGGCCCCGCGCGTGGAACCAGTGGGCCGAAGTGGTCGGCCGCGACCTGCGCGAGCCCCGCTTCCTGGGCGACATGCCGCACGGCTGGATCTCGTCCGACTTCATGCGTGCCGCGCTGGACTCGTTTGCGTACGAGCGCGAGCCGGAACATGCGCTGCTGCTGGCCGAGGGTATTCCACTGGCCTGGCTGGACGGCGACGGCATTGCGATCCGCCAGCTGCGCACGCCGTATGGGCCGCTCACCTACAGCCTGCGCCACGCCGATGGCCGGCTGACGCTGCAGGTCGAAGCGGGCCTGACGATCCCGCCCGGCGGCATCGTGCTGCGCTGGCCGTATCCGCACCGGGCCGGTGCCGCGCAGCTGAACGGCCGGCCCGTCTCTCTCAACAACGGACAGGCGACCATCCGCGCGCTGCCCGCCACGCTGACAATTCAATCGACACCGAGGTGAACACCATGAGCAAACCGATCCACTTCCCGGCGAACTTCCTGTGGGGCAGCGCCACCTCCGCTTACCAGATCGAAGGTTCGCCGCTGGCCGACGGCGCCGGCCACAGCATCTGGACCCGCTTTGCCGCCACGCCCGGCAAGATCGCCAACGGCGACACGGGCGACATCGCTTGCGACCACTACAACCGCTGGAAGGAAGACGTCGCGCTGATGCGCAGTCTCGGCCTGAAGGCCTATCGCTTCTCCGTGTCGTGGAGCCGCATCCTGCCGCTGGGCACGGGTGCGGTCAACGAGGCGGGCGTCGCGTTCTACGACAAACTGATCGACGAGCTGCTGGCCAACGGCATCGAGCCGATGCTGACGCTGTACCACTGGGACCTGCCGGCCGCGCTGGACGACCGGGGCGGCTGGCTGAACCCGGACATCGCGAACTGGTTTGCCGAGTACGCACGCGTGCTGTTCGAGCGCTTCGACGGGCGCGTGCGCTTCTGGACGACGCTGAACGAGCCGTGGGTGGTCACCGATGGCGGCTACCTGCATGGTCCGCTGGCACCGGGCCACCGCAACCTGTACGAAGCGCCGATCGCCAGCCACAACCTGCTGCGCGCGCACGGCGCCGCCGTCAAGGTCTATCGCGAGATCGGCAAGCACCAGATCGGCCTTGTCGTCAACATCGAGCCGAAGTATCCCGCGTCGAACGAGCCGGCCGACATCGCCGCCACGCGCCGTGCCGATGCGTACATGAACCGCCAGTACCTCGACCCCGTGTTCCACGGCCGCTACCCGGCCGAGCTGAAAGAGGTATTCGGCGATGCATGGCCGGACTGGCCGCAGGAGGACTTCGACCTGATCGGCCAGAAGCTCGACTACATCGGCATCAACTACTACACGCGCAGCGTGTGCCGGCACGAAGAGACGAACTGGCCGCTGAAGGTGGCGCCGGTGCGGCAGACGCAGGCGACCTATATGGAGACGGGCTGGGAGGTGTTCCCGCAAGGCCTGACGGACACGCTGGTCAATTTCAAGCGGCTGTACGGCGACATTCCCGTGTACGTGATGGAGAACGGCTCCACGTTCTACGATCCGCCGAAAGCCGAGGGCGGCAAGATGCACGATCCGCTGCGCATCGACTGCCTGAAGAAGAACATGCGCGCCATCCATGACGCGATCGAGCAGGGCGTCGACCTGCGGGGCTACATGGTATGGTCGCTGCTAGACAATCTGGAATGGTCGCTCGGCTTCGCGAAGCGCTTCGGCATCGTGCACGTGAATTTCGAGACGCTGGAGCGCACGCCGAAAGACAGCGCGCTGCTGTACGCGCAGATCGTCGCCAGCAACGGCGCCTGCCTGAACGACCTGGAGTAAGGAGAGAGCATGGCACCCACCAATCAAACCGCTGTACCACTGACCCCCGCGCAACTGAAACCTGAAGCGCGCCTGCTGTCGAACGGCCGCCTGACCACGCTGATCACGGAATCCGGTACCGGCTTCACGAAGGCCGGCGACGTGGCGCTGTCGCGCTGGAATGGCGACCGCGTGGAAGACGCCGAAGGCTGGTTCTTCTACCTGCGCGATGCGGAGACGCACGAGCTGTGGTCGCTGGGCGCCCAGCCGTGCGCCGCGCCGCACGACCCGGATGTGCAGCGTGCCGCCGGCGCCGGCAGTGCCAGCATGTGGCTGGAAGTGTCCGCCCACGGCATCCTCGCGCATATGGAAGTGGTCGTGCATCCCGATCACGACGTGGAACTGCGCAGCATCCTGATTTCGAACCTGTCCGGCCGTTCGCGGCTGATCGAGCTGACCAGCTACCTGGAAGTGGTGCTGAATCGCCAGGCGGACGAGGCATCGCATCCGGCCTTCTCCAAGCTGTTCGTGCAGACGCAGCATGACGAGGCCACCGGCGCGCTGCTGGCGCATCGCCGCCCGCGCGGTGCCAACGAAGCCGGGCAGTGGATGGTCAACGCCGCCACCGGTGGCACCGAGCCGCAGTTCGACACGGACCGCACGCGCTTCGTGGGCCGGGGCCGCGACCTGTCGCACCCGCAGGGCATCGAGCATGCGCTCACCAGCACCGCCGGCAACGTACTGGACCCGGCGCTGGCGCTGCGCCGCACGCTGGCGCTGGGTGTCGGCGAGCAGGCGCGGCTCGTGTTCATGCTGGGCGCGGCCGACACGCGCGATGCCGCGCTGGCGCTGGCTGCCGCGCTGCCGGACATGAACCTGCCGGCCATCCTGTCCGATGCGCAGCTGCGCGAAACGGTGCTGCAGCAGCGCGTGGGCCTGCCGCCCGCGCAGGCCGATTACTATCACCAGCTGGCGTCCGCCGTACTGTATGGCCAGTCGGCCGTGCGGGCCAACGCGGCCAGCCAGGCTGCCGACCCGTCGGCCGATCGGGAAACCTACGGCGTTCCGAAAGGCGAGCTGGCCATCGTCCACACGGCCGGGCCGGGCGACCTGATGCTGCAGGCGCTGCTGTCGGCGCGCCGCTACTGGCAGGCGAAGGGGCTCGACCTGTCGATGCTGGTCGTCGACGAGCACGGCAACGCGACAGCCATCGAGCAGGGACTCATTGTGCGGCAGGCGGCCGACTTCGCACCGGGCCACCTGGAACAGTTCGAGCGTACCGCGCAGCTGGTCGTGCGCGGCAAGCTGCCGGGCCTGGGCCGGCCGGATGGCCATCAGTCGCTGCCGCCGCTGCGCCACATCGCGGCCGGCGGCGGGGCTGCCGTGCCGGAACGGGAAGACCTGACGTTCTTCAACGGCTACGGCGGCTTCAATGCGCTGGGCGACGAGTACGTGATACGGCTGGACTTCGATCCCGCCACGCACCAGCTGCGCCGCCCGCCGCTGGCATGGACGAACGCAATCTCGAACGAATCGTTCGGCTGCCTCGTCAGCGACAACGGCGCCGGCTACACGTGGAGCCGCAACAGCCGCGTGCACCGCTTGAGCCCATGGTACAACGACCCGATTTCCGATCCGCATGGCGAGGCGCTGTACATCCGCGACGAAGACACCGGCGAATACTGGTCGCCCGTGCCCGGCCCCGTGCCGGCCGCGGCGAACTACGAAGTGGGCCACGGCTTCGGCTACACGCGCTTCTCGCACGCCAGCCATGGCCTGGCGCAGGAAACCATCGTGTTCGTGCCGCGCCACGATCCGGTGAAGATCGTGCGCGTGACGGTCACCAACGACAGCGGCCGCCACCGCAAGCTGGCGCTGTTCTTGCATCAGCGCCTGGTGCTGGGCGGCACGCCGGCCGACAGCAGCCGTCACGTGGTCACGGAGTACGACACCGCGGCCGCAGCGCTGCTGGCCACGAAC
>DKJA01000052.1:33717-33965 GCA_002454505.1 Oxalobacteraceae bacterium UBA6704
TGCCGCCGTGCTGGCGGAAGGTGCGCAGGCCACGCACCACAGCGCGGACCGCGCGGCCTTCATCGGCCGCCATGGCAGTCCAGCCCGTCCGGCGGCACTGGCGCAGCCGGCACTGGATCATGCCAGCGGCGCGGGCCTCGACCCGTGCGCCGCGTTCCAGGCCACGTACGACCTGGCGCCGGGCGCGTCGCTGACGTGCGTGTTCCTGCTGGGCGAAACGACGGCGCGCGGCACGGCGCTGGCGCTGG
>DKJA01000052.1:34186-64340 GCA_002454505.1 Oxalobacteraceae bacterium UBA6704
CGCTGGCGCTGGTGCAGCGCTATCGCGAAGCGGGCGCTGTGCAGCAGGCATTGGACGGCATCGTCGACTTCTGGCGCGAGACGCTGGGCGCCGTGCGCGTCGACACGCCCGTCAAGTCGGTGGACCTGATGCTCAATGGCTGGCTCACTTACCAGAACCTGTCGTGCCGCATCTGGGGCCGCTCGGCGTTCTACCAGTCCGGCGGCGCGTTCGGTTTCCGCGACCAGCTGCAGGATTCGTCGGCAATGATCTATGCGCGGCCGGACCTGACGCGCCAGCAGATCCGCATCCACGCGGCGCACCAGTTCGTCGAAGGCGACGTGCTGCACTGGTGGCACGTGGCGCCGATGGAGCAGGGCCTGCGCACGCGCTTCTCGGACGACCTGTGCTGGCTGCCCTACATCACGGCGTTCTACGTGAACACCACGGGCGACTGGAGCGTGCTCGATGAAGTGGAACCGTTCCTCACGGCGCCGCTGCTGGAAGAGGGCGAGGACGAGGTGTACCTGAAGCCTGCGCTGTCCGGCGGAAGCGCCGACGTGTACGAACACTGCTGCCGCGCGCTGGACCGCTCGCTGACGAAGGGCGCCCACGGCCTGCCGCTGATGGGCACCGGCGACTGGAACGACGGCATGAACCGTGTCGGCCGCGAGGGCAAGGGCGAAAGCGTGTGGATGGGCTTCTTCCTGACGCGGATCCTGCGCGACTTCCTGCCGATGTGCGAACGGCGCGGCGACACGGCGCGCATCAAGGCTTACACGGAATACCTGGATCATCTCGCGATTGCGTTGAACGACGGCGGCTGGGATGGCGAGTGGTACCGCCGCGCGTATTACGACAACGGCGCGCCGCTCGGTTCGAAGGACAGCGACGAGTGCAGGATCGATGCGCTGGCGCAGGCCTGGGCGGTGATTTCCGCAGCGGCGCCGCCGGACCGCGCGCGCCAGGCGCTCGATGCGATGGAGGCGCAGCTGGTGGCCGAGCAGGACGGCATCATCCGGCTGCTGACGCCGCCGTTCGTCGACACGCCGCACGATCCCGGCTACATCAAGGGTTACGTGGCGGGCGTGCGCGAGAACGGCGGCCAGTACACGCATGCGGCCTGCTGGGCGGTGCGCGCGCTGGCGGAAGACGGCCGGCGCGACCGCGCGGCGCGGATGCTGGAGATGCTGTCGCCCGTCAGCCATGCGCTCGATCCGGCCGCGGTGGCGGTTTATCAGGTCGAGCCTTACGTCATCGCGGCGGACATCTACGGCGCCGCGCCGCACGTGGGCCGCGGCGGGTGGACGTGGTACACGGGTTCGTCCGGCTGGATGTTCCGCGTGGGCGTCGAATCCGTGCTGGGCTTCACGATCGAGGGCGGCGCCACGCTGGTGATCGCGCCGCGCATTCCGGACGACTGGCCGGAATTCCACATCCACTACAACGTGCCGGGCGGCGGTTCGTACGACATCACCGTGCGCAATCCGAACGGCAGCGCCAACAAGGTTGTCGACGTCACGGTGGATGGCTTCCCGCTGCAGGCCGTGGATGGGACGGCGCGCATTCCGCTGGTGCGCGACGGCGGCCCGCACGGCGTGGACATCGTGCTGGGAGCCTGACGTGGCAGGTTTGCAGATACGGGGAGTGAAGAAGCGCTTCGGCGACACGGCGATCCTGCACGGCATCGACCTGGACATCGCGGACGGCGAGTTCGTGGTGTTCGTCGGACCGTCGGGCTGCGGCAAGTCCACGCTGCTGCGGACGATCTGCGGGCTGGAGGAACCGGACGACGGTGCCATCGCCATCGGCGGCCGCGACATGACGACGGCGCCGCCGGCGCAGCGCGGCATCGCGATGGTGTTCCAGAGCTATGCGCTGTACCCGCACATGACGGTGTTCGAGAACATGGCGTTTGCGCTGAAGCTGGCCGGCACGCCGAAGGAGACGATACGCGAGAAGGTCAATGCCGCGGCGGCGAGCCTGCGTATCGAGGCGCTGCTGGAGCGCAAACCGAAGGCGCTGTCCGGCGGCCAGCGCCAACGGGTGGCGATCGGCCGCGCCATCGTGCGGCATCCCGAGGTGTTCCTGTTCGATGAACCGCTGTCGAACCTGGATGCGGCGCTGCGCGTGCAGATGCGCATCGAGCTGAAAAACCTGCACCGCACGCTGAAGAGCACGATGATCTACGTGACGCACGACCAGGTCGAAGCGATGACGCTGGCCGACCGCATCGTCGTGCTGCGCGCGGGCCGCATCGAGCAGATCGGCGCGCCGCTGGCGCTGTACAACCGCCCGGACAACCTGTTCGTGGCCGGCTTCATGGGCTCGCCGGCGATGAATTTCGTCGCCGGTACGGTGGGCGCCGACGGCAGCGTGAAGGTTGCCGATACCTGGCTGTCGCCGCGCGATGCTGCCGGCCTGGCCGCCGGCAGCGCCGTCACGCTGGGGCTGCGCGCCGAGCATGTGCAGCTGGCTGCGTCCGGCGACGGCATCGCCGCGACCGTGCAGGCCACCGAGCTGCTGGGCGACTTCAGCTACGTCTACCTGCAGCCCGATGCGGGCGGCAGCCAGGTGATTGCGCGTGTCGGCGCCGACGCCGCCTGGCAAGCCGGGCAGCGCGCTGTCGTGCAGGCCGATGCCGAGCGGTGGCATGTGTTCGATGCGGATGGCTTGGCGCATCGGCCGCATGGTTAGAGAGTCGCCGGCCGGGGACTGTCCCCGTATGGGGCCTGTCCCCGGGGTTGAAGTTGACTTTGCATGCGATCAGCGGAACTGCAACCCCGGGGACAGGCCCTTGCAGGGACAGTCCCCAGCCAACCAAGCGCCCACGGTCCAACCGGATTAAAATGGTTCTTTTCGTGAATTGAAGAGAATCGGGAAGCATGGCATACAAAACTATTGCCGATACGATCGGCAACACGCCGCTGGTGCAGCTGGTGCGCCTGCCGGGCGAGGATGCCGCGGCGCGTAACAATATTATTATGGGCAAGCTGGAAGGCGACAATCCTGCCGGCTCCGTCAAGGACCGGGCGGCGATGTCGATGCTGCGCCGCGCCGAGGAGCGGGGCGACATCAAGCCGGGCGACACGCTGATCGAGGCGACCAGCGGCAATACCGGCATCGCGCTGGCGATGGCGGCGGCGATCCGCGGCTACAAGATGGTGCTGCTGATGCCGGAAAACCTGTCCGAGGAGCGGCGCCAGAGCATGGCCGCGTATGGCGCGAATATCGTGCTGACGCCGCGCACGGGCGGCATGGAATACGCCCGCGACCTGGCCGAGCAGATGCAGAAGGATGGCCAGGGCATCATCCTCGACCAGTTCGGCAACCAGGACAATCCCCGCGCCCACTACGAAAGCACGGGCCCGGAAATCTGGCGCGATACCAACGGCACCATCACGCATTTCGTGTCGGCGATGGGTACCACCGGCACCATCATGGGTGTATCGCAGTACCTGAAGGAGCAGAACGAGGCCGTGCGCATCATCGGCGCGCAGCCGGAGGAAGGCTCGTCGATTCCCGGCATCCGCAAATGGCCGGAAGCCTACATGCCGAAGATCTTCGACAAGGCGCGGGTGGACCAGGTGGAATCGGTGTCGCAGGCGGCAGCGGAACGCATGGCGCGCCGGCTGGCGGCGGAGGAGGGGATTTTCTGCGGCATTTCGGCAGCGGGTGCCTGCGAAATCGCCTTGCGCATTTCGCAGACGGTGGAGAACGCGACGATCGTGTTCATCGTCTGCGATCGCGGCGACCGCTACCTGTCCACCGGGGTGTTCCCCGCATAAACTGAGCTGATAAGCAAGCCCGGGCTCCCCGCTGGGGAGCCGGTGCAGCAACGACGATCAGCCGTTGTTGTTTGCTGCCGGCGTTTCGCCTTCTTTCGGTTTGAACTGCTTGTCGCTGATGCGGAATTTGTTGCGACGGTCGCCCATCAGGTAGCGCAGGTCGCGGATCGACAGGTCGCTGACCTCGTGCATGCGGATCAGCAGCGAAGCGCCGACCGGCAGGCGGTGGTGGCGGATCTTGCTGATGACCGGCGGCGCCACTTCCAGCGCGCGGGAAAGGGCTGCATCGTTCTTCAGGCGCAGGTTTTCGATCAGCGTATCCAGCAGACGATTGGGGTTGTACTGCAGCAGATCATCGCCTTCCGAATCGTTGTTCATATCAATGCCGACTTGGTTTGTCATGATGCGTCTGTTCCTTCTGTAAAGTTGTCCTGCAAAGTGAAACACTCGGAGCTCATGCTGCGCGTTGAAGGTCTTCCCTCACCGAGGAACGGTCCACACACGATTCCGGGATAACAAGTTTCATAATATATACACAATTGTACAACATCAAGCTTTTCTTTTACTCAAGAGCAATAAAAAAATGTCCACTCTTGGGTGCTCGTTGTCATATCGCAACAATTGGTGAGAATTCTACCGCACTTTCCGTGCTAGATATACGGTCTCAACTTTGTTAAACGTACAAGTTTAAGTGTAATATAAATCTTGCCATCTTTGCTGCACTCAAGGCAACTGTGCGCAACCGGCTGCAATGATCCTGTCCGTTGCGCACATTACATTCTGACAAGCAATCTTTCAACGCTGCTTACGCTTCTTTACAACTGTGCGGATTCCCGCGACAGGCGCACGGCCCGCCCCAGTTCGATCACGGACATGGCGTAGAAGTAGCTGCGGTTGTACTGCGTGATGGTGTAGAAATTATTGCTTGCCACCCAGTATTCGGTCGGCTCCGACCCGTTCTGCAAATCCACCAGGCCATACAATATTCCCGGCGGTAAGGTCGAGGTGGTGACGACCCCGGCCGCCGTCAAGGCCTCGGGGCGAATTTTTGCTTCCAGGCCATGATCGAGATACGGCTCCCAGGCCCGTGCCGGCGATACGGTGGCCGGAAACACCAGCGGGCCCGCCTGGTCGCGCTGCCAGCCATGGCCGACGAGGAAGGCGGCCACGCTGCCGATCGCATCGGCGGCCGAGTTGCGCAGGTCGATGTGGCCATCGCCGTCGAAATCCACCGCGTACTTGAGGATATTGCCGGGCATGAACTGCGGCAGGCCGACGGCGCCCGCGAACGAGCCCTGCAGCGACAGCGGATCGATGCCGGTCTGCCGCGCGTACACCAGCGTCGACTCCAGTTCCCCGCGGAAGAAGGCCATCCGCGCATCGCGGTTCGGCGCCAGCGGATAGGAGAAGGCCAGCGTCGTCAGTGTGTCGACCACGCGGAAGCGGCCCGTATCGCGGCCGTAGATGGTTTCCACGCCGATGATGCCGGCAATGATCTCGGCCGGCACGCCGTACAGCGACTCGGCGCGCGCCAGCGCCTCGGCGTTGGCGTTCCAGAAGCGCACGCCCGCGTTGATGCGGATCGGCTCGATGAAGCGGCTGCTGTACACGCTCCAGTTTTTCGGCTTGCCGGGCGGCGCCGGCTTCACCAGCTGCACCACGGAGTCGAGGTAGTTGACCTTGCCCATCAGCGCGTCCAGCTCGGGTCGGGTGAAGCCATGCTTCGTCACCATCTCGTCGAGGAACTGCTGCACTTCCTTCCATTGGCCGAAGTTGACGAACTCGCCCGTGTAGTAGTCGCTGACGGGCGCCGCGACGGCCTTCTTCACGGCTTTCTTGACGGTTTTTTTCTTGGCTTTCGCCTTCTGCGTGGTGTTCTCTTGCGCGGCCAGCGCGTCGGCCGGCAGCATGGACGTGGCGGCGACCGTGGCCGCCAGCAGCATCGTAATCAGGGGTTTGAATCTCATCGTGACAAGCTCAGCAATGTGGCCAGCCGCCGGGCTGACCGTGTTCGTTGATCGTCGTCCAGTGCGCGATAGCGCAGCGCACCGTACAGCTCCAGGAATTCGGCCATCGCGGCCTTCTTGTCTTCCGGCAAGGACAAGGCTTGCACTTTCTGCGCCAGGCTGTGCGGGCCCTCGTCGGGTGCGGCATGGATGCCGTGCGGCGCCAGCTGCGCCAGGAATCGCCGCCACATCCGCTGCACGGGATCGGTCCCGCGGCGGCCGCGCACCCTGCGCCACAGCCAGGCGAGCACACAGAGGCCGAGCAGGCCGGCAAGCGTCTGCCAGCTGCCGAACAGCGCGGATAGTTCCCCAAGGAAATTTCTCTGCCTGTCCGGATTGTAATCCAGGACCCATTGATTCCAAGCATTATTGACGGCATTCGCCTGGAAACGCAGCCGGGAAAGCCACGAATTCCTGTCGTTCTGCAATGCGGTCAGCCCGCTGAGCCCGAATGGGGCCGGCTGCGGCAGCGCCCGCGAGATGCCCTGCGACACCCGTTCCGGCGCCACCGCCGCCGTGGGGTCGACGCGCACCCAGCCCCGTGTCGGCAGCCACACTTCGGCCCACGCGTGGGCATCCGATTGCCGGACCGTCAGGTAGCCGTCCACCGGATTCAGCTCGCCGCCCTGGTAGCCGGTGACCACGCGGGCCGGCATGCCGGCCGCCCGCATCAGGAACACGAAGGCGCCCGCATAGTGTTCGCAGAAGCCCTGGCGCGACGCGAACAGGAAATCGTCGACGGCCTCGCGGCCCAGCAGCGGCGGTTCCAAGGTGTAGGCGTAGCCCTGCCGCCGGAACATCGTCAGCGCCGCTTCGATGACCTTGCCATCGTCGGTACCCGCCTGTTCCCGCCATTGCGCACCCAGCGCGCGGGCGCGGGGATTGAAGCCGGCGGGCAGCTGCAGCCACCTGCCCGTGCGGGCCGGGTCGAGGTCGGACTGTATCGTGTACTCGGCGTAGGCGTCTGCGCGATAGCGCACACGCCGGTGCAGCGGGCGCAGTGCGTAGCTTTCCAGTTCGTCGGAGACGGCCACCCGCTCGCCCGGCACGGCCAGGTTCGGCGGCGTCAGCTCCAGCGTGAAGAGCCAGCGGGCTTCGGTGGCTTCCAGCGTGATCTCGTGCCCCGCCGGCGCGCCGGCCACGCGCAGCGTCAGCGCATCGGCGGCCGGATTGCGCACCCGGCCGCCGATGCGCGCCCACGTGCGCCCGTCGTAATGGCTCAGCACCACGCCGCGCCAGTACAGGCGCGCCTGCGCCGGCGGCGTGCCGTCGAAGCGCACGCGGAACGCCACATCCTCGGACAACGCCAGATTGGACAGCGTGCCCGGTGCCATCGTGTCCGACATGCCGGTGCGGCCGGCGCGCGCATCGCCCGGCATGCCCCACAGCGGCCCCTGGATGCGGGGGAAGACAACGAACAGCACGGCGGCCAGCGGCGCGGCCAGCAGGAACAGCCGGCCGGCGGTGCGCAGCCGGCGGCCCAGCGGCGGCACGGTGCCCGTGTACTGGAAGGTGATCTGCGCCGTCAGCAGCACCACGATCGTGGCCACCATCGCCAGGCCCGTGGCGATGCTCTGCGAGTAGAAGAAACTGGTCAGCATCAGGAAGAAGCTGAGGAACAGCACCACGTACAGGTCGCGCCTGGCATGCATCTCCAGCAGCTTGAAGGCCAGCAGCAGCGCGAGCATCGCCACGCCGGGATCGCGGCCCAGCAGCGTGCGGTACGAATACCACACGCCGGCCATCGCCAGCAGCGCGATGGGCAGCAGCAGCCAGACGGGCGGCTGGCGGCGGCCGCGCAGCGTCAGCATGACGCGCCACAGCAGCGTGACGCCGATGGCGGCGCTGGTCCACCACGGCAGGTGGCCGAAGTGCGGCGCGATCACCAGCAAGGCCGCGACGACCAGCAGCAGCGTGTCGGCCTTGTCGCGCGACAGCGTCCTGAAGCGGGTGAGGAGACTCACGCGAACGCCTCCTGGCCGTACAGCGCCAGTGCGTGCAGGCAGGCGGCGCGGTGCGCGTCGCCCAGGCCGGCCGGATAGTGGTGCATGCCGAGGCGGAACGAGTAGGGCAGGGCGCGCTGCTCCGCCTCCAGTACCCAACGCGTCATGCGGGACAGGCGCAGTTCGATATCCAGTTGCGCGGGCAGGCTGGCGAAATCCAGTACCAGCTCCGCGACGGCGCCGCCTTCGAAGTGTTTCGTGACGAGGTGGCCGCCGTCCTCGGGCGCCAGGCGGGCGATCTGGCGCCAGGCCATATGCCGCATCGGGTCGCCCGGCTGATAACTGCGGATGCCGGCGAAGTTGTCGAGGCCGACCGCGCCGTGGCCGTCCTCGCTGGCTGCGCCCCGCGTGGGCAGCGGTGCCGCCAGCGTTTCGGGAAACGGGTAGACCAGCACGCGCAGGTCCGGCCGCCACCAGCTCCAGGCGCGGAACAGGCCGAGCGGAAAGCGCGTCTCGAGCCGGATGCGGGGCGCCTGCAGCCAGCCCCGCTCGCGCGCTGGCAGGGCGAGCGCGATGGTAGCGCTGCCGGCGGCCGGCACGTCGGTGTCATGGTCGGCCTGCTCGAAGCCGGCGCGGAGCGCGTAGCGGTCGGCCTTGCCGGGGTTGTGCAGCACGACCTCGAACCGGGCCGCATCGCCTGCGAATACGGGCACGGTGCGGCCGCCGGCGAGGCGCAGGCCGGCCAGGTTACGCACCGTCAGCACCATGTCGGCAACGGCGCAGGCGGCCGTGAAGAAGGTCAGCGCGAAGCCGAGGCCCAGTGTGTAATTGGTCGCGCCGATCAGCATGATCAGCAGCAGGCCGGCAAACGCCAGGCCGGCGCGGGCGGGCAGCACGTACACGCGCCGCATCGTCAGCACCACGTCGGCTTCGGTGGCATCGCGCCGCAGGTTCAGGCGCCGGCGGAGCGCGGCCAGCATCGTCACACCGGCACGGCTTTCTGCAGCTGCAGCACGAGGTCGCGGCTGGCCAGCGCCACGCCGTGGCTGGATTTGACGGGCCGCAGCCGGTGCGCGCAGACGGGCACCAGCACGGCCTGCACGTCTTCCGGGATCACGTGGTCGCGGCCTTCCAGCGCGGCCCACGCGCGCGATGCCTGCACCAGGGCCAGCGCGGCGCGCGGGCTGAGGCCTTCCGCGAACGAGCCGTTCTGCCGCGACGCCTGGGCCAGCGCCTGCACGTAATCGATCAGCGCCGGCGACGTGTGGATCTGCCGCAGCGCGCGCTGCGCGGCCGCCAGTTCCAGCGGCGTCATCGCGGCGGGCAGCGTTTTCAGCATGCTGCGGCGGTCCTCGCCCAGCAGCAGCGCGCGCTCCGCGGCGGGGTCGGGGTAGCCCAGCGAAAGGCACATCAGGAAGCGGTCCAGCTGCGATTCGGGCAGCGGGAACGTGCCGATCTGGTGGGTGGGATTCTGCGTGGCGATGACGAAAAACGGCGCCGGCAGCGCGCGCGTGACGCCATCGACCGTCACCTGCCGCTCCTCCATCGCTTCGAGCAGGCCCGATTGCGTCTTCGGCGTGGCGCGGTTGATTTCATCGGCCAGCAGCACCTGCGTGAAGATCGGGCCGGGGTGGAAGGCAAAGCCGTTCTTTTCGCGCTCCCAGATCGAAATGCCCGCCACGTCGGCCGGCAGCAGGTCGCTGGTGAACTGCACGCGGTTGAACTGCAGGCCCAGCGAGATGGCCAGCGCGTGCGACAGCGTCGTCTTGCCGACACCGGGCACGTCTTCCAGCAGCAGGTGGCCGTTGGCCAGCAGGCAGGCCAGCGCCTGGCGGATCTGCAGGTCCTTGCCGACGATCAGGCTGCCAACCTGGCGCGCCACGGCATGCAATTTGGTGTACATGGTGTCTGTTATAGTTGGTCCCGATGCAAGGCATTCTACCTTGCGACCTCCGGACCTGCCCCGACTTAACATGCGGCAAACAGACCAGCAGACATGAGCACAGCCATCTACAGCCACCCCGATTGCCAGCGCCACGAAATGGGCGAGTGGCACCCCGAAGCGCCCGCCCGGCTGCAGGCCATCGCGGACCAGCTGATCAACTCGCACATCGACGACCTGCTGGACCACCGCGAAGCGCCGCTGGCCGACATGGCCGACATCGCCCGCAACCACACGCCGAACGCGATCGCCATCGTGCAGACGCAGCCCCATGAAGGCGACGACTACTATCCGATCGATGGCGACACGTGCCTGAACCGCCACAGCCTGCAGGCCGCATTGCGCGCCGCCGGCGCCGCGGTGGCCGCGACGAATGCGGTGATCGACGGCGAGATCGACAACGCCTTCTGCGCGATCCGCCCGCCCGGCCACCACGCGCGGCCATCGGCGCCGCAGGGCTTCTGCCTGTTCAACAACGTGGCGATCGCCGCAAAGCATGCGCTGGACGTGCGCGGCCTGCAGCGCGTGGCCATCGTCGATTTCGACGTCCATCACGGCAACGGCACGGAAGAAGCCTTCCGCGACGAGCCGCGCGTGCTGATGGCCAGCTTCTTCCAGCACCCGTTCTATCCGTACGTGGACCCGCTGCCGATCACGGCGAACCGCATCAATGTGCCGGTGCCGGCGCACACCAAGGGCGACATGGTGCGCCAGCTGGTTTGCGAGCGGTGGCTGCCGGCGCTGAACGCGTTCAAGCCGCAGATGATCTTCATTTCAGCGGGCTTCGACGCCCATCGCGAAGACGATATGGGCGGCATGGGGCTCGTCGAAGCGGATTACGCGTGGATGACCGAGAAGATGGTCGAAGTGGCCAGGCGGCATGCGGGCGGGCGGATCGTCAGCTGCCTGGAGGGCGGGTATAACCTGTCGGCACTGGGGCGGAGTGTGGTGGCGCATGTGAAGGCGCTGGCGGAGATTTGATGGGGACTGTCCCCACAGGGGCGGTCCGGCGATCCGGCTGTCCTCGGGGTTGTTCTTCTGCCTGTTCAGCCTGAAGCAAAAAGCAACCCCGGGGACAGTCCCCAGGAAGCCGGGGACGGTCCCCAGGAAGTCGGGGACGGTCCCCAGGAAGTCGGGGACAGTCCCCGGCCAACTATTTGTCGTACTCGAACTTCACCACCGCATCGTCGCCCCAGGCCCGGTCGGCCAGCGGCGGGTTGAACACGCGGCGGTGGTGGCGGTTGACGGGCAGCTGCAGCCGGCGTTCGCCTTCCACCAGCCAGGCGCTGCGCAGCGGGGCGGGGGCATCGAAGCCCATGTGCATCACCATCGAGCGGCATGGTCCGCCGGTGGCGGCCAGTGCGCCGCGCGCGGCCGGTGCCATGTCTTCCTGTTCGATGGCCCACTGCACGGCGCATTGCACGCGCAGGTCGCCCAGGCGGCGCGCCTCTTTCGGTACGCCGGGCGTGCGCACGTCCGGGCGCCAGCGGAACGAGTTGCGCTTCTTGTTCAGCACCAGTTCGGCGCGGTCCTGCAGCGCCGCGGCACTGCGCGGCAGCACGAAGCTGCCGTCGGCCGCCAGCGGCACGGGCACCGTCACCATGTCGCCGCTGATCTTCAGTTCCAGGCCATCGAGCGTGTCGCCCGCCGTGGCGGGGCGCAGCAGGAAGCGCAGCGTGGCTTTCGGCGCGCGGGCACGTTGGGCGTCGAACGCATCGAGGCCCTTGACCATCGTTGCGTAGGGCTTCAGTTCCGGATCGCGCACATTGCTCACCTCGACGACGGGTTGGGCAAGGGCGGTGGTGGCAGCGAACAGGAGGCAGGCGAAGGGGAATTTCATGGTGCGGCGGCGTTGGGCAAATGGCAGATGGTAACAGCGTTATGGCGGGGTCGCCCCGACCTTCGGTAAAATAGCGGATTGGTTTACCGATTTTATTAACGATTCAAGGCAAGAGCATGGCTATCCAGTGGTTCCCCGGGCATATGAACGCCGCCAAGAAAAAGGCGGCGGAACAGATGGCGGACGTCGATGTCGTCATCGAAGTCGTCGACGCCCGCCTGCCGGCGGCCAGCACCAATCCGCTGGTGGAAGAGCTGCGCAAGTTCCGCGCCAAGCCCTGCCTGAAGGTGCTGAACAAGATCGACCTGGCCGATCCCGATGCGACGAATGCGTGGATCCGCTACTTCGAGCAGGATCCGGACGTGACGGCGTACGCGATGACCACCAAGAAGCCGGCCGACGTGGCCCGCGTGATCGACAAGGCGCGCGCGCTGGCGCCGCACCGGGGCGTGCCGACCAAGCCGCTGCGGCTGATGATCATGGGGATCCCCAACGTGGGCAAGTCCACGCTGATGAACGCGCTGCTGAAGCGCCGCGTGGCCAAGGTGGGCGACGAGCCGGCCGTGACGAAGGTGCAGCAGAAGATCTACCTGGACAAGAACACGGCGCTGATCGATACACCGGGCCTGCTGTGGCCGAAGATCGCGATGCCCAGCGACGGCCTGGCGCTGGCCGCCAGCCACGCGATCGGCGCCAATGCGCTGATCGAGGAGGAAGTGGCCGAGTGGCTGGCCACCGAACTGCTGGCCCGCTACCCGCAGCTGCTGACCGCCCGCTACGGCTTCAAGCTGGAAGGCATGGACGGCATCGCCGTCGTCGAAGGCCTGGCGCAGAAGCGCGGCTACCGCAGCCGCGGCGGCGACTGGGACTACGAAAAGGCGTCGCACATGCTGCTGCAGGACTACCGCACCGGCGCGCTGGGCCGGATCTCGCTGGAGACGCCGGACAGCCGCGCCGCGTCGCTGGCCGTGTTCGAGGAGCAGGAGCGCGTCAAGGCGGAAAAGGCGGCGGTCAAGGCTGCCGAGAAAGAGGCCGAGAAGATGCGGGGGAAGCGGGGGACTTGAAGGGGGACTGTCCCCAAGGGGGCGGTACGGCGATCCGGCTGTCCCCGGGGTTGTTTTTGACGTTGCCTGTATCCGAGCAAAATGCAACCCCGGGGACAGTCCCTTGCAGGGACAGTCCCCAGCCCCGGCCTCAGCCGAACCTGAAGCTGCTCACCGCCAGCGCCCCGAAAAACGCCTCCTCGTGATACACCACGGCGGCATCCTCTTCCTCCGCCGCGCCCAGCGCCACCATCAATGGCAACAGGTGCTCCTCGCGCGGATGCGCTGCGCGGGCGGCCGGGGCCTGTTCCCAGTTCATCAGCGCGATACTGCGCTCCTGCGGCGGCAGCGCCATCGCGTCGCGCAGCCACTGGTCGAACTGGTGCGATGCGGCTGCACCGGCGCCGTTGAAGGCGCGCAGGTTGTGGTAACTGAGGCCGCTGCCGACGATCAGCACGCCCTCGTCGCGCAACGGACGCAAGGCGCGGCCGGCTTCCAGGTGGCTCCGTGGATCGAGGTCCTGGCGCAGCGACAGCTGCACGATCGGCACGTCCGCATCCGGAAACACCGGGTACAGCGCCGAGAAGGTGCCGTGGTCGAAGCCGCGCTCCTGGTCAAGCTGCGCGGCGTGGCCTGCCTGCTGCAGCAGCGCCTGGGCGCGCGCCGCCAATGTCGGCGAACCGGGCGCACCGTAGCGAATGGCGTAGGTATGCGGCGGGAAGCCGCCGTAGTCGTAGATCATACCCGGCTGCTCGGCGGCCGACAGCAGGAAGGCGGGGCCTTCCCAGTGCGCCGTCACCACCAGCACGGCCCGCGGCTTGCCGCCCAGCTGGCGGGGGATGTCGCGCAGCGATGCGTCCAGCGCATCGTAGGCTGCGCCGAACTGGTCGCGCATCCACGGCCATGGGCCGCCGCCGTGCGACAGGAAATAGGTGGGCAGGGAAGCTGCAGCTGTCATGGGAAACTCCGTTATCCGATGCGGGGAATATAAGGGCGGCCCACAGGCCGGGCAAGCGCCAAAATATCGATAATCAGTATCGATGCCGATGTTCTTGTGGCGCCGGGCCGCGACCGGAAACAGCGCATTGCAAGGGCGTCAACCTGCTATCCACGGGCTTAAACGAAGCTTAATCGGGCCGCTGCATTCGATGAATTCCGGAAAAAATGGTAATCTCGCGGCGTTCGACTTTTCACAGACCAACCAAGAAGGAAGATCATGCGTTTTCTGCGCCTCATGCTTGCCGCCACCGCGATGCTGGCTTTCACCGCCGCGTCCCATGCCGCCGAACCGGGCTACCAGACCCTGGCCAGCCCAGTGCGTTCCGACGCGGGCAACAAGGTCGAAGTCGTCGAGTTCTTCATGTACACGTGCCCGCACTGCAATGTGCTGGACCCGATGCTGGAAGAATGGGTGAAGAAGCAGGGCGACCGCATCGCGTTCAAGCGCCTGCACTTCCCGGCATCCGGCCCGAACGATCCGCTGGCGCACGCCTACATCACGCTCGAAGCGATGGGCCAGGTGGACAAGTTCCACAGCAAGATCTTCCGTGCGATCCACGTCGACCGCGACCGCATCTATCGCAGCGACGAGCAGATCAAGGACTTCCTCGTCAAGAACGGCATCGACAAGGTGAAGTACGAACAGTTCTTCAATTCCTTCGCGGTACAGACTAAACTGAAACGGCTGTCCCCGACGATCGCCGCCTACAAGGTCGAGAGCGCACCGACGATCATCGTCGACGGCAAATACGTGACGTCGCCGGCGATTGCCGGTGGTCCGGGCACCGCTGAAGTCCAGGCTGGCCGCCAGACGCTGGTCGTGCTGGATGGGCTGGTCGCCAAGGCTGCCGCCGAGAAGAAGTAACTGCGCAGGTTTAAAAAAGGTTTGGATTTGACATGACGGATCGCGAAGAAGGTGCCATGAAGCTGTACGACACGCTGGAGCCGGATGAAAGCCGGCTGTTCAGCGTCAGCAACGTCAACCATCTGGCCTGGTGCCTGGTGGTGGCGCTGCTGCTGCTGTCCGGCTGGCTCGGTGCGTCGCTGGTCAATGCGGAGAACCAGCGCAATGCGCTGATGACGAAGCAGTGCCAGGACCGCGTGTTCAAGGACGAGGTCGACAAGACCTGCCTGCTGACCGTGCGCTCGCGCGATCACTGGTGGCAGCATCTCGCCTACGGCATGGGGCATTTTTCGCCCGATAAATAAGTCGTCCTTGCCATGACCGAAAGCCCGCAATCCAGCGGGCTTTTTTATGTTGATGCCGCGCGTCCGCTTACGCGACCGTATCGACGCGGCGCGTGCCGGCCGCCTGCTGCGCGGCAGCCTGTTGCGTCAGCTCCTGCACCATCTCCTTCATTTTCTGCTCGATGCCCGCGCGCTCTTCGGGTGTCATGTTGGCCAGCTCTTCTTCCGTCACGCCCAGCTTCTTCAGCAGGTCGGCGCGCATGCGCTGTTCGGGCGTCATGTTGACGTAGTCTTCCAGCTGCTGCGCGTTCGACTTCGGCGCGGTCGAGCTGGTGGCGGTGGTGGAGTTTGTGGAGCTGGTGGCGTCGGCAGCGCGCTTGAGCAGGCTGGCGAAAGCAGTGTCCGGAGGGACCAGCGAGGCAACCAGGTTACTGGCGCTTTTCGCGGGGCCGTCGAGTTTGTAGGTATTGCGGGATGCGGTGATCGAGTCGAGTGCCATGTCGGTTCCTCTGCGGTTCGGTAGTGATTGACTCCGCCGCCTAGCCGGGGGAGTGGCAAAAATCATAGTCTTGCCATCAAGGCAGGTATCGCACGAAAAGGAGGCAAAAAGACCGGGATATTGGCGAATCGAGGCCTGCCTGCGGCTTGTCGCCGGACGTCAAAAGCCAAGGCGCGAGCAGGAAGGGGGATGGTGGTTTGCGAACCTTGGCGATGGGTGTTGGCGGCTGGAAGCCCGGCAAATCAAGCAGGCGGGCGCGATGGCGGGGCGGTAGATATGCAGATGGGAGGCGGAAAGCATGGAAGGCAGGCGCGCGGGCGGGCTCGTCAGCGTGGATGATGCGCCGAGTGTTGGACCATGCCGAATGGACCGGGTGGGTAGTCCTTCCCGACCCCTTCTCGGAGAATGTCGGAAATCCATGTCGGTTTTTGTCGGTTTTGAACTTGATCTGTCGCCCGAGGTCCAAATTTTTGAGAGGGGAGACATTAATCGCACTTTTTCGACAATTACCGACACGGAGAACAGCACGCTTCCGGGAGTGAGCCCGGAGGTGTCCGGCACCACGATGCTCGAGTTGCCTGAATATCTTTGAAAGTCGTCGCCATTTCAGCGGGAAGACCACGCGTGCAGCGGCAAACCGGGCCGTCCGTATTGCGCGCCTGGTCCGCCATCACCTAAGCCACCATCAACTTCACCTGCTTCAGCGCCACCGAGCTCGCCCCCACGTGAATCGTGAAACTGCCCGGCTCCACCACGCGCTGCATGTCGAGATTGAAGAACCACAGGTCGGAGGGTTTGATGTCGAAGACGATCGTGCGCTTCTCGCCCGGCTGCAGCGTCACCCGGCGGAAGCCCTTCAGCTCCAGCACGGGGCGCGTCACCGACGACACGTCGTCGCGGATATACAGCTGCACCACCTCGTCGCCGGCCACCGCGCCGGTATTGGTCACATCCACTTCCACCTGCGTGGACTCGTCGACGCGGATCGTGGCCTTCGTCAGCCGCGGTGCCGCGATGTCGAACGTGGTGTACGACAGCCCGAAGCCGAACGGGTAGAGCGGTTTCGTGGAACCGTCGATGTAGCCGCGCCGCGCCGATGGCTTGTGGTTGTAGAAGACCGGCAGCTGGCCCACGTGGCGGGCGATCGACACGGGCAGCTTGCCGCCCGGATTGGCGCGGCCGAACAACAGGTCGGCCGCCGCATTGCCCGTCTCCTGGCCGAGGTACCAGCCTTCGATGATCGCATCGGCGCGCTCGGCCAGCAGGTTGATCGACATCGGCCGGCCGTTCAGCAGGAACACGATGGTCGGCTTGCCCAGGTCGAAGATGGCTTGGGCCAGGTCGTTCTGGCGGTTCAGCAGGTCCAGGCTGTTGCGGTCGCCCAGGTGGGTGTCGGCCCAGGCTTCGCGGCTGGTCATCTCGTTGTCGCCGAGGACCATCACGATGGTGTCGGCGGACTTCGCTGCTTCCACCGCTTCGGCAATCAGCTTCGTGTTGACGTCGTCCGGCGTCCAGCGGATTTCATCCTTGCCCCATTGGCGGTCCTCGGTGATGCGCACGCCTTCGCGATAATCGTAGGCGAAGCCCTGCGCCTTCGACTCGGCCAGCAGCGCTTCATGGATCGATACCACCTTGCGCGGCACGTTGGAGTAGCCGCCCAACGGCGTGTCCTTCGCGTGGGTGCCGAGCAGCAGCAGCCTGCCCATTTTTTGCGGCCGCAGCGGCAGCAGGCCCTTGTCGTTCTTCAGCAGCACGGCGGAGCGCACGGCCGCTTCACGCGCCAGCGCCACGGCCTCTTTCGTCGCGGTCAGCGCATCGGCCTTCTTCACGTCCACGTAGGGCTGCTCGAACAGGCCCGCCTCGATCTTGACCGTCAGGATGCGGCGCACGATCTCGTCGATCTCGGCGACCGTCACCTTGCCCGCCTTGACCTGGCCGGCCAGCTCCTTGTAGCCGTACCCGTCCGGCGTTTCGATGTCGACGCCGCCCTTCACCGCGAGCACGCCTGCTTCCGCCGCCGTGGTGGCCAGGTGATGGCGCGTGATCAGCTCCTTCACGCCCATGTAGTCGGACACGGTGAGTCCCTTGAAGCCCCACTCGTCGCGCAGCACCTTATGCAGCAGCCAGCGGTTTGCGTGCGACGGCACGCCGCCGATCTCGTTATACGACGGCATGACGGCGGCGACCGGCGTCTCGCGGATGATCTTTTCGAACGGCGGGAAGAAGTCCTCGCGCAGCGTGCGTTCGCTCACTTCCGCCGGGCCGATATTGGTGCCGTTTTCCGGCTGGCCGTGGCCCGTCATGTGCTTCAGCGTGGCCAGCACCTTGTCCTTGGCCAGCTTGCGGGACGTGCCCGAGAAGCCGATCACGGCGGCCTTGCCGATCTCGCCGTTCACGTACGGGTCTTCGCCATAGGTTTCCTCGATACGGCCCCAGCGCGGATCGCGCGCGACGTCCACGACGGGTGCCAGTGCGAGATTCGAGCCGCGTGCCCGCATCTCGCGCGCGGCGACGGCAAACACTTTTTCCACGAGTGGCGGATCGAACGACGAAGCCAGCGCGATCGCCTGCGGGAAGGAGGTGGCGTCGCGTGCCGAGTAGCCGTGCAGCGCTTCCTCGTGCAGGAACAGCGGAATGCCCAGGCGCGTCTGCTCCATCGCCCACTTCTGCGCCGCGTAGTTGTATTCGGCCGTCTCGCGGGCATCGCGCGTCTTGCGCTCGCCGGAATCGCCGGCCACGGTGGTCGACGCCATGCCGTGGCGGTCGGACGGCCGTGCCAGCATGCCCAGCCCGTGCGGGTATGCCTGCGACGCCCTGGCTGCCACGAAGGCGCCGGCAGCATCCTCCACATTGCGCTTGTCGCGCCACGCGCAATCCATCTGCGCGATCTTTTCTTCCAGCGTCATGCGCTGCAGGAGATCGTCGACACGCTTGTCTACCGGTGCTGCGGGATCCTTGTACGGCGGGCGTGCCGCTGCCGCCAGCGAGATGGTCGGCGCCAGTGCGGCGGCGCCGGCGAGGCTGCTTACGGACGCAAGAAATCCCCTGCGGCCCTTGCGGGTTTCGTCGTGCATGCTGTCTCCATTATTGTAATTAAAGGGCTGTCCCTGCCAGGGCGGTACGGCGATCCGGCTGTCCCCGGGGTTGTTTTTGACTTTGCCTGAGTTCAGATAACTTCAAAATCACCCCCGGGGACAGGCCCCTGCGGGGACAGTCCCCAACGCAATCAACGCCGCCCAGTCCTCGTGGCCACATCCACCCAAACCGCCAGCGTCAGAATGGCGCCCTTGACGATCATCTGCCAATACGTATCCACATCGAGCATCGACATGCCGTTATCCAGGCTGGCCATCACCAGCGCGCCGATCAGCGCGCCGTACACGGTGCCCGAACCGCCGCGCATCGATGTGCCGCCGATGAAGCAGGCCGCAATCGCATCGAGCTCGCCGGACGTGCCGGCCGATGGCGAACCGGCCGCCAACCGCGCCGTGTTGATCAGGCCGGCCAGCGCGCACATCAGACCCATGATCCCGAAGATCCACAGCTTGACGGCCTTCACGTTGATGCCGGAAAGGCGCGTCGCCTCCATGTTCGAGCCCACCGCATAGATGCGGCGGCCGAACACGGTTTGCGTCGTCATGTAGGTGAAGATGCCCAGCAGCGCAAGCAGCAGCAGCACGGGGAAGGGGATGCCTTCGTAGCTGTTCAGCGTCGTCACGAAGCCGGCCAGCACGGCGGCGATGATGGCCAGGCGCAGGCCGTCGCGCCACAGCGGCGCCTGCGGCAGCTGGTGGTGGGCGCGGCTGCGGCGCTGGCGCCACGTCAGGTAGACGGCCAGCGCGAACAGCGCCACGCCCAGCACGAGGCCCCATTGCGGCGGCAGGTAGCCCTGGCCCAGCACGACGAATTCCGGCGACACAGGGGCCACCGTGATGCCGTCCGTGACGCCCAGCACGATGCCGCGGTAAGCCAGCATGCCGCCCAGGCCGACGATGAACGACGGGATGTGCAGGTAGGCCGTCAGGTAGCCGTTGAACAGCCCGAGGAACAGCCCGATCGCCAGCACGGCCAGCATGTTCACCGGCAGCGGCAGGCCGTGCGTCACGTCGAGCACCGCGGCGATGCCGCCCAATAGTCCCAGCAGCGAGCCGACGGACAGGTCGATCTCGCCGGCGATGATCACCAGCGACATGCCGCAGGCGACGATGCCGGTAATCGCCATCTGGCGCATCAGGTTCGACATATTGCGCGGCGAGATGAAGCCGCCTTCCGTGTGCCACGTGAAGAAGCCCCAGATCAGCACGATGGCCACCAGCAGGGCCAGCATCTTGTACTGCGTGAACAGTTTTTTCAGTTGATTGCTTTTCATCGTTATCGGCTAATGGAGCGGTTGGGCCAGGGCGGCGGCAAGCAGGGTTTCCTGCGTGAGGTGGTCGTTGACGAAGTCGCCGCGCAGCCGGCCTTCGCCGATCACCAGCACGCGGTCCGAGATGCCCAGCACTTCCTGCAGTTCGGACGACACCATGATGATCGACACGCCCTGCGCGGCCAGGTCGAACATCAGCTGGTAGATCTCGAACTTGGCGCCGACATCGACGCCGCGCGTGGGCTCGTCGAGGATCAGGATGCGCGGCTGCGTCAGCAGCATCTTCGACAGCACGGCCTTCTGCTGGTTGCCGCCCGAGAGGCCGGTGATCGGCAGGAACGGGCTGGCCGTCTTCAGCTTCAGCCGGCCAATTTCGCCGCGCACCACTTTCAGCTCCTCGTCCTGGTCGATGCGGCTGCCGTGCGAAAACTGCTGCAGCACGGCCATCGTCATGTTCTGGCCGACCGACAGGTCCGGCACGATGCCATGGTGCTTGCGGTCTTCCGGCACCATCGCCACACCGCTGCGGATCGACCTGATCGGGTTGCGGGTGTCGAGCGGCTGGCCTTCGAACAGCACTTCCGCCTTGTACTGGCCTTCATACGAACCGAAGATCGCCGATACCAGCTCCGTGCGGCCGGCGCCGACGAGGCCGGCGATGCCGAGGATCTCGCCCTTGCGCAGCGTGAACGACACATCATCGACGCGCTTGCGCTGCGGGTTGTCCGGGTCCCAGCACGTCACGTTGCGTGCCTCGAAGATGACGTCACCCGGCACGTGCCGGCTTGCCGGATACAGCTGGTTCATCTCGCGGCCAACCATCTGCGCGATGATCTTTTCCACGCTCATGTCGCGCATCGGCGTGGTGGCGATATGCTTGCCGTCGCGGATCGTCACGATCGTGTCGCAGATCGCTTCGATCTCGTCGAGCTTGTGGGAAATGTAGATGCAGGTGACGCCCTTCGCCTTCAGCTGGCGGATGATGTCGAGCAGCACGGCGATTTCGGACGAGGTCAGCGACGACGAAGGTTCGTCGAGGATCAGCAGCCGGGCGTTCTTGTTCAGCGCCTTGGCGATCTCGATCAGCTGCTGGTGGCCGCCGCCGTACTGCTTCACGGGCAGCACCACGTTGACGTCGCGGATATTCAGCTCGGCCAGCAGCTGCACGGCGCGGCGGTTCATCGCGTCGTAATCGAGGCGGCCGCCGGGCAGCGTGATCTCGTTGCCCAGGAAAAGATTCTCCGTCACCGACAGTTCGGGCACCAGCATCAGTTCCTGGTGGATGATGACGATGCCGGCGGCTTCCGTCTCGCGGATCGAGGCGGCGCGCAGCGGCGCGCCGTTCCAGACGATGTCGCCGTCGTAGGTGCCGTGCGGGTAGACGCCGGACAGCACCTTCATCAGCGTGGATTTGCCGGCACCGTTCTCGCCGCACAGGCCGACGCATTCGCCCGCCGTGACCTTGATGTCGATGCCGTCCAGCGCGCGCACACCGTCGAACTGCTTGACGATGCCGCGCATTTCAAGGAGGTAGGCGCTCATGACCGTCCTTACTTCGCGGTCAGCTGGGCCTTCGAATAAAAGCCGTCATCGGCCAGTAGCTGCACATTGGCCCTGGTGAGCGGCACGGGTTTGAGCAGCAGCGTGTCGACCTTCTTGAAGCCGTTGTTGTACGACGCGTTGTAGGCCGGCTTCTCGTTGCGCACCAGCGCGATGGACAGCTTGGCGGCTTCCGCAGCGATCACTTTCAGCGGCTTGTAGACGGTCATCGCCTGCGTGCCGGCGATCACGCGCTTGACGGCCGCCAGGTCGGCATCCTGGCCGGAGACGGGCACCTTGCCCTGCAGCTTCTGCGACGTCAGCGCCTGGATCGCGCCGCCGGCGGTGGCGTCGTTCGACGCGACGATGGCGTCGATCTTGTTGTTGTTCGCGGTCAGCGCGTTCTCGACGATGGACATCGCTTCCGATGCGCTCCAGTCCTTGACCCACTGCTTGCCGACGACCTTGATGTCGCCCTTGTCGATCAGCGGCTGCAGCACTTTCATCTGGCCGTCGCGCAGCATCTTCGCGTTGTTGTCGGTCGGCGCGCCACCGAGCAGGTAGTAGTTACCCTTTGGTTTCAGCGCGGTGATCGCCTCGGCCTGCAGTTCGCCCACCTTCTGGTTGTCGAACGAGATGTAGGCGTCGATGTCGGAGTTCAGGATCAGGCGGTCGTACGACACGACCTTGATCTTGGCCTTCTTCGCTTCGCGCACGGCGTTGTTCAGCACCGTGGCGTTGTACGGCACAATCACCAGCACGTCCACGCCGCGCGAGATCAGGTTCTCGATCTGCGAGATCTGCCGCTGCTCGCTGGCGTCGGCCGACTGCACGTACACCTTGCCGCCCATCTTTTCGGCCGCCGCCACGAAATAGTCGCGGTCGCGCGTCCAGCGCTCCAGGCGCAGGTCGTCGATGGAAAAGCCGATCTTCGGATTCTTTGCGTCGGCCAGTGCCGCGCCGGAGGTCAGGGCGATCATTGCGCCCAGGACGAGTGCTTTCAGTTTCATGTGTGTCTCCTTGTTGTAGGGCCTTTGGCCTCTTATTGTTGGGGACTGTCCCCGCATGGGGCCTGTCCCCGGGGTTGTTTTTGATTTGCGGGACCGCTGACAGTAGAAGCAACCCCGGGGACAGTCCCTTGCAGGGACAGTCCCCATCATCAATGGTTATGCCTCGGCATTGTATTCGCAACACCCCGATAATTGACAGCCAGTTCGAGACAGGCGCCCCGTTCCATCTGCCCCACGGTCGACCGGTACAGCTCCTGCCACGGTGTCTGGCTCGGCGGAATGGCCGGAATGCCGTCGCCGCGGCGGCGTTCGATCTCCGCTTCGTCCACCAGCATGTCGCACTTGCCGTGATTCAGGTCGATGCGGATCGTGTCGCCGGTGCGGATGTAGGCCAGGCCGCCGCCCACCGCCGATTCCGGCGAAGCGTTCAGGATCGACGGGCTGTCCGACGTGCCGGACTGGCGGCCGTCGCCCAGCGTCGGCAGGTTGTTGATGCCGCGCTTGATCAGCGCATCGGGCGGTTGCATGTTGACGACTTCCGCCGAACCGGGCCAGCCGATCGGGCCGGCGCCGCGGATGACGAGGATGCAGTTCTCGTCGATGTTCAGGCTCGGGTCGTTGATGCGCTTGTGGTAATCGTCGGAGCCGTCGAACACGATGGCGCGGCATTCGAACACGCCTTCGTGGCCCGGCTGGCTCAGGTAGCGGGCGCGGAATTCTTCAGAGATCACCGACGTCTTCATGATCGCGAAGTTGAACAGATTACCCGACAGGACGAAGAAGCCGGCCTTTTCCTTCAGCGGTGCGGCGAACGGCCAGATCATCTCGCGGTCGTTCGTTTCGCGGTTCGTCACGTTCTGCGCCATCGTCTTGCCCGTGACGGTGAGACGGTCCGAGCGCAGCAGGCCAGCCTGTTCCAGCTCCCACATGATGGCCGGCACGCCGCCGGCGCGGTGGAAGCGCTCGCCCAGGTATTTGCCGGACGGCTGCATGTTCAGCAGCAGCGGCACGTCGTGGCCGTATTTCATCCAGTCTTCCGAATGCAGCTCGACGCCGGCGTGGCGGGCCATCGCCATGATGTGCTGCTGCGCGTTGGTCGAACCGCCGATCGCCGCGTTGACGACGATCGCGTCCAGGAACGCGTCGCGGGTCAGGATCGCGGACGGCTTGATGTCCTGCTCGGTCAGCGCCACGATGCGGCGGCCCGTTTCATAGGCCATCTGGCCGCGCTCGCGGTACGGTGCGGGAATCGCGGAGCAGCCGGTCAGCGACATGCCCAGCGCTTCGGCGATCGCGTTCATCGTCGACGCGGTGCCCATCGTGTTGCAGTGCCCCGCCGAGGGGGCCGACGCGGCGGCGATTTCCAGGAATTTCTCGTTGTCGATCTCGCCGGCAGCCAGGCGGCGGCGGCCTTTCCAGATCGCCGCGCCGGAGCCTACCAGCTCGCCATCGAGCCAGCCGTCCAGCATCGGGCCGCCGGACAGCACGATGGCGGGAATGTCGACGGTGGCCGCAGCCATCAGCTGCGCCGGCGTGGTCTTGTCGCAGCCGGTGGTCAGCACCACGGCATCGATCGGGTAGCCGTGCAGGATCTCGACGAGGCCCAGATACGCCAGGTTGCGGTCGATCGCCGCGGTCGGGCGGCGGCAGTTCTCGAAGATCGGATGCAGCGGGAATTCCATCGGAATGCCGCCCGCATCGCGGATGCCGTCGCGCACGCGCTTGGCCAGTTCCAGGTGGATGCGGTTGCACGGGCTGATGTCGCTGCCCGACTGGGCGATGCCGATGATCGGCTTGCCGCTGCGCAGCTCGTCCGGGGTGATCCCGTAATTCATGAAGCGCTCCAGGTACAGCGCGGTCATGTCGATGTGGTCAGGATTGTCGAACCAGTCCTGGGAACGGTAACGGCGGGTCATGATGCAATATCCAATTCGATGAAATGCTGGGTCAGGCCTGGCGCGGCAACAGCGAAGGCGAAGATGCCGCCGGCCAGCGGCGCGGCGGCGCGTTCGTCTTCCGTCATGCCCTTGGTGGCGGTCGTGGCGAAGGCGGTTTTCAGGTCGGCTCCGCCGAAGGCGATCTTGGTCACGTTCGGGCAGGGGAAGTGTACCGTCTGCAGCAGGTCGCCGGCAGCGGAATAGCGCTCCACGATCACCGCCGCGAACAGCGCGATCCACACGCCGCCCTCCGAGTCGACCGCCGTGCCGTCCGGGTAGCCAGTGCCTTCGATGGTGACGAACACGCGCTTGTTGAACAGGGTGCCATCGGCGTTCACGTCGAATGCGAAGACCTGCTTTGCCAGGGTGTCGGTGTGATAAAAAGTCTTGCGGTCCGGGCTGAAGGCGGGGCCGTTGGTGATGACGATGCCGTCGTCGTGGCGCTGCAGCGATCCATCGAAACGGTAAAGCGCGCCGCTGGCGCTTTCCTCGGCATTGTCCATCGAACCGAACCACAGCGCGCCATCGGCAGCCACATGGCCGTCGTTCATGCGGTTGCCGGGGCGGTCCGCCTCCAGTTGCAGGACGGTCGTGAATTCCCCGGTATCCGGTGCAAAGTGCACCAGCCGGCCGGGCAGGCCGCAGACGAAACCGCCCGCCAGGGCGGGCAGGGCGAAGCCTGTTTCGCCGGGCATGTCCCAGCTGCGGCGTTCGCTGCCGTCGGCACGGCAGCTGTGCAGCTTGTGCTGCTTGATGTCGACGAAGTACAGCCGTTCGTCCGCCGCATGCCATACCGGGCCTTCGCCCAGCGTCGCGGCCAGCGGCCAGATGCACTCTGGAGTGGGCATGTTCATGCGCCGTACCAGCCCGCGTCGACGAAGTAATCGCGGCCGGTGCAGCGGGCCGCATTATCGGACGACAGGAACAGCGTCAGCGCCGCTACGTCTTCCGGCTCGATCCGCTGCGGCAGCAGCTGCGCCGCCATGATCGCCTTTTCGTCTTCTTCCGAATACCACATCGTCATCTGCTTCTCGGTCTTGATCGAGCCGGGGATGACGGTGTTGACGCGGATGCCGTCCTTGCCCAGGTCGCGGGCCAGGCCGCGCGTCAGGCCTTCGATGGCTGCCTTGGCGGTCATGTACAGGGCCAGGTTCGGCAGTGCCAGGTACCACGAGATCGAACCGAAGTTCAGGATCACGCCGCCGCCGGCCGCCTTCATGCCCGGCGCCACGGCCTGCGCGCAGAAGAAGTGGTGGCGCAGATTGGTGGCCAGGCTGTCGTCCCAGTACTGCGGCGTGACGTCCTTGACTTCATGGCGCTTGTCGTTGGCGGCGTTGTTGATCAGGATTTCGACGGCGCCCGTGGTGCGTTCGATATCGGCAAACACGGCCTGCACGGTGTCCAGCTGCGTCAGGTCGCAGTGGATGAAGCGGGGCGGGTGGGCCGCGTCCTTCAGGCGCTCGGCCAGCGCCTGCGATGCTTCGTCGGCGATGTCCAGGAACGTCACCTGCGCGCCCTGCGACACGAACGCTTCGACGATCGCGGCGCCGATGCCCGTGCCGCCGCCCGTGACGACGACACGCTTGTCCTTCAAATCGTGATAGGTGGCATACACCAGTTTTTTGCTTTCGCCAGCCATCATTTACCTCCAGTGGTATTTCCCAGCAATCCGCGGCGAGCCAGATTGCCGTACAAAGCGCGAACGCCGAACGTCCAGGGCGTGATCTCGTCACTGCGCTGGACATGGTTGATCAGGACGCCCAGCGCCGGGCTGCCGATCGACACGCGGTCGCCCATGTGGTGCGTGAAACCGCTGCCCTTGGCGTCGCGGTCTTTAATCGGGGAGAACATCGTGCCGAGGAACAGCATGAAGCCGTCCGGGTACTGGTGGTGGGCGCCGCAGGTCTGTTCGACCAGGTCCACCGGGTCGCGGCTGATCTGCGCCATCAGGCTGATGCCGTCCAGTTCGAAGCCGTCGTCCGCGCCTTCGATCGTCATGCGCACTTCCGCGTTGCGGACGGTGTCGAGCGTGTAGTGGTCGTCGAACAGGCGGATGAACGGGCCGATCGCGCAGGAAGCGTTGTTGTCCTTGGCTTTACCGAGCAGCAGCGCGCTGCGGCCTTCGATGTCGCGCAGGTTGACGTCATTGCCCAGCGTGGCGCCGACGATGTCGCGGCGGCTGTTCACGGCCAGCACGATCTCCGGTTCCGGGTTGTTCCATTGCGAAGCCGGGTGCAGGCCCACGTCGTCGCCGAAGCCGACCGACGACATCGGCTGCGACTTGGAAAACACTTCCGCGTAGGGGCCGATGCCCACTTCCATGTATTGCGACCAGGCGCCGCGGGCAATGAACTGCTGCTTGAGCTGTTCCGCCTGCGGGGAACCCGGCTTGATGCTGGACAGGTCGGCGCCGATCGACGACAGCAGTTCCGTGCGCAACGCTTCGGCGCGGCCAGGGTCGCCGCCGGCCTGTTCCTCGATCACGCGTTCCAGCAGGCTGACGGCGAACGTCACGCCGGCGGCCTTGATGGCCTGCAGGTCGCACGGTGCCAGCAGTCGCGGCGCAGCGGGGGATGGTGCGGCGGCCAGCGCGTTTTCGATCAGCGTTTGCACGGGACCGAGCGATTCGCCCGGCGCGGAGCGCGCAAGGCTCAGCAGGTCGGGGCGGTCGAACAGTTCGGACACGGTCGTCGCATGCGGTGTGATGTCGAACACCTCGCCGTTGCGCACGGCCACCACGCAGGGGCCGTTGATTTCACCGGCCCGCCACACGCGGCCCACGAGCAATGCCTGCTGCAGGTCGGCTGGCAACAACGAGTTTACTGGCGCTTCCTTCATGACGGTCTCCGTTTTTTATTTGAGTTGGGTCTGGTGATGCAAATTCAGTCGCGGCCCAGGCTGGGCAGCTTCGGCGAGTAGGTCCAGCCGGGAACCAGGTACTGCATGGCGATGGCGTCGTCGCGCGCGCCGGTGCCGACTTTCTTGAACAGCTCGTGGGCCTGGGCGATGCGTTCCAGGTCCGGCTCGATGCCCAGGCCCGGCCTGTCCGGCACGGCCACTTCGCCGCCGACGATCTGCAGCGGCTCCTTGGTCAGGCGCTCCTGGCCTTCCTGCCAGATCCAGTGCGTGTCGATCGCCGTGATGCGGCCTGGCGCGGCGGCGGCGGCGTGCGTGAACATCGCCAGCGACACGTCGAAGTGATTGTTCGAATGCGAGCCCCACGTCATGCCCCATTCCTGGCACAGCTGGGCGAGGCGCACGGAGCCCTGCATGGTCCAGAAGTGCGGGTCGGCCAGCGGGATGTCAACGGCGCCCAGCAGATAGGAATGGGCCATCTGGCGCCAGTCGGTAGCCACCATGTTCGTCGCCGTCTGGATGCCGGTGGCGCGCTTGAATTCGGCCATGATCTCGCGGCCCGAGTAACCCTGTTCTGGGCCGCACGGGTCTTCCGCGTAGGCGAGGATGTGGCTTTGGCCGCGGCACAGGCGGATCGCTTCTTCCAGCGACCATGCGCCGTTCGGGTCCAGCGTCACGCTCGAAGCGGGGAAGCGGGCCTTGATCGCGGCCACGGCCGCCATCTCGTCTTCGCCGCGCATCACGCCGCCCTTCAGCTTGAAGTCGCGGAAGCCATATTTTGCGACGGTGGCCGCCGCCTGGTCGGCGATCGCCTCGGGCGTGACCGCTTCCTGGTTGCGCATGTGGTACCAGTCGTCCGCTTTACCGGATCCCGGCAGGTAGGGCAGGTCGGTGCGCGCGCGGTCGCCGATGTAGAACAGGTAGGCCAGCATCGGCACCTTGTCGCGCTGCTGGCCCGAGCCGAGCAGTTCGCAGACGGGCACGCCCAGGTGCTGGCCCAGCAGGTCGAGCAATGCCGCCTCGATGGCGGTGACAACGTTTTCGAGCCGAAGGTTGATTTCATGCGGCTGCTTGAGCACCGCTTCCTCCGCGGCGGAGGTGACCTGGTACTGCATCGTCTGCGGGCCGGACGGCTTGCCCGCAATGCCTTCACGGACGGAGTTCAGCGTGCGGTTGAAGCGGCCGATCTGCGTGCCGACCACGCGGGGGATCGCCTTCTCGAGCGCCTTGGTGATGCCGGCACCGCCGGGCACTTCGCCGATGCCGGTATGGCCGGCGCTGTCCGTCAGCAGCACGAGGGTGCGGATGAAATAGGGGCCGTGCGCGCCGCACAGGTTGAACAGCATGCTGTCGTGGCCGGCCACGGGAATGACCTGCATCGCCGTGATGATCGGCGTGCCAGAGTGTTGGTTTGTCTCCATGCCTGTCTCTTTATTTTGTAGTGCGTTCGTCGTGCTTTTTATGTTGCCTGTACCATTGCCATGGCCTAAAATGAATAGCGCTAACATTTGCAGTTTGCGGGATTTGACGGAGCAAGTCAACAAATCTCGAACGTAAAGATGGGCAAAGGTTTTGGTGACCCGGCTTGCGCGTTTTCACCAGGCTGACCGATAAAAAAGTGCCGCCAGAGGCACGATAACGGAGACAAAATGCACAAAATGCACGGAGGGGCGCGCCCGCGCTCCCGGAATCTGATCGCGGCCGCCATGGCCGCATTGCTCATCACCAGCCTGCCGGTTGCGGCGAAAACTTCGCCACCCTGGCACTGGGTCACTTCCTGGGGCACGTCCCAGATGCCGATGGAACCGCAGAACGAGCTGCCGGTGGCGCAGTGGCAGGACGCCACGCTGCGCCAGATCGTCCATTTGACGCTGGGCGGCGAAAAACTGCGGGTCCGCATCAGCAATGTCTACGGCACCACGCCGCTCGTCATCGACGGTGCCGGCATCGCGCTGGCCGTCGCACCGGGCAAGGCGGACATCGATCCGAAGACGGCGCAGCCGCTGACCTTCAACGGCAAGGCGCGCGTGATGATCCCCGCCGGCGCCGAGTACTACAGCGATACCGTCACGCTGGCGCACAAGGCGGGCTCCGATCTGGCCATTTCCCTCTATTTCAACGGCGCGCCGTCGAAGCAGACGGGCCACTCCGGCTCGCGCACCACGAGCTTCGTCGCCAAGGGCCAGCGCACGCTGGACGCCAGCTGGGCCGAGGCCGAAAAGGTCACCCGCTGGTATCTGCTGGCGGACGTGGAAGTGCAGGCGCCGCGCAGCGCCACGGCCATCGTCACGATGGGCGACTCGATCACGGACGGCTATGCCACGACGACGGATGGCAACGACCGCTGGCCCGATTTTCTCGCCGCGCGCCTCAACAAGGAAAACAAGGCGCTCGGCGTCGTCAACGGCGGCATCGGCGGCGGCCGGCTGCTGCGCGACGGCTCCGGCCCGAACCTCGCTTCCCGCTTCGACCGCGAAGTGCTGGGCCGCGCCGGCGTATCGCACGCGGTGATGATGATCGGCGTGAACGATATGGGCGTCCTGCGCCGCAACGGCGACGACACGCCGGCCGCCCGCGCGCAATTGCTGGAAGACCTGCAACTGGCGCACCGCCAGCTCGTCGAACGCGCCCATGCGCACGGCATCTGCGTGATCGGCGGCACCGTCACGCCCTACGCGGGCAGCGAGTACTACCGGCCGGCGGCCGCCAATGAGGCGGACCGCATCGCGCTGAACCAGTGGATCCGTACCTCCGGCGTGTTCGACGGCGTGGCCGACTTCGATGCGGCGCTGCGCGATCCGGCCCAGCCCGACCGTCTCAGGAAGGAACTCGATACCGGCGACGGGCTGCACCCTTCGCTGGCCGGTTACCGGGCGCTGGCGGACGCGGTGCCTTTGAAATCGCTGCAATCCTGCGAGGTGACGAAGTGAAAGCTCCTGTATTGAAGGCTCTCGTTCTCGCAGCGGCGCTGCTCGCCACCGGCGCCCAGGCGCAACAGACTTACCGCAATCCCGTGCTGCCCGGCTTCCACGCCGACCCGAGCGTCTGCCGCGTCGGCAAGGACTACTACCTGGCCACCAGCAGCTTCGAATACTTCCCCGGCGTGCCGATCTTCCACAGCACGGACCTGGTGCACTGGCAGCAGATCGGCCATGCGCTGACCCGAGAGAGCCAGTTGCCGCTGGCCGGCCAGCGTGCGTCGCGCGGCATCTTCGCGCC
>DKJA01000052.1:64597-64959 GCA_002454505.1 Oxalobacteraceae bacterium UBA6704
TCGCGCGGCATCTTCGCGCCGACGCTGCGCTGCGAGAAGGGCGAGTTCTACATGATCACGACGAACATCGAGAACGGCGGGAACTTCTACGTCCACACGAAAGACCCGGCCGGCGAGTGGTCGGAACCCGTGTGGATCAAGGAAAAGCAGTCGTGGATGGATCCTTCGCTGCTGTTCGACGACGACGGCACCGTCTACTTCACGCGCCACGACGGCGGCGAGAAGGGCGATTGCGGGACGGATCATGCGAATGGCTCCAGGCTTTGCGCCTGTTGCAGCAAGAAGCGGGCCGCCGTTTCGGGACAGGCTGTCCCGATTCAGCCCTGAGCCTTGGGCGCCGCGCCGCAGGCGCCGCATACGGG
>DKJA01000051.1 GCA_002454505.1 Oxalobacteraceae bacterium UBA6704
GATGCTGCGGGCCGACATGCCCCGCTCGCTGCTGGCGTGCATGGAAGCGGTGGTCGACAACCTGCAGGCGGTGCGCAACGAAACGTCGGCCGAGACGGAGCGGCTGGCCGGCCAGCTGCACGCGGAACTGCGCTTCGCGCGCATCGACGATATCCTGAACGCCGGCCTGCACGACACGCTGACCGGCTTCCTGGAACGGATCTACGAACTGGGCAACCGGGTCAGCCGCGACTTCCTCGTGCCGCTGGCCGCATAGGACCATTCACATGCAACTGTCCATCCGACACGAAACGAAGTACACGTACACGGCGCCGCTGGCCTACACGATCCAGCAGCTGCACCTGACGCCCCGCGCCGAACCGCAGCAGCAGGTGCTGCACTGGAACCTGCAGGCGCCCGGCTACCTGAATGCCTATACGGATGCCTACGGCAACCTGTCGCACATGCTGACGCTGGACAAGGCACGGGGCGGCCTGGCGATCGTTGCCCAGGGCGTCGTGTCGACGACCAGCCCGTGGCAGGGCCGCATCGCCGCGCACGATACGCTGTCGCCGCTGATCTACACGGTGTCGACGCGGCTGACCGCGCCCACGCCGGGCATCCTGGAACTGGCCGCCGCCTGCCTGCCGGACGGCCGGGCGCAGACGCGGCACCTGATGAAGCTGGCCGAGCACATCTTTGGTGCGGTCCGGTATCAAAGCGGTGCGACGGAAGTCACCACGCCGGCCAGCGTGGCGCTGCAACTGGGCCAGGGCGTGTGCCAGGACTACGCCCACATCTTCCTGGCGTGCTGCCATGCGCACGGCATCCCGGCCCGTTATGTGTCCGGCTACATCGAGCCGGGCGATACGGATCACGCGGCCAGCCACGCGTGGGTCGATGCGTGGGCCTGCGACAGCGATTACGAAGGCTGGGTCAGCATCGACGTCACGCATGCCCGGCTGATGACGGATGCCTACTGCCGTATCGCCCTCGGCCGCGACTACGAGGCGGCGGCGCCGGTGCGTGGCGTGCGGCGGGGCGGCGGCGAAGAAACCCTTGCGGTCGACGTCCAGATCGTTCTACAGTGAAACTTCTCGGGTAAAATCGCGTTTTTCACGGAGCTGTTGGAACCATGACTTATTGTGTTGGCATGCGCCTCGATGCGGGCCTCGTCTTCCTGGCCGATTCGCGTACCAATGCGGGCGTCGACCAGGTCGGCACGTTTCGCAAGCTGAACGTGTTCGAGAATCCGGGCGACCGGATGATGGTGATGATGACGGCAGGGAACCTGTCGATCTCCCAGTCGATCCGCCAGCTGCTGAACGACTTCGTCGGCGCCAGCGGTTACACGATCTGGACGGCGCCGAACATGCACGAGGCGGTGCGCATCATGGGCGAGGCGGTCCGCGCAGTCCACGAACGGGAGGCCGCAGCGCTGCAGCAGTTCGGCATCGACTTCAACGTGGCGATCATCTTCGGCGGCCAGATTCGCGGCGAGCGGTGCCGGCTGTTCCAGGTGTACTCGGCCGGCAATTTCATCGAGTCCCACGATGAAAACACCTATTTCCAGATCGGCGAGTCGAAATACGGCAAGCCGATCATCGACCGCGTGGTGACGCCGGCCTCGTCGCTGGACGAGGCGGCGAAATGCGCGCTGATCTCGATGGATTCCACGCTGAAATCGAACATCTCGGTGGGCCTGCCGCTGGACCTGCTGGTGTACGAAACGGGCACGCTGGCCGTCACACGTTTCGTCAAGATCGACGAGAAGAACGAATATTTCCGGATGATCCGCAGCACGTGGGGCCAACAGCTGCGCAGTATTTTCGAAGGCATCGAGGCGCCCCGCTGGGAGACCATGCAGACAAACGCGGCGCAGCCGGTGCGGGCGGCCCTGCCGGAGACCATCGCACCGGCCGGCGCCCCGGCGGTGCTGCAGACCGTCCAGCAGCAGTTTTCCAACAAACAGCAGTAACGCCGGGGACTGTCCCCGGGGTTGTTTTTCAACGGCTTAAGTGCCCTGCCTGCGCAACCCGTGCCACACCCCCAGCAGCACGGGAATCCCCAGCGTCACGGCGGACACCGCATCCCACACGCCATCGCCCAGCAGCGCCGAGATCAGCCCGATCGTCGTCAGGATGCCCAGCACGATCGGCATGCCCCACAGCCGGTAGAACGCGGCGCTCATCGTGCCTCTCCCTGTGCGAAGGCCGGCACGGCAGCGGGTTCCGCCAGCGTTTCCTCTTCGGTCGCGGTGCGCGCCGTGGCGCCACGCTTGAGCCACAGGTACAGTCCGCTGCCCAGCACGATGATCGTCAGCACGTCCAGCGCCGCCCACAGGAACTGCAACGCCGCGCCGCCGTAGTCGCCGAAGTGCAGCGGCTGGGAGATCAGCAGCGCCGTCAGGTACCACGGCAGGTCGCGGCTGTCGGTCACCCTGGCCGTCTGCGCATCGATCAGCACCGGTTTATATAACCGCGACGTGAGCGCCTGGTCGCCATGCATGAACACGCCATAATGGTGGGCGCTGGTGAACGGCGTGCCGGGGAAGGCAACGAAGGCCACCTTCTGGTCCGGTTCCACGGCCCGCGCCTGCCTGATCGATTCCTCCATCGACGCCAGCCGCGTGATCGGCGGCGCGTTTTTGTATGGCTCGATCATCGCCGCCATCTCCGTCACCTGCCAGTACTTCAGCAGCAGGTCGGCCCACGTGTTGATCATGCCGGTGGCGCCGACGACGAACAGCCACGTCAGCGTGACGATGCCCAGCAGATTGTGCAGGTCCAGCCATTTGGTTCGGTTGGTGCGGGCGCGGCGCACCGTGCCGAAGTCCAGTTTGCGCATGAACGGCGAATACAGCACGACGCCGGACACCACGGCGACCAGCAGCAGCAAGCCCATGAAGCCGAGGAACAGCTTGCCCCACAGGCCGGCATACAGGTCCACGTGCAGGTGGAACATTACCGACATGAAGCTGCCTTCGAACTGGGGCGTCGGCAGCACTTCGGCCGTGCGCGCATCGACGGCAATGGCCTTGTAGTTCGTGTCCGTGCCGTTGTCGCCCAGCGTCAGGTTCCAGATATCCGGTTCGTCCAGCGCCTGCGACATGTACATCATCTGCTTGCCGGGATGGGCGGCCTTGGCAGCGGCGATGATGGTATCGAGATTGGCTTTCGGCGTATCGGCCGGCATGGCCTTGGCTTCGACTTCGTTACCAAGAAGGTGGCCGATTTCATGGTGATAGATCAGCGGCAGCCCGGTAATACAGAGCAGCAGCATGAAGATAGTACAGACGAGACTGCTCCACTTGTGGAGCCAGGCCCAGCGGCGGATGGCGACGGGTGTCATGGCGGATCGGCAGGTTGAAAACGGTTGCACGGGATGATAATGCAAACTATTCTCATTTACCAGTTGTTACAGCACGGCTATAATAATAAAACTCATTCTCATTCACATTAACAAAAATATCATGTCCAAACGTCACACCTTTGCCCTGACTCCCCTCGCCCTCGCCGCCCTCACGCTGGCCAGCGCTACCGCTGCTGCCCAGGAAACCCAGGATGCGCAGACCATGCCCACCGTCGTCGTCAGCGCTTCGGCCGATGCATCGGCCGAGGGCCTGACCAAGGCGTATTCGGGCGGCCAGGTGGCGCGCGGCGGCCGCGTCGGCCTGCTGGGCAATGTGGACATGATGGATACGCCGTTCAGCGCCACCGCCTACACGCAGCAATTGCTGCAGGACCAGCAGACGCACAGCGTGGCCGACGTGCTGGCCAACGATCCGGGGGTGCGCGTGACGCGCGGCTTCGGCAACTTCCAGGAAATGTATGTGATCCGCGGCTTCGCGGCCAATTCCGACGACCTGGCCTATAACGGCCTGTACGGCATCCTGCCGCGTCAGTACGTGGCCACCGAACTGCTCGAGCGCGTGGAAGTGTTCCGCGGCGCCAGCGCCTTCCTGAACGGCGCCGCACCGGGCGGCGGCGGCATCGGCGGCACCATCAACCTGCTGCCGAAACGGGCCGGCAATGCGCCGCTCACCTCGGCCACCGTGGGCTTCGAGTCCGGCGGCCAGAAATACGGCGCCGTCGACATCGGCCGCCGCTTCGGCCCGGACAACCGCGCCGGCCTCCGCGTCAACGCCGTGCGCCGCGATGGCGACACGTCGGTGGACCGCGAAGGCCGCGAGATGACGCTGGCCTCCGTCGGCCTGGACTGGAACGGCGGCAACTACCGGCTGTCGGCCGACGTGGGCTACCAGGATCACCAGCTGACGGCGCCGCGGCCGAGCCTGAACGTGGCCGCCGGGCTGGCCATTCCGGCCGCGCCGGAAGGCGACAGCAACTATGGCCAGCCGTGGACCCATTCCAACGAACGCGACACCTTCGGCACCGTCCGTGGCGAGCTGGACCTGGCCAAGGACAGCGTGGCGTGGGCGGCCTTCGGCACCCGGTCCGGCAAGGAATCGAACATCCTGGGCGGCCCGACGGTGGTCGCGGCGGACGGCGGTGCCACGCTGTACCGCTTCGACAACGAACGCAAGGACACCGTGCGCACCGGCGAAATCGGCGCGCGCACCAGGCTGCGCACCGGCACCGTCGGCCACACGTTCAGCGCCACCGCCAGCGGCTTCTACGTGGACTCCCGCAACGCCTATGCCATGAGCGATTTCATCGGCGGCACGCTGGCCACCAATATCTACGCGCCGCGCGACAGCGCCGCGCCGGTGGCGAACTACTTCGTCGGCGGCAAGCTCGACGATCCGCGCACGACGACGAAGACCATTCTCTCCAGCTACGCCATCGCTGACACGCTGGCGTTTGCCGGCGACAAGGCGCTGCTGACGGTCGGCATCCGCCACCAGCGCATCAAGGATTACGGCTACGACTACAACACCGGCGCGGAAAACGCGTCCTACGACGAAAGCAGGAACACGCCGACGGCCGCCATCGTGTTCAAGCCGATCAACAATGTTTCGCTGTACGCCAACTATATCGAGGGCCTGCAGCGCGGCCTGACGGCATCGGGCGACATCGTCAACGTCGGCCAGAAGTTCGCGCCGACCGTGTCGCGCCAGAAGGAGATCGGCGCCAAGTACGACGCCGGCACCTTTGGCGCGACGGTCGCCGTGTTCAGCACCGACCTGCCGCAGGGCATCGTGGTCGACCGCGTGTTCGGCCTGAACGGCCAGCAGCGCAACCAGGGCATCGAATTCTCCGTGTTCGGCCAGCCGGTCAAGGGCCTGCGTTTGCTGGGCGGGCTGACGCTGCTCGATCCCGAGCAGCGCCGCACCCAGGGCGGCACGTTCGACGGCAACGACCCGATCGGCGTGGCGAACACGCAGTTCAACCTGAGCGCCGACTGGGACGTGCCGGGCGTCTCCGGCCTGGCCGTCGATGGCCGCCTGGCCTACACGTCGAAGCAGTACCTCGACGGCGCCAACCTGCAGCGCGTGCCGTCGTGGACGCGCACCGACTTCGGCGCCCGCTACATCGCCCGCGTCGGCGACCATACGGTGACGCTGCGTGCCCGCGTCGACAACGCGTTCGACCGCAACTACTGGGCGTCGGCCGGCGGCTCGTCCGGTTCCGGCTACCTGGTGCTGGGCGCGCCGCGCACGTTCACGGTGTCCGGCACGTTAGAGTTCTGACTGGACTTGGCTTCCGGGCTGTGGTGAGATACGTGTCACCACACCCCGGAGCCAGGCCCGCATGGATGTCATCACCACCGCAGTGACAGCAGCGCTTACCGAAGGCGGCACCAGCGCGGCGTACCAGATGCTCAAATCCCGCCTGCTGGCCCAGTCGCCCCGCGTCAACGAGGCGATCGCCGACCTGGAGCAGGACCCCGGTTCCGTGTCGCGCCAGTTCGCGCTGTCCGATGCGCTGGCCGCCGCCGGCCTGGCGGGCGACCGCTACCTGCGGGCCGCGGCCCGCAATCTGCTCGACGAAGTGGAACGCCGCAAGCCCCTGCAGGCGGCCGCCGCGCAGCTGCCCGGCGCGAACCATGCGGTGATGCAGGTGTTCTTCGCCACCGACCGGCTCGACACGGGCGACCGCCATCCGGCGCGCCAGTTCGGCGCCGGCCGGAGCGAGCGCAGCGAACTTGCCTATGGCTGCTGCGAAATCAGCATCCCGCGCGACCACCGCATGGGCGAGCTGGAATCCCCTTCGCTGCTGCGCCTGCAGTTTCGCGCCGATCCGGAGCGGCACGTGGTGCTGCTGCGTACCCAGGTCGCCCCCCGCGACCGCTATTTTTCCACGCTGGCCGAGGCCATCGCCCGCACCGGGCAAAACAGCGCGCTGCTGTTCGTGCACGGCTACCGCGTCAGCTTCGAGGATGCGGCCCGGCGCACCGGCCAGCTCGCCTACGACCTGGGCTTCGATGGCGTACCCGTGTTCTACAGCTGGCCGTCGCAGGGCCGGCTGTCCGGCTACATGGTCGACGAAACCAATATCGAGTGGACGCTGCCCCGGCTGACGACCTTTCTGACGGACTTCCTCGAGCAGACGCAGGCCGAGCACATCTACCTGCTGGGCCACAGCATGGGCAACCGGGCGCTGACGCGCGCCGCGGCGGCCGTCATCGGCAGCCGCCCGGACCTGGCGGCGCGCATCCGCGAAATCATCCTGACGGCGCCGGACATCGACGCCGACGTGTTCCGGCGCGATATCGTGCCGGCGCTGGCCATTGCCGGCAATGCGGTGACGCTGTATGCGTCGTCCGGCGACGAGGCGCTGCAGATGTCGCAGCGCATGCACGGCTATCCCCGCGCCGGCGACAGCGGCGACGGCCTCGTCGTGTCGCCCGGCATGGAAACCATCGATGCGAGCAATGCCGACACGAGCTTCATCGGCCATTCGTACTACGCGCAGGGTCGCTCCGCCCTGGCGGACATGTTTTACCTGATCAACCAGCAGCTGCGGGCGGCGCAGCGCTTCGGCCTGCACGAGGTGGACAGTCCCGCCGGCCGCTACTGGACGTTCGACGAATAGGAGACGCCATGACGGCATATGCAAGTGCAGCGGACGAGACGGTATTCTGCGTGGACGACCTGGTCGAAAGGCTGGGCAACGACGGGCGCGCCGTGGCGCAGGTGGTGCATCTAGTGCGCGACTGCATCGGCACCGGTACCGAACCGCTGAACCGGGCGGGCGACGCCGTGCAGCAGGCCCGCTTCATGGAAGCGCGGCGCATTCTCCACAAGCTGCGCAACGATGTCGGCGAGCTGGGCGCACGGCGCTTCACGGCGGCGTGCCTGGGCCTGGAGCTCGCGCTCGCCGAAGGCAGGGTGGCGGAGATCGCGCTGCTGTTCTCGGCGGCGGAAAGCGAGTTGCGGCTCGTGATGGAGCATGCGGGCGGCTGGCTGGACCTGCATGCCGGCCGCGCCAGCGGGCGCAACTAGCCGCGGCAGGCCGCTGGCGGGGCCCTGCCAGCTCGGCTGTTATAACGAATGGTTACAAATGTTACCCGCACATTTGCCTTTGCCCTGCGTTGCCGCAAATTCAACATGCTAAGATCGTCAACGGTGCATTCCCGTGCGTCCGGCATGCACGAAAACATAGCATAGCGGCAATGATCCGGCTCTGCCGGCAACCGTGCGGATGTTGTCGAAAAGAACTGCTATGATCGGTCCCCGGTCATAACGGCCCGCTCGACTGCGCAGGCAGGTTTGAATGAGGCAAGAAGAAGAATATGGAATTATTTAATAAGTCCGGCGCCCTGATTGCGTCGGTACTCGTGATGGTGGGCGCCTTGATAGCCTGCCAGGCCAAGGATGACGTGGTGCCGCCGGCAGCCGTCATCGAAGCCGTCGCCCAGAAGCTCGGCGAGCATGGCGGTGCGGCCGCCGAGCGGCGCCTGCAGGAATGGGCCGACAGCGGTTCCGTCGTCGCCAAGCGCGAGCTGGGCATGCTGTACCAGCGCAAGGACGCGCAGCGCCACGAAGCCATGGAACTGTTCGAGGAAGCGGCCCGCGCCGGCGATTCCGAGTCCGCCTTCCAGCTGGCCGAGATGTACCAGGCGGCGCGCAGCGGTACGGGCGGCACGTCGTCGAAGGCCTGGCCGCTGTATGCCCAGGCGGCCGGCCGGCACCATCCGCAGGCCGTGCTGCGGCTCGCTTCGTTTGCCCGCGGCGGCAGCGAGGAAGCGGCGCGCTGGCTGGCCGTCAGCGAACGGCTGAAGTAAGCCGCCGAACCTGGCTGCCGGGCAAACCGGCAGCATGCCGGCGGGAGCCCCCTTTCCGGCCGCCTGTTTAACAGATTTAACATCGCTTAACTTGCCTTCGCCGCGTTGCAGTTCCATCATGAATGCATGAGAAGCAACGGCCCCTCGCCGTTGCGGAACAGGAGAACGCCCATGCAAGCACACCAGCCCCCCGTCCATATCATGCACAGCGACGCCGTCATGGCGGCCGGCCTGCATGCCCTGCTCGCCGAACGCGGCGAATTCACGCTGACCACCCAGCAGCGCCAGCCGCAAGGCCAGGCGCTGGCGCGGGTGATCGTGGCCGACTACGAGTCAGGGATCGCCCTGTCGCGCCAGATGCCGCAGGACCGCTTCGGCCACGCGCCGCGCGTGCTGATCGTCACGCAGCTGGACAAGGAATGGCAGGTCCGCACGGCGATGGACAGCGGCGTGCACGGCTACCTGCTGCAGGGCTGCAGCGCGGAGGAGCTGGTGCGTGCCGTGCAGCAGCTGTGCCAGGGCATGCGCTACCTGACGGAATCGGTGACGCGCTGCGTCGCGGACAGCCTGAGCCGCGAGTCGCTGACGGGCCGCGAAACGGACGTGCTGCAGCTGCTGGCCAAGGGCTGCTGCAACAAGTCGATCGCCCGCGAGCTGGGCATCGGCGTGGGCACCGTCAAGACGCACGTCAAGGGCCTGATGAGCAAGCTGGAGGCAACGGCCCGGACGCATGCGGTCGTCGTCGCCGCGCAGCGGGGCCTGATCGGCGCGCCGGCCCGGCCGCCACTGCCGGTGCGGCAGCACAAGGGCGTCGCCGCGGCCGCACTGCAGTAGGCCCGGCCATGGCGGGCAAGGTTGAGGGCGATCAACGAGCCCGCCCGGCGATTTCCTACGCTGGCAGTTCAGCCAGCATCCGGAGATCGCCATGTCCCGCCGTTCCCCTTCATCGACACTGCAACGTGTTCTGACCCTGTCCGCCCTCCCCCTGCTGCTGTCGCTGGGTGCCTGCCACCGGCCCCAGGCGGCCGACGAACTGATGGCCGATGCCCGCCGCTACCGCGACCAGGGCGACGCGAAGGCCGCCATCATCCAGCTGAAGAACGCCGTCCAGCAGCAGCCGGACCATGCCGGCGCCCGCCTGCTGCTCGGGCAGATGTATATCGAGGGCGGCGACATGCTGTCCGCCGAGAAGGAACTGCGCCGTGCCCGCGAGCTGGGCGCGGTACCGGAGACGGTGCTGCCGGCGCTGGGCAAGGCGCTGCTGCTGCAGGGCCAGTACGAACGCCTGCTGCAGGAGATCCCGGACGATCCCGCCAATGCGCTGGCGCTGGCCCTGCGCGGCCATGCCATGCTGGGGCTCGACCGCACCGAGGATGCGCGCGCCCTGTTCCGGCGCGCGCTGCAGCGCCAGCCGGGACTGTCCGAGGCCACGCTGGGGCTGGCCAAGGTGGCGCTGATCGCCAACCAGCCGGCCCAGGCCAAGCAGCTGGTCGACCAGGCGATCACGCAGGATCCGGGCAGCGTCGAACCGCTGCGCCTGAAGGGCGACCTGGAGCGGGCCCGCAGCGAAAGCGCTTCCGCCCGTGCCAGCTACGAGAAGATCCTCGCGATGAAGCCGAACAATGTGCAGGCGCGCGTCGACATCGCCAACCTCGACATCCAGGAAGGCCACTTCAAGGAGGCCCGCGAACAGATCAGGCTGGCCCGCAAGGCGCAGCCGAACAGCCTGCTGATCTATTACTCGCAGGCGCTGCTGGAATTTCGCGAGGGCCACCACCAGGCGGCGCTGGACCAGCTGCAGCAGGTGCTGCGCGCGGTACCGGATCACATGCCCAGCGTGCTGCTGGCCGGCGCCGTGGAACTGGCGCTGGGCTCGAACACGCAGGCGGAACAGTATCTGAACCGCTTCCTGTTCGCCAATCCCGGCAACCCGTACGCGACGAAGCTGCTGGCCACCATCGCGCTGCGCAACAATAATGCGGACGAGGCATTGAAACTGGTCCGCCCGCTGCTGAAGGACACGCCGGACGACGTGGAACTGCTGGCGCTGGCCGGCGAGGCGGAGATGCGCGGGCGGCATTTCGACCAGGCGGCCGGCTATTTCCAGAAAGCCAGCGAGCTGAAGCCCGATGCGCCGGAGCTGCGCCTCGCGCACGGCGTCAGCCGGCTGGGGCTGGGCGAAAATCCCCGCGCAATCGCCGAGCTGGAGCAGGCCAGCAACGGCGGTCCGGCAGCCGGCCGGGCCGGCGTGCTGCTCGTGCTGACGCATTTGCGCGGCAAGGAATTCGACAAGGCGCTGGAAGCCGTCGATGCGATGATACGCAACGGCGACAATCCGATGCTGCAGAACCTGCGCGGCGGCGTGCTGCTGGCGCGCAGCGATGTCGACGGCGCCCGCGCCGGCTTCATGAAGGCGCTGGCGCTCGATCCCCAGTACCTTCCCGCGCTCGACAATCTGGCCCAGCTCGATGTGATGGAGAAAAAGCCGGACGATGCCCGCAAGCGCTACGAGGCCGCGCTGGCGAAGGACAAGAAAAACGTCGCGCTGATGACGTCGCTGGCCAGGCTGGCCACGCGCCAGGGCAACACGGCCGAGGCGATGCGCTGGCTCGAGCAGGCAACCAGGGAAAACCCCAACGCGCAGGCGCCCGCGCAATTGCTGGCCACGTATTATCTGCGCGCCGGCGAAAAGCAGAAGGCGCTGAACCTGGCGCAGAAGCTGCAGGCCACCGATACGTCGAGCGCGGAAGCGCTGGCCCTGCTGGCCGAGTCGCAGGCCGTCAACGGCCAAGCCGATGCGGCCATCGAAAGCTTCGAGCGCCTGGCCGTGCTGCAGCCGAAGTCCGCCGGCGTGCAGGTGCGTATCGCCAACCTGTACCTGCAGCGCAACCGCATCGACGATGCGCTGCTGGCCGCCCGCAAGGCCGTCAAGGCCGAGCCGGACAATGTCGATGCGCTGCTGCTGCTCAATTCCCTGCTGATCGAGAAGAATGCGTTTGCCGAGGGTGCCGCGCTGGCCGGGAGCTTCCAGGCGCGGCACGCCGATTCGCCCCTCGGCTACAAGCTGGAAGGCGACCTGCTGATGGCGCAGCAAAAGCCGAAGGATGCGCTGCAGCGCTACGAGCGGGGCTTCCAGCTGGCGCCGTCGGGGCCGCTGCAGATCTCGATCCACCGCGCGCTGCAGGCCAACGGCCGGCAGGCCGAGGCGGCCCAGCGGATGAAGGACTGGCTGGCGAAGCACCCGGCCGACCAGCCGACGCGCATCTATTTCGCCAGCGCCCAGATGGCCGCCAACGACCACCAGGGCGCCGCCCGGCAACTGGAGGAAATCGTCCGGCAGGCACCGGAAAATGTTGTGGCACTGAACGACCTGGCATGGTCGCTGTTGCAGCTGAAGGATCCGCGGGCGCTGGAATTCGCCGAAAAGGCCCACCAGCTGGCACCGAAGAACGCCGCGATTGCCGATACGCTGGCCGCCGTGCTGCTCGACAAGGGCGATACGGCACGCGCGCTGCCGCTGCTGAAAAAGGCAGTCGACCAGGCGCCCAAGGCGGCCGATATCCGGCTGCACCTGGCGCAGGCGCTGTTCCGTACGGGTGACCGCAAGGCCGCGCGGGCCCACTGCGAACAGTTGCTGGCCTTGCCCGACTACGGCCGGCAGGCCGAGGTGCGGGCGCTGATGGCGCAGATGTGACGGCCGCCGGCCGCCGCAGGAATCAGCTCATCGTGGAATCAGCTCACCGCGCTCAGCCTTCCTTGTTCTGCGCATACCGGCCCGGGGCGATGATGCCGGCCGGGTCCAGCGCCGCCTTGATGCGGCCGACCATGCGCCAGTAGCTGTCGGTGCCGCTGTCCAGCGCGGCCATCGACTGCAGGCCCACGCGGTAAGGGATGTAGCCCGCCTCCATCATCGTGGCGAACAGCTGGCGGTAGCAGACGAGGGCCCGCGCCGCTTCGGCCGCGTCCTCCTTGTCGTACGCGACCGTCAGCACGCCGCCCAGCGCCCGCTCGTTGATCATGCTGAACGTGACGAACAGGTCGAAACCATGCGTGCGAAAGATGGGTTCGGCCAGTGCATGCACGCGCAGCAGGTCGGCCCCGCGCATCGGCAGCACCGGCGATACCCACAGCATGCCGCAGTTGTCCAGCGCCGGATTGGCGCCGGCCGGGAAGCCGGGCGGCAGCCCGCCGCGCCGGCGCCAGTACGCGCCGGCAAGGAAACGTCCGTTGGGTATGCCCCGGTTCATCTCGAACAGCGAACGGCCCAGCGCCACTTTCGCGGCCAGCCGGCGGCCCGGCGCCGAGTTGCCCAGCAGGCGGGCGGCGGCGGCGGCCAGGTCCAGCTTGCGTTCGTCGAGGAACTGGACGCGGGCCCCGGTGGCGGCCAGCGCCTTGCGCAGCGCACGGCGGGCCAGCGCCACCTGGCCGCTGCTGCCGTACAGCGCCCCGGACACCGTCCACGCGCCCACGCCGGCGGCGGCGCGCAGCTGGCGGCGCACGGCGTCCGCCAGCGGCACCGTATCGCCGGCCAGCTCGCGCGGATAGGTGGTGCCGCCGGAGATCACGCGCAGGTCGTTGCCGATGTGCAGGATGCTGCGCAGCGTGCCGTCCAGCCGCAGCGGGCGCAGCGCATCGATGACGGGGCCGATGTCGGCATGCTCGTCCACCATGCACAGGAAATGGTTCAGCGCGGCTGTCTTGGGCATCAGCCACAGGCCCAGGCTGGTGACGATGCCCAGGTTCGACTGGGTGAACAGGCCGTCCACGTACGGCCCCACGCCATACTGGTACACGCGGCGGTTGACCGACGCGGGAAAGTGGCCGAACCCCGTGTGCACCACCTCGCCATCGGCCAGCACGACCTCCATGCCCGCCACGCTCTGGAACCGGTTGCCGTAGGGCGAGTGGCCGAATCCCCGCTCGAGGATATTGCCCATCAGGCTGGTATCCGGCCCGGCGCCCGTGCAGTCCATCCACAGCGGCAGGTCGTGCTCGCGCAGGTAGTCCGACAGCTGCTTTTGCGTGACGCCCGGTTCGATGACGACATAGGCCAGCGTGGCATCGGCCTCGAGGATGCGGTTCATGCCGGACAGGTCGACGATGGCGTGGCCGTCGCGGTAGGCGCAGGCATCGCCATAGCCCCAGTTGCGGCCGGCGCTGATCGGATACAGCGGCACGCGTTCGCTGCCGGCGATGCGCGCCACCGCCGCCACTTCCTCCGTGTCGCGCGGCCGGAGCACGGCCAGCGGCCGCGTGCTCCACGCCGACGTGCTGGCCGCATAGCGGTCCAGCGTGGCGGCCTCCGTCACCACCCTGTCCTCGCCAAGCAGCGCGCGCCAGGCCGCCAGCGCCGCGCCGCCGTCTGCGGCCACCGCGGCGGCCATCAGTCCCGCCCTTGCAGCAGGCGGGTGGTAATGCCGGGTTCGTCCCGCAGCGGGAAGAAGTAAGGGTAGAACGAGCGCTCGCCCGGCGCCTGCTCCATCAGGCCGCCGAATTTGTCGATCTGCGCGCCCATGTATTCCAGTTCGAGCCGCAGCAGCACGGCCGGCGCGCCCACGCGCGAACAGTCGCGCTGCCCGCCGAAATCGCGGAAGCCCAGCATGCGCTTGTAGAACATGACGTGGCGCGGATTGACCTCGATCACGTAATCCGTGTAGCCGTGGATATTGTGGGCGTAGATGTAGGAGATGTGGATCAGCGCGGCGAAGACGCGCTTGGTGACGTCCTTGTCGATCGCCAGCCGGGACGGTTCGCACAGGCGGCGGCCCTGGGCGCGCAGGCCGTCGAGCTTGTCGCGGAAATTCTCGTCCGCCGGCAGGCCCAGTTCCCTGTCGTCCAGGCACAGCGACATCGTGCCGACGGTGACATTGAGCGTTTCGGCAAACAGCGTGATGCGGTTCGGCACGTGTTCCGTGGCCGGCTCGACGTCATAGCCGCGCCAGCCGTACATCTTGCGCAACAGCAGGCTGGCCGCCTCGCGCCGGCCGGCCGTGCTGGCCATCCGGATATGGAAGACCTGCGTGTCGATCGGGTGGGTGTAGGCAGTGCCGCTGTCCTGCTCGCGGATGACCAGGTCACGCAGTTTCGCTGCCGCTTCGAAAGAGATGATGGTGTCGTCGGATGGGTGCACGGCTACTCCCGGTTGTCATGAAGATTCATGCACTTCAGACCGCTGTGCGGGGGTGGAAGTTCCGTAAAGCGTCGGATTTTTTTTCAAATTCCGCCACGACGCCCGTTCCTTTGCCGTAAGTGCTTGATTCTGCACGCTGCCCGGCAATGGCACGAATGCTGCTGAATGCTGCTCGTCGGCGCATCACTCCAGCCGCACCCGTCTCGCAGCCATCCTGCAACCGTCTCACAACCACTTATCAAGGAGTAGCACGCCATGAATATCATCAGAAAGAGCCTGCTGGTCACGGCAGCCGCCGCGACTCTCGGTATCGCCGCGATGGGCAGCGCACGGGCGGACACCTTTGCTTCGGCGATCCTGGACATCTCCAATTTCCGCCTGCTGCACGGCAGCGGGGTGGCCTACGCCGCAGGTGATTTCGCCACGCTGACCGGCACCAACGATGCGCATGCCACGGCATCGCTGAACGGGGTGTTCGCCAACGGCAGCGATTCGCTGCCCATCCTGTCCGGCCTGCAGCCGGACGTGCCGCAGCAATGCGTCGGCGCGCCCTGCCCGCCGATCGGTGAAAACAACTTCACCCGCTTCGTCGTGCCGCCGGTGCCGGGCACGTTCGGCTATGCCGACCAGCGGCTGCAAGGCTCGGTGATCACCATCGGCGCCACGCCGGCCGGCGCGACCGCGCAGACCCGCGCCGAAGCGGCAACCACGCAGAATGTCCAGGTCGCATCGGGCAATTCCGACGTGGGCACGTCCACCACGTTCGCGTTCACGCTGGGCGCCAGCGACACGATGACGATTTCCTTCGATGCGAATCCGTATTCGGCGGCCTATGTTTCGCCAGGTTCCGGGCCCACGGCCAACGCCAATGCGCGCATCTCTTGGAGCATCAACATCGTCGACCTGACCACCGGCACGTCGATCTTCACGTTCTCGCCCGACGAGCTGAATGCGCTGACGGCGGTCAGCCGTACCGATGGCGCCGATGGCCTGCTGGAATACAACGCGGCCGGCCAGGTGTTCTCGTTCCTGGCCACCACGCCGCTGCTGACGGCCGGTACCACCTACCAGATCACCATCCAGCACAACACGCTGGCCAATGCTCTGCAACAGGAAGTGCCGGAACCGGCCACGCTGGCCATCGTCGCAGCCGGCCTGCTGAGCATGTCGCTGGTCAGCCGCCGCCGCAAAACCTGAGCCGGGCATTCGTCATTTGCGGGCGTACCGTCGGAGCGCTGGACGGTGCGCCGTTTTTCGAACCATAACAAAGATGCACCAGGGAGGTGATCATCATGAACATCGTCGGAAAAGGTTGCAGAAAAAGTCTGCTGCTCACGGCTGCCGCGGCCGCGCTCTGCCTCGGCACGGGTGTCGCCCGGGCCAACACATTCGCTTCGGCCATCCTGGACATCAACAACTTCCGGCTGCTGCATTCGAACGGCATCGCCTACGCACAGCGCGACTTCGCGACCCTGACCGGTACCAACGATGCCCATGCCACCGCCCAGCTCAACGGCGTGTTCGACAACGGGGCCGATTCGCGCCCGATCCTGTCCGGCACACAACCGGACGTGCCGCAGCAGTGCGTCGGCGCACCGTGCCCGCCGATCGGCGAAAACAACTTCGCCCGCTACAGCCCGATCCCACCCGTGCCGGGGACGTTCGGCTATGCCGACCAGCGCCTGCGCGGCTCGGCGATCGCCATCAACGGCACGCCAGCCGGTGCCCACGCACAGACCCGCGCCGACGCCGCCACCGTGCAGAACGTGCAGATGGCATCGGGCAATTCCGACGTCGGTACGTCGACGACGTTTGCCTTCGTGCTCGGCACCAGCGACACGATGACCATCTCGCTCGATGCGACGCCGTACTCGGCGGCCTATGTGTCGCCCGGCTCGAATCCCACGGCCAACGCCAATGCGCGGATTTCGTGGAGCATCAATATCGTCGACCTCAGTACGAACACGTCCGTGTTCACCTTCACGCCGGCCGAGCTGAATGCGCTGACGGCCGTCAGCCGGACGGACGGCATGGGCGGGCTGCTGGAATACAACCCGGGCGGCACGACGTTCTCGCTGTCGGCCACGACGGCACTGCTGCGCGCCGGCACGACCTACCAGATCACCATCCAGCAGAATACGCTGGCCAACGCGACACAGCAGGAAGTGCCGGAGCCGGCCACGCTGGCGCTCGTCGCGGGCGGCCTGGCCGCGCTGGGCATCGGGCGGCGCCGGCGCCTGCCCTGACCCCGTCCGCCGTGCCGTATTTGCGCCGGCGCAGGCCGGCGCTGGCGCTTTCTTGACACCACTCAAGCGGCCCGATGGTTTCGGCCAGCGCCGCCCGTCCCCGACAATATAATCCAGAACCACCAGGTTTCACGCGGAGAGCCAGGATATGGAAGAGATCATCGCCCAGCTGCAATCCGGGTTGAAGGGAATCTGGAAGTACCGCTGGTGCGCCGTCATCGTGACCTGGCTGGTGGCCACGGTGGGCTGGTTCAAGGTCTACACCCAGCCGGACGACTACCAGACGACGGCCCGCGTGTTCGTCGACACGCAGAGCATCCTCAAGCCTCTGCTGTCGGGCATGACGACGCTGCCGAACGTCGAGCAGCAGGTCGCCATCATGAGCCGCACGCTGCTCAGCCGCCCGAATGTCGAACGGGTGATGCGCATGGTCGACCTGGACATTGCGGCGCAAACGCCACGCGAGCACGAACGCAAGGTGGACGAGCTGATGCAGAAGATCCGCATCGGCGGCACCAGCACTTACGATATCTACACCATCAGCTACAACAACAGCAATCCCCGCCTGGTGCGCGACGTCGTGCAGTCGCTGCTGACGATCTTTGTCGAAGGCAGTTTCAAGGGCAAGAAAGGCGAGTCGGAAAAGGCCGTGCAGTTCATCGACGAACAGATCCGCGCCTACGAGGACAAGCTGCTGGCGGCCGAGAACAACGTCAAGGAATTCAAGCTGAAGAACACGTTCCTGTTGCCCCGCCAGGGCATCGATTACGGTTCGCAGGTGCTGATGTCGTCGGATGCGCTGGACAATGCAAAGCTGGAACTGGTCGAGGCGGAGCAGGCCCGCAACGCCATCGATGCGCAGATCTCCGGCGATGAGCCGATCCTCGGTACCGAGTTGAGCCCCGCCGCCATCGACAACCCGGAGATGGACGGCCGGATCGCGGCGCTGAACCGGTCGCTCGATGCCCTGCTGCTGCAGTACACCGAAGCGCATCCGGACATCATTTCCACGCGGCGCCTGATCGCGCTGCTGGAGGAACGCAAGGTGCAGGAGGCCAAGACCCGCGTGGCGGGCCCCGATCCCGGCAAGAACTACAGCCCGATGTTGCAGCAACTGAAGGTCGCGCTCACCGAGGCGGATGCACGGGTGGCATCGATTCGCGCGCGGGTGGCGGAGATGCAGCAGCGGCACGACACGCTGCTGGCGCAAAGCCAGGCCGTGCCGGAAGTGGAATCCCAGCTGGCGCAACTGAACCGCGACTACACGATCAACAAGGATAATTACGAGAAGCTGATCGGCCGGCGCGAGGCGGCCAAGCTGTCGGGCGACCTCAGCACGACGACCGAGATGATGAGCTTCAAGATCATCGACCCGCCCACCGTGCCGCTGCGGCCGACCGGACCGAACCGGCCGCTGCTGTACAGCATCGTCATGGCGGTGGCCGTGATGGCCGGCGCTGCCGCTGCGCTGCTGCTGAGCCAGGTACGCCCCACCTATCTGAGTCCCGGCGAGCTGCGCGACGCGACCGGCCTGCGCGTGCTGGGCGCCGTCGCCATGACGTGGACCGAACCGGAACGCAAGAAACGGCGGCGCGGCCAGATCGGTTTCGGTGCCGGCGTGGCGTGCCTGTTCGTTTCCTACGGTGGCGTCATGGCGTTCGCCATCACTCATTCCTAGCGGGAGGCACGATGATACCGTTCGACGACATCCCACGCACCGAGCCGTTCCTGCCAGGCGCCGATGGCCGCTGCGTCGACATCAACCTGGCGCGCCTGCAGCAGCTGGGCATGGTCACGCACGAAGGCGGCCGCACGGGCGTCGCCGAAGACTTCCGCATCATCAAGCGGCCCCTGCTGCGCAGCGCGCGGGGGCTGGACGGCACGACCATCCGCCACGGCAACCTGATCGTCGTCACCAGCGCCCTGCCCGGCGAAGGAAAAACCTTTTGCGCGATCAACCTGGCGATGAGCATGGCGATGGAGCGCGATACGACAGTGCTGCTGGTGGACGCCGACGTGGCCCGCCCGGCACTGCTGACGGTACTGGGCCTGGCGGCGCGGCCCGGGCTGATGGATGTGCTGCTGGACGACGAGCTGGACCTGTCGGATGTCATCCTGCGCACCAATGTGCCGGCGCTGAGCATCCTGCCCGCGGGCCGCCGCAACAAGCATGCGACGGAGCTGCTGGCCAGCCGCAGCATGACCGGCCTGCTGGAAGACATCGCCAGCCGCTATGCGGACCGCATCGTCATCTTCGATTCGCCGCCGTTGCTGATCACCACCGAAGCCAGCGTGCTGGCGGCACAGATGGGCCAGATCGTGATGGTGGTGGAGTCCGAGCGTACGACGCACAGCGCGGTGCGGGAGGCGCTGCGCCAGATCGAGGCGTGCCGCAACATCAACCTGATCTACAACAAGATCCAGTCGTTTGCCGTCTCCGATCACTACAGCTATTACGACTAGGAGGGCGCGTATGTTCCCGCTGACATCCTTCCTGTCCATCGCCGCGATCCTGCTTCTATGCGCCTACACGCTGCACAAGGTGCGGCTGATCCACCTGCTGCTGCACGACGTGCGCGACCAGTCGCAGCGCGAGAACGCCGGATTGTTCCGCCAGCTGGAGGCCCTGCAGGGGCTGTACACGGAGCTGGGCCTGAAACGCAGCCTGCCGGACACGCGCGGCTGGGCCGCATCGCCCGATTTCCTCCTTGAAATGGCGCGCCATGCACTGTCGGAGCGGCCGCAGCTGGTCGTCGAATGCAGCAGCGGCACCTCCACGCTGGTGCTGGCGCGCTGCATGCAGATCAACGGCGCCGGCAAGGTCTACAGCCTGGAGCACGATCCCGCCTACGCGCGGCAGGCGCGCCAGCAGTTGGCCCGGCATGGCCTGTCGGACTGGGCGGAAGTGCTGGATGCGCCGCTGGCGGCGCAGGATTTCGGCGGCTCCACGTGGCCGTGGTATGTCACCGATGGCCTGCCTGGCGGCGCAGACATCGACATGCTGGCGATCGATGGCCCGCCCCAGGCCACGCGTGCGCTGGCCCGCTATCCCGCCGGCCCCGCGCTGTTCGGCCGCCTGTCGCCGGGCGCGGCCGTCTTCCTCGATGACGCGCGCCGCCCCGACGAACAGGAAATCCTGCGCCGCTGGGCCCTGCAATTTCCGGAAATGGAGCAGCGCCAGCTCAACTGCGAAAAAGGCGCGGCCGTGCTGCATTACCGGCCGCGCGCCTGAGCCGGCATTGTCAGTTGCAGGCTCAGGCCGAGCCGATCTCTCCCGCGCGGTCGGCAGCTCGCGGCTCGCCTTCCTGCGCGGCCTTGTGCAAGGTGGCAGCGGCCTTGTCCGCGACCGGCCCGGCAAGCATCTCGGCGTAACAGTTGGCGATCTGCGAGGCAACCCGTTGCCAGGTGTAGTCCTCGACGAGGGCGCGCACGGTTTCCCGCTGCGGCGGCTGCGCCAGGAATGCGCAGATGGCCGCCCGTTGCGCCGCCGCGTCGTTCCAGCCCACCTTGCGCAGCGCGAAGGCGCTCTCGCGCAGGTCGAGGGCATTTTCGTCCGTCATCACGACCGGCGTGCCGGCAGCCAGCGCTTCCAGCACGGCCAGCGGAAACACTTCGCCATGGCTGGGCAGCGCCACCACCGACGCCGCACTGAACGCGCTGGCCAGCAAGGGATCGTCGTGGTTCAACTCGCCCAGCCAGCGCACCCAGGGCGAGCGCATCACTTCGTCGAGGTAAGGCTGGTTTTCGCGTGCCGCCCGGCCGATCAGCACGACCGGCAGATCCAGTCCGGCCAGTGCTTCGACGAGACCGAGCTGGTTCTTGTAGGGATTGATGGTGCCGGCCATCAGCACGAAGGGGCCGGCGATGCCGGTGCGCTGGCGGAACAGATCCGCCCGGGTAGTGAAGAAATGCCGGCTGATACCGTTCGGAAAAACGCGGATTTTCGCCTGGTCGATCAGGAAACCGGCGACGATCGCATCGCGCTCCGCGTCGCCCAGCGCGATCACCATACGGGCCAGCTGGAGGGCCCGCTTGGTCTGTGCGTAGCTGGTCTGCACGTTCCACGCCGTCAGGCGGCCGGCCAGGCGGTCCGCCACGCGGGCGCGGATGCCCGCGGCGCGGTCCCAGCCTGGCGACAGCAGCGGCGACAGCACGACCGGCACGCCCATTTCGCAAGCGGATTCGACGACGCGGTAATTGCCGCTGATGGCCGAAAACACGTGGATCAGGTCATAATGATCGAGCCGCTCCCGGTTCGGATCGACCAGTTCCGCCTGCAGCGGATGGCCCGCATCCTCGCCCAGCCGGTTCAGTGCCGCGATGGTTTCGCGCACCTGCACCTGCAGGCCGCCTTCCCGCTGAAACAGCATCGGATACGACAATATGCCTACGCGCATGGGGTCCCCCTGTTCGTCAGACTGCATCACGCCGCAGCACCTTGCGCCAGGCAAGCTCCAGCTCGCCCGCCAGCGCATGCCGGAACAGCAGCACGCCGGCCAGCCAAAGCGGCACCGCGCCGCACGCTGCCAGCATCACCTGCGCCATGCCGGGCGGCGTGGCGGAAAGTGCGGCAAGCGGTGCCAGTGCCGTGACGGCCGTCACGGCGGCACTGCGGGCCGTTGCGCGCACCAGCGCCGCGGCGCCGATACCGGACAGGCTGGCCAGCAGCCGCCACGTCAGCCAGCTGCGGAACAGCGCGCCCAGCACGACAGCCCAGGCCACCCAGTGGAGGCCGGCCAGCGCACCGGCCAGCACCGCGGCGACCCGGACGGCAACGGCCGCCGCATCCAGCCGCGCCTGCTCGCGCACATGGCCTGTTGCAATGAATAAATAACGGGCCATGCTGAACATGCTATACAGGGCTGCCGAGCAGCACATGATGCGGATCAACGGCGCGGCCGCGTCCCACTGATGGCCATACAGCAGGTTTATGACGGGCAGCGCCAGCAGGCCGAGCAGTGTGAAGAACGGCCACGCGACGGCTGTCATGCAGCTGACGGTCAACAGGTAGCTGTGGCGCAAATCCTGGCCTTCGCGGGCCTGCACGGCGAATAGCGGCAGCAGCACCGGCGAAATCGCACTCGTGACGGCCTGGCTGAACAGGTTCAGCAGGGCCTGCGCCTTGCCGAACACGGCCACGTCGGCCGCGCCGAGCACCTTGCCGACGATCAGGTCCGGCGCGGCCACGCCGGCCTCGTCGATCAGGTTGCCGCCCGTCGCGTACGCGCCGAATCCCAGCACTTCGCGAACGCCCGCCAGGGATGGCAGCCATGGCAACTCACGGGGCCGCAGCGGCAGGCTGACGAGGAACGCCGCCAGCGACGCGGCCACCGTCCCCCACGCCAGGCTGACGCAGCCGTAACCGTGGGCGGCAAGCCAGATCGTGCACAGCAGCTGCGTCAGGCCATGCGACGTATTGATCAGATAGATCGACGGCAGCCGAAGCCGGCGCCGCAGGCAGGACAAGGTGAGCGAGGTGAACGGCAGCAGCAGGAAGTTCAGCGCCAGCAGCTGCAGCACGTCGCGCAGCACCGGCTGGCCGTAGAACGCGGCCATGGGGCCGCTCGCCACCAGCACCAGCGCGCCCAGCGACCAGGCCGCGACCAGCGCAACGGCGAGCGCCGCCCGGAGCTGCGGACGTTCCAGCGTTCGGCTGGCCACCAGGTATTGGCCGACGCCGAAATCGCGCAGCACCTGGGCCAGGCCGGCCAGCACCGCGCCGATCGAGTAGATGCCGATATCGGCCGGCGCCAGCATGCGGGCAATGACCATCGAGCCGACCGTGGCGATCAGCAGCGCCGTGTACCGCTCCGCGAACGAGAACAGGAACGCAGGGCGCGCGCCGTCCATGCTACAGAAGCCCGCGATAGAAGTCGTGCACCAGCGCCTGCACATGCGCCTTGCCGAAGCGGCGCAGCACATCCGCCCTGCCCGCCTGGCCCATGCGGGCGCGCCGGTCCGGGTCCGCCAGCAGCGCCGCCACGGTCGCGGCGACTGCCGAAGGGTCTTCCAGCGGTACCAGCACTCCGCCGGCCGAGCCGGACAGCACGTCGGCATTGCCGGGAATATCGCTGGCGACAGCGGGAATGCCGCAGGCCATCGCCTCGATGGTGGCAATGCCGAAACCCTCGCGCCGGCTGAGCAGCAGGTGGACGTCGAGCGCCGGCAGGATCTGCTCGACGCATTCCTGGAAACCGGCAAAGATCACGTACCGTTCCACGCCCAGCGCGACAGCAAGGCTGCGGACCGACAGTTCCAGCGGGCCGCTGCCGGCAAACAGCAGGTACAGCGACGGAAACTGCCGCCGCAGCGTACACAGCAGCGTCACCAGCGCCTCCGGCCGCTTCTGCTCGGACAGCCGCGCCACGGCGCCGATCACCAGCGCATCCGCCGGCAGGTGCCACCGTTGCCTGGCCGTGGCGCGCAGCGCGGCGGACGGCACGAAACGCGCCGTATCGACGCAGTTCGGAATCACCGCCAGCCGCACGCCGGCCGGCAGATAAGGCCGGTACAGGGCCAGGAAATGCTGCAAGGCCGATTCCGTGGCACCGTAGACGCCCCGTACGACGGCGAACGCCTCTCTCAGCAGCGGCTGGTGCCAGGCACTGAATTCCCCGGGCGGAAAGGTGTTGTGGACGCTGATCACGGCCGGCAGCCGGCAGCGGCCGGCCAGCCACAGTGCCGTGGCACCGTAACTGCTCCAGCAAAAGGCCACGTGCACGAGGTCGGCCCGATGCCGGCGCAACGCCCGCGTGCTCCATACCAGCGCGCGCCATTTGTTGAGCCGCCGCCAGCGCCACTGCTCGAAGACGGGCGGCGGCGCAAAGCTCGTCACCGGCAGGCGGCGCCGGCGCAGGTCGTCGAACCACGTTTCGCTGCCGGGAAATGCGCGCAGGCCCAGCAGGCTGTCGTAGCCGCCGGCACGCAGGAACTGCGCCTCCTGCGCCATCCGCAACTCCATGCCGCCCAGCTCGCCGGAATAGCTGGTGATCAGCACCCGCGCCTGCGCGTTGGTTCGCGGCGCCCGCCACGCTTCGCGGAAGTAACCGGCCAGATACGCCAGTTCCCAGCGCCGGCGGAATACCTGGTCGGCATCCTGCCGCACCACCGCTGCCAGCAGCGCAACAGCCTCGAGCAGACAGCGCTTCAGCATCCACCGGGGCACGCCGAACCATTCCGGGAACCGGCCCGGGCACTCCTGGCGGAACTTGCCCCGCCCGAAGCGCCGTGCCCGCTCGAGCACCCATGCGACGGTCATCTGGCTGCTGCGGATGTGGTGGGCCACCCTGGCTGCCGGGCAGAACCAGGCCTGGTGGCCGGCATCGCCCAGCCGCCGCGTCAGCTGGGTTTCGCTGCCCATTGCATACGCGCCGGCGGTGGGCCCGATGGTTTCGTCGAAGCGAAGGCCCCCATCGAACAGGCCGCGGCGGATCGCCATATTGGCGCCCCAGACCAGCCCGGCAAAGACCGGCCCGGCCGGCGTTTCCGGTGGTGTGATGCCGAATGTCAGTCCGAGCGGCACCAGGCGGGCGATCCAGGCCGGCGGCTCCGCAGCCCAGTCCGGCAGGATGGCGCCGCCGAAGATATCGCAATCCGGCTGCGCCGCTGCCACCGCGGCGAGCTGCAGCAGCCAGTCCGCTTCCGGCGTGACGTCGTCATCGGTAAATACGAGGAGCGTTGCGGCGCCGCCGTCCGCCAGCGCCATGGCGAGCGCCGTATTCAGTGCCGCATTCTTGCCGCGACGCGGCTCGGTCACGCAGGTCAGCGGCAGCCTGTCGGCAAAGCTGTCGACCAGTGCACGCGTGCCGTCGGTGCTGCCGTTGTCGGCAATGACAAGGCGCCAGCCCCCCGGCGGCACGGCCAGTGCGCAGTAGGCGCCCAGCACCTTCGGCAGCGTCGCGGCGCCGTTGAAGGTCGCCATGAGCACGGTCAACAAGGGCATTCCTCCCGCAACTTATGATGGGCAACCGGCCTGTCTTCCGACCGGATCAGGCCAGTCTACTGGGGGGCCTCCTGCCATCGTTGAGGCTGGTCAACAGGGAAGCCATGCGCGACATCCTGATCACCCTGCTGGTGTTCGCCAGCCTGCCATTCATCCTGCAGCGCCCCGTGTTCGGCGGCCTGATGTGGGTGTGGATCAGCGTGATGAATCCCCACACCCAGGGCTGGGGCTTCGCCACCACGTTCCCCTTCGCCTACATCATTGCCATCGCCACGCTGATCAGCCTGCTGAAATCGCGCGAAAAGAACACTTTCCCGCTGACGCCGGTCAGCGTCGCACTGCTGCTGTTCGTCATCTGGATGAACCTGACGACACCGTTTGCCATGTATCCGAACAGCGCGTGGATCCAGTATACGAAGGTGATGAAGATCATGCTGATGACCTTCGTGCTGATGATGGTGATCCGCAACCAGGAGGATGTGCGCCGGCTGATCTGGGTGCTGGTGATTTCGCTGGGCTTCTACGGCGTCAAGGGCGGCATTTTCACGATCCGCAGCGGCGGCACCGACCGGGTCTGGGGCCCTTACGGCACCTTCATCGGCGACAACAACGCCCTGGCGCTGGCACTGATCATGACCATCCCGCTGATGTATTTCCTGATGCAGGGCCTGCCGAAGCGGTGGATGCGCAATGCGATGCTGGTCTCGATGGCGCTGTCCGCGCTGGCCGCGCTGGGCAGCTACTCGCGCGGCGGGCTGCTGGCCATCGTGGCGATGCTGCTGTTCATGTGGCTCAAGAGCCGGCACAAGATGGTCGGCGCGGCACTGCTGGTGCTGCTGGTGCCGCTGGCGCTGATGTTCATGCCGGAACAGTGGAGCGAGCGGATGGACACGATTGCCAACTACGAGGCGGACCAGTCGGCGATGGGCCGCCTGAACGCGTGGCAGATGGCCATCAACCTGGCCAGGGCGCGCTTCTCGGGTGGCGGCTTTGCCGTCTACGAGCCGCTGACGTTTGCCCTGTATGCGCCCGACCCGAATGCCATCCATGCGGCCCACAGCATCTATTTCGCCGCGCTGGCCGAACACGGCTTCATCGGGCTGGTCCTGTACCTGATGCTGGGCCTGCTCACGTGGCGTTCGACGAAGTGGATCGTGCGCAACAGCCGCGGCCACAAGGAACTGCAATGGGCCGGTTCGCTGGCGGCGATGATCCAGGCCAGCCTGATCGGCTTCGCCGTGGGCGGCGCCTTTCTCAGCCTGCTGTACTGGGACGTGCCGTATTACCTGCTGGCCGCAGTCATCGCCACCCGCGCGGAAGTCCAGGCCCATCTTGCCGCGCTGACGCCGGAGGCGCGGCGCCAGCGCCACCGTCCGCTGCATGCCCGGGCGAAGCTTGAGCCGGCACAAAATCCGCCCGGCGGCGCAGGGTTTAAATGAAACGATGAATCCGCCATCCCTCCACCACCGCATGCGCCGCGCCGCCGCACAACTCGGCTGGGGCAACGCCATGCTGTACGGTGCCGCCCGCCTGCTGCAGGCGTGCGGCTGCCGGCTGCACCGCTACCATTTCGTTGCCCAGCGGGTAGCGAGCAGTGCGCCGCGAGCCGGCTGGGGCAAGGCCATCGCCGTCAGGCCGCTCGCCACGCTGGCCGAGGTACCCTGGGGCTATCCCCGTCCGCGGGACGTGCTGGCGGAACGCTTCCGCCAGGGCGGCTACAGCCTCGCCGCATGGCGCGGCAGCGAGCTGGCCGGCTTCCTGTGGTACCAGTTCGGCGCCTATCATGAGGACGAAGTGCGGGCCCGTTACTGCCTGCCGTCTCCCCATTCGGCATGGGATTACGATGTCTATGTCCAGCCGCACCTGCGCCTCGGCCCCACCTTTTTCCGGCTGTGGGAAGAAGCGCACCGCCGCCTGCATGCGCGCGGTGTGCGCTGGACGTGCAGCCGCATCTCCGCATTCAACCCCGAGTCGCTGCGCGCCCACGCCCGGCTCGGCACCGTGCGGCTGGCCAGCGCCACCTTCCTGCGGGCCGGCGCGCTGCAGTGCATGGTGTCCTCGTGCGCGCCGTTCCTGCACCTGTCGTTCAGCGCCGAATCCTGCCCGCAACTGCGCTTCGATACCGACGCGCTGGAACAGGCAGCCGGCCAGGAGCCCCTATGCCATCCCGGACGTCCCTGATACTGGCCTGCCTGCTGCTGCACGCCGGCGCCACGGCGTATGCGGCGGCAGCCGCGTGCCCGCCTGCCTCCAACACCGTGACCGGCGGCGATTACACCAACCCGGAACACCGCGACCGCCTCGCCGTGGTCGAGCGCTTCCACTTCACGCCGCAGGTGGAACGCCTGGAACGGGGCGAATCGGGCCACATCGGCGGCGATATCGGCTACACGCTCGATCATTTCGCCAACCATCACCGGGCCCTGGCAGCCCTTTCCCGGCTGGGCCTGCGCGAGAAATCGTCGCAGCCCAAGGGCAGCAAATATTCCGTCGACTGCTATTTCAGCCGCGCCATCCGGTTCCGGCCGGACGATGCCCGCGTCCGCGCCATCTTCGGCGGCTATCTTCTCGCGCTGGGGCAGCTCGATGCGGCGTTGCTGCAGATGGAGGAAGCGGCCAGGCTGGAGCCGCAGAACGCGACGAACCAGTACAACCTCGGCCTGCTCTACCTGCGCAAGCACGAGTACGGCAAGGCCCGCGACGCGGCAAAGCTGGCCTACGAACAGGGTTTTCCGTTGCCGGGGCTGAAGAACAAGCTGGTGGCCGCCGGCCAGTGGCGCGACTGACCAGCCCTGCCTACTTGATGCCGTGGTGGGCCATCAGGTCGTACAGCGTGGGCCGGCTGACGCCCAGCATCTCGGCGGCTTTGGCGATATTGCCACCGGACCGGGCCAGCGCCTTCACCATCACCTTGTATTCGGCCGCATCGCGGGCCGCGCGCAGGTCGATGCTCTCTTCCGCCGGCACCGCATCGGGCAGGCCCAGGTCGGCGACGCCGATCTGCGTGCCTTCCGCCATGATCACGGCGCGCTTGATGCAGTTTTCCATTTCCCGCACATTGCCTGGCCAGGCGTATGCCTCGATCGCCGCCAGCGCCTCGGCGCTGAAATGCATGCTGCCGCGGCCTTCGCTGGCGCAGAAGCGGTGCTTGAAATGCTGTGCCAGCAGCACGGCGTCGCCGACCCGCTCGCGCAGCGGCGGAATCACCAGCACGATCTCGCTGAGGCGGTAGAACAGGTCTTCGCGGAAGGTGCCGGCATCGACCAGCGACTTCAGGTTGCGGTGCGTGGCGCACACGATGCGCACGTCGACGGGAATCTCGCTGCGCCCGCCCACCCGTTCGATGACGCGCTCCTGCAGGAAACGCAGCAGCTTGGCCTGCAGCGCCATCGCCATGTCGCCGATCTCGTCGAGGAAGAACGTGCCGCCGTGCGCCAGCTCGATCTTGCCGGGCGTCTGCCGGACCGCGCCCGTGAATGCGCCTTTCTCGTAGCCGAACAGCTCGCTTTCCAGCAGGTGCTCGGGAATCGCCGCGCAGTTGATCGCCACGAAGCGCTTGTCGTGCCGGGCCGACAGCCGGTGCAGGCCCCGCGCCACCAGTTCCTTGCCGCTGCCCGACGCGCCCAGCAGCAGCACGGTGGCCGACGATGGCGCCACCTTCTCGACGCTGCGGCACACCTTCAGCATACCCGGATCGCGGCTGATGATGCCGGCCAGCGGCGAATCCGCCTCGATCTGCAGCATGCGGCGGTTTTCCTGCTGCACCAGGTGCAGGAAGAACGCCCGCTCGACGACGAGGCGCAGCAGGTCGGCATCCAGCGGCTTCTGGTGGAAATCGTAGGCGCCCATGCCGACCGCCTTCAGTACGTTGGCGCGGTCCCTGTTCCCGGACAGGACGATCACCTTGGTATCCGGCGCTGCAGCGATGATCTGCTGCAGCAGCGCCAGGCCTTCGCTGGCCCCGTCCGCATCCGGCGGCAGGCCCAGGTCCATCGTCACGGCGGCCGGCTCGCGGCGTCGCAGCGG